>NZ_JBIAXG010000001.1:0-424710 GCF_042896465.1 Streptomyces sp. NPDC001292
GTACGCGGACGACCCTCCGCCTTGCGATGCACCGCACCAGACGCCGCGGGGCCCGCCCTCCGGGCGGACGGCGCTACTTTCGAAACACGCCCTAGTACGACAGGCCGTACCCGATGGGGTACAGGACCTGCGCCGGGTCGTCCGCCCGCTGGACCGGCACCGGGAGCTTGCCGCGCGGCCTCACCTGGCCCGCGATCACCCGTGCGGCGGCGCGCAGTTCCACGTCCGTCCAGGAGTAGGCCGCCAAGTAGGCCGGTACGGTCGGCAGTTGGGCGATGTCGTAAGGGTTGCGGATCGCCACCGCGATCACCGGGCGGCCGGTGGCGACGAGCCGTTCCACCAGCGTCCTCTGGGAGCTGCTCGCCGTGACGTTGTACGTCCCGACCACCACCGCGTCCGCGTCCTGTGCCGCGGCCACCGCCTTGTCGACGGTCGCCGCCGACGGGGCGGTGCCGGTCGACAACGCCGTGGCCTGGAAGCCGAGTTCGGTGAGGGCGGCGGCGAGCACTCCGGTGGGCGGGCCCGTGGTGCCCGACGGGGAGGCGGGGTCGGCGCCGACGACGAGCAGCTTGCTGTGGCTGCGGCGGGACAGCGGCAGCAGGCGGCCCTCGTTGGCCAGCAGGGTGGTGGTGCGCTCGGCGATGCGGTCGGCCGCCGCCAGGTGGGTGCCGATGCCCACGACGCGGTCGACGTCCGCCTGGCTGACGTAGGGGTCCTCGAGCAGTCCCAGCTTCGCCTTCAGCCGCAGAATGCGCAGGATCGATTCGTCCAGCCGTGCCTCGGTCAGCTCGCCGTCGCGCACCGCGTTCAGCACCGCGTTCCAGGCCACGTCCAGCGAGGGCGGGTTGAGCAGCTGGTCCACGCCCGCCTTCAGCGCGAGCACCGGCACCCGGTTGTCGCCGTACTTGGTGCGCACGCCCTCCATGCCGAGCGAGTCGGTCACCACGACCCCGTCGTAGCCGAGTCGGCCGCGCAGGATGCCGGTGAGGATCGGGTGGGAGAGGGTGGCCGGGTCGTCGGAGTCGTCCAGCGCCGGGACGACGATGTGGGCCGTCATGATCGAGTCGATGCCGGCGGCGATCGCGGCCCGGAACGGCGGCGCGTCCAGCTGCTCCCACTGCTCGCGGGTGTGGTGGATGTAGGGGAGCTTGGCGTGGCTGTCGTCGACCGTGTCCCCGTGCCCGGGGAAGTGCTTGGCGGTCGCCGCCACCCGTGAGCTCTGGTAGCCCTTCACCTCCGCGGCCACCAGCCTCGCCACCGCGTCCGGGTCGGCGCCGAAGGACCGTACGCCGATGACCGGGTTGGCCGGGTTGACGTTCACGTCGGCGTCGGGGGAGTAGTCCTGGTTGATGCCGAGGGCGCGCAGCTCCGCACCGGAGATACGGCCCAGGGTGTGGGCGTCGGCGGGCGAGCCGCCCGCGCCGATCGCCATGGCGCCCGGGAAGAGGGTCGCGGGCTTGCCCACGCGGCAGACGATGCCGTGCTCCTGGTCGGTGGCGACGAGCATGGGCAGGCCGCGCGGCTGCCCGAGGGAGGCCTGCTGGATCCCGTTGGACAGGTCGGCTATCTGGTGCGGGTTCTGGGTGTTGTGGGCCCAGGCGAAGTAGATGATGCCGCCGACCCGGTACTTGGCGATCAGCTCGGCTGCCGTGCGGACGCCGATCTCCTTGAGGTTGGCGTCGATGTCGGCCTGCGTCGGGGCGGTGGCCGAGTGGCCGTAGACCCGCGTCACGAAGAGCTGGCCGACCTTCTCCTCGAGCGTCATCCGGGAGATGAGGGCATGCAGCTTCTTGTCGTTGTAAGAGGCGGCGTGGGCGGTGCCGGTGCCCTGGACCGCCAGGGCGGCGGTGATGCCGGCGGTGGCGGCGAGGACGGTACGTCTGGAGGGAAGTGCGGTGGTTCCCGTGCTGGTGTCGTGCACGTGCGCCCCTTCCGGAGGAGATCGGCTGGAGGACCACTGAAGGAAACTTCCGAGGAGTCACCAATATCCGGGAAGTTTCTGCCAGTCAAGGGAGTGCACAGGAACCGGTGAGAGCCGCCGCCGGCGCTGCCGGAGGGGGCGCGCCGACGGCGGCGGGCTGCCGGCCGCGGTGCGGAGGAGAGGGTGGTCGGCGATCGCAGCCGTCGGCGAGGCCGACACCGCACCGCGCGGACTCTCCGGCAGCTCGCCGGTTGGACGGGCGGGGGCGGGGCCGGGTTCCCGGCCGGGAGCGGATTCCCGCACGTCGGTGCGGGTGTGGCCGCGGCGGTTCAGCGGGGCGTGTGGGCGGACACCGCGGGCCAGTGCTCCCGCAGGGTGCGGACCGTCTCCGCGATGGCCGGCCGGCGCGCGGCGCCCGTGCGCCACAGCGCGTACAACCGCCGTACGGGCATGGGGTCCAGCGGCACCTCCACGACCCCCTCGGGCAGCGGGCCCCGGCCCAGGCGCGGGATCAGCGCGACGCCCAGGCCCGCGGCGACCAGGGCGACCAGGGTCGGGTTCTCGTCGGCCTGGTGGACCACGTCCGGCTCGTGTCCGGCGGCGCGCAGGGTGCGCAGCAGCCAGTCGCTGCAGACCCGGCCCGGCGGCTGGCAGATCCACCGCTCGCCGCCCAGCTCCTCGCGCCGTACCGCCGTCCGCCCCGCGAACGGGTGCCCGGCCGGCACCAGCAGGTCGCACAGGTCGTCCCCGATGACCGCCTGTTCCACCCCGGCCGGCGCGGGCAGCGGGGCGATGTCCCAGTCGTGCGCGACGGCCAGGTCGACGGCGCCCTTGGCGACCAGGTCCACCGACAGGTGCGGGTCGACCTCGCTGAGCCGGGCGTCCAGGGCCGGGTGCCGGTGGGCCAGATCCGCCAGGACGCGGGGCATGAGCCCGCGCGCCGCCGAGGCGAACGCCGCCACCAGCAGCCGCCCGGCGGGCACCCCCCGCCGCTCCTCCAGCTCGGTCTCGGCGCGCTCCACGATCGCCAGCAACTCCCCGGCGGCGGCCACCAGTTGGTGTGCCTCGTCGGTGAGCCGCACCCCGCGCCCCTCGCGCTCCAGCAGGACGGTCCTGGTCTCCCGCTCCAGCTTGGCGATCTGCTGCGACACCGCCGACGAGGTGTATCCGAGCACGGTGGCGGCCGCCCCGACGGTGCCGTGCACGGAGACGGCGTGCAGGGCGCGCAGACGCTGGAGATCGAGCACGGTTCCTCCGACGGGCCGACCGGTTAGTGATGCTTCACGCAATGGTGCAGCAATCATCGCTGGTGCTTCACGGTCCGCGGAAGTGATCCTCAGTACATGCGACCCGTCCATGTCCTGCTCGCCGTCCTCGTCGCCGCCGTCTGGGGCGTCAACTTCACCGTCATCGAGGTCGGTCTCGGCCACTTCCCGCCCCTGCTCTTCTCGGCCCTGCGCTTCCTGGCGGCCGCGGTCCCCGCCGTCTTCCTGGTGGGCCGGCCGAAGGTGGCGTGGAAGTGGATCGTGGCGGTGGGGCTGGTGCTCGGCGTCGCCAAGTTCGGGCTGCTGTTCGTCGGGATGGACGCCGGGATGCCCGCCGGGCTCTCCTCCCTGGTGCTCCAGATCCAGGCGGTGTTCACGGCCCTGTTCGCCTTCCTGGTGCTGGGCGAACGGCCCTCGGGCGTACGGGTGCTGGGCATGGGCGTGGCGCTCGCCGGCATCGGCGTCGCGGCCGTGGACGAGGGCACCGCGGGCCCTCTCGGGGCCTTCGCGCTCGTCGTCGCCGCGGCGGCCTGCTGGGGCGTCTCCAACGTCCTGACCCGCAAGGCGGCGTCCCCGGACGCGCTGAACTTCATGGTCTGGGTGAGCACGGTCCCGGTCCTGCCGCTGCTCGGCCTGTCGCTGCTGCTGGAGGGCTCCTCCCGGGACCTGGCCGCGCTGCGCGCCCTGGACTGGCAGGGCACGGGCACCGTCCTCTACGTCGCCTGGATCACCACGGTCTTCGGCTTCGGCGCCTGGGGCTGGCTGCTGCGCCGCCACCCGGCCTCCACGGTCGCGCCGTTCTCGCTGCTGGTCCCGGTCTTCGGCATGTCCTCGGCGGCGCTCTTCCTCGGTGAATCGGTGAGCGCCCTGCGCTGGTGCGCGGCGGCGCTGCTGGTGGGCGGGGTGGCGCTGACCTCCCTGGCGCCGGGCCGCCGCCGCGAGCAGCCGTCCGTTCCGGTCCTGGAGAGCGCCGTCCACGCCGAAGGCCTTGCGCCGTCGCACCCCGTCGGGCGGCCGCGGTGAGCGCGACGGTGGCCGCCCGGCCCGGCGGAGCTCAGGCCGACTCGGTCAGCAGCCGGCCCAGGTGCTCCCGCCCCGGACCGAGCAGGTCCGGCAGCGGTGCCGCGGTCTCGTACCAGCGCTTCTCGTACTCCCAGCACAGCCAGCCGTCCCAGCCGTGGCGGGCGAGGACCTCCACGCACTCGGCGAGCGGCAGGACACCCGCGCCCAGGGGGAGGGGCGTCGTGTCGTCGGCCGAGGCGATGTCCTTGACCTGGACGTAGCCGAGGTACGGGGAGAGGGCGGCGAAGGTGTCCGAGGGCTGCTCGCCGCCCAGCCAGGTGTGCATCACGTCCCACAGGGCGCCGACCTGGCGGTGGCCGACCGGACCGAGGACGCGCAGGACGTCCGCGCCCGTGCGGTGCGAGTCGTGGGTCTCGAGCAGGACGCGGACGCCGAGGTCGGCGCCGTACCCGGCGACGGCCGCCAGCCGCCGGGCGGCGACGGCGTCGCCCTCCTGCTGCGGCCGGTGCGGATCCGCGCCGGGAAACACCCGTACGAAGGAAGCGCCCAAGTCCCCGGCAAGCCGCAGGAGTTCACGGATCTCGCGTACCACGGCCGCGTCGTCGCCGGGCGCTGCGACCCGCGCGTACCCCGCGAGCCCCAGGATCTCGACCCCGCCCGCCTCGAACGCGGCGGCCACCTCGGCCCGTTCACCGGCACCGAGCCCGGGGTGCACCGGCTCCTCGGGGTGGGCGCGCAGCTCGACGCCGTGGTAACCGTGTGCGGCGGCGAGCCGGACCACGTCGGGTACGGGCACACCGGGCACACCCAGAGTGGAGAAGGCGAGCTTCATGGGCACGAACCCTACTCGTCGTCTCGCCACGTCATGCGCCCGGTTCGGACAGATTCAGCCGCCAGTCCTGGCCCACCAGATCCTTGCCGAAGGAGCGGTGCGGCTGCTCGGCGACCAGGACGAAGCCGTGCCGCTGGTAGATGCGGCGGGCACCGCCGAGCACGTCGTTGGTCCACAGCACCAGGTCCCGGTAGCCGGCCCCGCGCGCGAAGTCGACGACCGTCCGCACCAGCCGGTCGCCGATGCCCAGTCCGCGCGCCTCGGGCCCGACGAGCAGCAGCCGCAGCCGGGCGGTGGCCGGGGCCTCGTCCCGTACGCACATCACGCACCCCACCGGCCGTCCGTCGAGCTCGGCGATCCACACCCGCTCCAGGTCCGGGTCATGGTCCTCGGCGAAGTCGGCGACGATCCTCGCCACGAGGCCCTCGTAGTCGGCGTTCCAGCCGTACTCGGCGGCGTACACCGCGCCGTTGCGCTGCACGATCCAGCCCAGGTCGCCGGGTCCGGGCCCGCGCAGCACGACGTCCTGCGGCCGGGGTGCCCGCTCCTCGGACAGGATCTCCCGGACGGTGCGCATCGCGTCCGCCAGTCGCGGCCGGTCCGCCGGCGGCACGGAGAGCAGCAGCCGGCCCACGGACTCCCGCGCCCGCTCCTCCAGCAGGCCGGCGGCCTCCCTGCCGTGCGGGGTGAGGGTGATGCTCCGCCGCCGCGGATCACGCTCGGACGGCCCGCGCTCGACCAGTCCCTCCCGCTCGAACTTGTTGAGGATCCGGCTCAGGTACCCGGCGTCCAGCGAGAGTTCGGCCCGCAGGTCGGCCGCGTCGGTCCGGGGCGCGTGCGCGAGCTCGTAGAGCACCCGTGACTCGGTGAGCGTGTAGGGGGCGTAGAGGTGGCGGCCGTAGTCGAGGGCGCCGATGGCGTTGGTGTAGAAGCGGTTGAAGGCGCGGATGTCCTGGACGGTCATGGCGGGCCCCGTGGGTGAGGGGGTGGGCGGCGGGCGCGGTTCCGCCGCCGGGCGGACACGGATGTTTGACTCAGTCAGAGAAACCGCTCGGTCCGAGGCTAGACCGGCGGCGACCGTCCGTCCACGGGCGCGGTCACCCGGCCCGCCCCGCCTCACGTCTCGCGCGCTGCTCCTGTGGGCCCGCGTGATGCGGTTATGTCTCGCGCGGTGCTCCTGTGGATCCGCGTGATGCGGTTATGTCTCGCACGGTGCTCCTGTGGATCCGCGTGATGCGGTTATGTCTCGCACGGTGCTCCTGTGGATCCGCGTGATGCGTCATGCCTCGCGCGGTGCCCCCGTGGACCCGCGCACCATCAGCTCCCCCGTGACGGTCGCGACCCCTCCGGGCGGCGGCTCCTCGCGGCCCGTCGCGATGCGGCCCGCGCGCGCACCCGCCTCCGCCAGGGGCAGCCGGACCGTGGTGAGGGCGGGGACCGTGTCGACGCTGAAGGGCAGGTCGTCGAAGCCCACCACCGAGACGTCCTGGGGGATGCGCAGACCGGACTCGCGCAGCGCGGCGCAGGCGCCCAGCGCGACGGAGTCGTTCGCGGCGACGACCGCCGTCAGGGACGGGTCGCGGCGCAGCAGTTCCTGGGTGGCCTCGTGGCCGGACGAGCGGTCGTACCGGCCGTACACCGTCCGGCGGGGGTCGTCCTCGATGTCCGCAGCCGCCAGCGCCTCCCGGTGGCCCTCCAGGCGGTGGCGGGTGGTCGTCCGCTCCTCGGGGCCCGCGATGTAGCCGAGCCGCCGGTGGCCCAGCGCGATCAGATGTTCCGTCAACCGCCGTGCGCCGCCCCTGTTGTCGAAGGCCAGCGCGATCGCCTGGGTGCCGGGCACCGGCGGCCGTCCGCACAGCACCACACGCGTCCCGGCGTCGGCCAGCTTGCGCAGCTTCGCCGAGACCGCCGCCGCGTGCGGAGCGTCCTCCACGGCCCCGCCGGTCAGCACCACCGCCGCCGCCCGCTGCCGTTGCAGCAGGGTCAGGTAGGTCAGCTCGCGGTCCGGTGAGCCGCCCGTGTTGCACACCACCGCCAGCCGCTCCCCGCCGGCCCGGCCTCCGGGGCCGCCGATCTCCGACTGGATGGCGCTGGCCATGATCCCGAAGAAGGGGTCGGCGATGTCGTTCACCAGGATGCCGACCAGGTCGGAGGTCGCGGCGGCGAGCGAGCTCGCGGGGCCGTTGAGCACGTAGTCCAGCTCGTCGACCGCCTTCAGCACCCGCTCCCGGGTGGACGCGGCGACCGGGTAGTTGCCGTTCAGCACGCGCGACACCGTCGCGGGAGAGACCTGTGCGCGGGCCGCCACGTCCGCCAGGGTCACCGTCATCTCGTCGTCCTCCGGTCGCGCATGTCGTCGTCGTACGTGCCGTGCTCAGCCGGTACGTGCCCACCCGCGGCCCGCCGCGGGGATGCGGCCGGCCAGGGGGTGTCGTGCAGACCTTACGGCCACCCGGCCCGCCGGTACGCCGCCTCGAACAACCACGTCCTGGACACGCTCTTGTCCGGACCGCTGTCCAGAGGCTAGCTTCTCTGTGCATAGAAAGCGCTTGCTGCAACGCTCACCAGTGCGACCACGGGGGCGTACGCGGCGCGTGGACCGCGTACGAAGGGGCTGACGTGACACGCAAGACGGTGCGGATCGCCATGAACGGTGTGACCGGGCGGATGGGGTACCGCCAGCATCTGGTCCGCTCGATCCTCGCCCTGCGCGAGCAGGGCGGACTCGACCTCGGCGACGGCACCGTGCTGTGGCCGGAACTGGTCCTGGTCGGCCGGCGCGAGCACGCGCTGAGGGCGCTCGCCGAGAAGCACGGCCTGGAACACGTCTCGACCGACCTGGAGGCGGTCCTCGCCGACCCGGCCGTCGACATCTACTTCGACGCGCAGGTCACCTCGGCCCGCGAGGAGGCGATCAAAAGGGCGATCGCCGCCGGCAAGCACGTCTACACCGAGAAGCCCACCGCCACCGGCCTGGAGGGCGCCCTGGAGCTCGCCCGGCTCGCCCGCGAGGCCGGCATCAAGCACGGCGTCGTCCAGGACAAGATCTTCCTGCCCGGCCTGCTCAAGCTGAAGCGGCTGATCGACGGCGGCTTCTTCGGCCGGATCCTGTCCGTGCGCGGCGAGTTCGGCTACTGGGTCTTCGAGGGCGACTGGCAGGACGCCCAGCGCCCGTCCTGGAACTACCGCGCCGAGGACGGCGGCGGCATCGTCGTCGACATGTTCCCGCACTGGGAGTACGTGCTGCACGAGCTGTTCGGCCGGGTGACCTCCGTACAGGCCCTCGCCGCCACCCACATCCCCCAGCGCTGGGACGAGAACGGCAAGCCCTACGCCGCCACCGCCGACGACGCCGCCTACGGCGTCTTCGAGCTCGAGGGCGGCGTGATCGCCCAGATCAACTCCTCCTGGGCGGTCCGCGTCAACCGCGACGAGTTGGTCGAGTTCCAGGTGGACGGCACCGAGGGGTCGGCCGTCGCCGGTCTGCGCAACTGCCGCGTCCAGCACCGCTCCGCCACCCCCAAGCCGGTCTGGAACCCCGACATCCCCGCCACCGAGGCCTTCCGCGATCAGTGGCAGGAGGTGCCCGACAACCAGGACTTCGACAACGGCTTCAAGGCCCAGTGGGAGCTGTTCCTCAAGCACGTGTACGCCGACGCCCCCTACCACTGGGACCTGCTCGCCGGCGCCCGTGGTGTCCAGCTCGCCGAACTGGGCCTGAAGTCCTCGGCCGAGGGCCGCCGCCTGGACGTACCGGAGATCCAGCCGTGACCATCCGACTGCCCGGCGCGGGCGGGGCGCTGCGGACCTACGAGCCCCGCACCGAGCCGCTCGCCCCGGCCCCGGGCACGCCCTTCACCTCCCGTACGGTCTTCTCGGCTGCGCACGTCGTCGCCGACCCGTTCGCCGATGTGTCTCCCGACTCGCCCGCCGCCGTCGACTGGGACGCCACCCTCGCCTTCCGCCGCCACCTGTGGGCCCACGGGCTCGGCGTCGCCGAGGCCATGGACACCGCGCAGCGCGGCATGGGCCTGGACTGGGCGGGCGCGGCCGAACTGATCCGCCGGTCCGCGGCCGAGGCCCGCGGCGCCGGCGGGCGGATCGCCTGCGGCGTCGGCACCGACCAGCTCACCGACGGCTCGCTCGCGCAGATCCGGGCCGCGTACGAAGAACAGCTCGCCGTCGTGGAGGAGGCGGGCGCCCAGGCGATCCTGATGGCCTCGCGCGCCCTGGCGGCCACGGCGAAGGGCCCGGAGGAGTACCTGGAGATCTACGGCCACCTGCTGCGCCAGGCCACCGAGCCGGTGATCCTGCACTGGCTCGGCCCCATGTTCGACCCTGCGCTGGAGGGCTACTGGGGTTCGGCCGACCTGGACGCGGCCACCGGCACCTTCCTCGAGGTCATCGCCGCCCACCCCGACAAGGTCGACGGAGTGAAGATCTCGCTGCTGGACGCCCAGCGGGAGATCGACCTGCGCCGCCGCCTGCCGCAGGGCGTGCGCTGCTACACCGGCGACGACTTCAACTACCCGGAGCTGATCGCCGGCGACGAGGAGGGCTTCAGCCACGCGCTGCTCGGCATCTTCGACCCGCTCGGACCGCTGGCGGCCGAGGCGGTACGGGTCCTGGACGCCGGGGACGTCAAGGGCTTCCGCGGCCTGCTCGACCCCACGGTCGAGCTGTCCCGGCACCTCTTCCAGGCCCCCACCCGCTTCTACAAGACGGGCGTGGTGTTCCTGGCCTGGCTCGCCGGGCACCAGACGCACTTCACGATGGTCGGCGGCCTCCAGTCGGCCCGCTCCCTGCCGCACCTCGCCCGCGCCTACGAACTCGCCGACGGACTCGGCCTGTTCCCGGATCCGCGGCTCGCCGAGGAGCGGATGAAGAACCTGCTGTCGCTGTACGGGGTGAACCAATGAGCACGGGTCTGGAACGCTTCTCCATCAACCAGATGACGGTCAAGCAGCTGTCACTGCCGGAACTGGTGGACAGCTGCCTGGAGTTGGGTGTGCCGGGCGTGGGCCTGTGGCGCGAACCGGTCCAGGCGTACGGGGTGGAGGCCGCCGCCAAGCTCGTACGGGACGCGGGCCTCACCGTCACCACCCTGTGCCGGGGCGGCTTCCTCACGGCGATCGACCCGGTCGAGCGGGCCGAGGCACTGGGCGACAACCACGCGGCGATCGACGAGGCCGCGATGCTCGGCACGGACACGCTGGTGCTGGTCTCCGGCGGACTGCCCGCCGGCAGCAAGGACCTGCACGGGGCCCGTGAGCGCATCGCGGACGCCCTCGCCGTCCTCGGCCCGTACGCGGCCGAGCGCGGGGTCCGCCTGGCCATCGAACCGCTGCACCCCATGTACGCCGCCGACCGCTGCGTGGTCTCCACCCTCGCCCAGGCGCTCGACCTCGCCGAGCGCTTCCCCGCCCAGCAGGTCGGCGTCACCGTCGACACGTACCACATCTGGTGGGACGACACCGCTCCCGAGCAGATCGCCCGGGCGGGCGCGGGCGGCCGCATCCACACCTTCCAGCTCGCCGACTGGACCACCCCGCTGCCCGAGGGTGTGCTCAACGGCCGCGGTCAGATCGGCGACGGCTCGATCGACATGCGGGAGTGGAAGCGGTACGTGGAGGCGGCCGGCTACACGGGTCTCATCGAAGTCGAGCTGTTCAACGAGGACTTGTGGGCGTGCGACGGACGGGACGTGCTGGCGGAAACGGCGGACCGGTTCCTAACGCACGTGATCCAATGACCGTATGACGGAGAAGGACAGGAGAACGTCCCTGGGGCCGTTGGAACTGACCGACGGCCGCTGGGTGGTGGGAGACTCCTGCGGGCCGAAAGGCCACTGGGTCGAACTCCGCGCGGACGGGCTGTACCAGCACGAGCCGGACTCGGAGGGACATCTGATCCCATGGCCCAGGGTCATGCCGGGGATGTTCTTCACCCTGGGCGCCAAGTACCCGAGGAAGGGAAACTACTCCCCGATGGGAATGCTCGGCGGCCTGCCGGGCCCCTGGAGGGGGCGGGGCAGCGGTTATCTGCACATGACACTGCGACACCCCTACGAGGATTGGGTGGCCCGCTTCGACCGGCACCCCCGCTTCTACGGTGGCACCGAACTCGTGCTGTTTGAAGAATTGCTGAGACAGACCGCTCAGGCAGGCGAGGCACACCTGTTCGGCGACCCGGCCTGGCTGGGCTCCGTGGCCGGACGACTGGCCCTCCAGCGGCCCTGGTCGGCCCGCGCGACATGTGCGGCGGTGGCAGAGGCCCGGCAGGCCGCACGGCCGCCGCGGGATGATGAGGAAAACCCCGAGAGCTCCTGACAGCTGGGGATGCCCGCCTGTTTCACAAGGCGTCGACCTCCGCCGCCGTGGGATAGGACTCCTGCGCGCCCCGCCGGGTGACGGCGAGCGCGCCGACCCGGGAGGCGTAGGCCGCGGCCTCCTCCAGGGACGCGCCCGCGCCCAGCCGCCAGGCCAGCGCCGCGGTGAACGCGTCGCCCGCGCCCGTGGTGTCCACGGCGTCCACCTTCACGGACGGGACCCGGGCGACCCCGTCGGCGGACGCCACCAGCGCGCCCTCGCCGCCCAGGGTGATCACCACCGAACGCGGGCCGAGGGCCAGCAGGTCGCGCGCCCAGCTCTCGGGGGTGTCGCCCGCCTCGGAGCCGCCCAGGATCACCCTCGCCTCGTGCTCGTTCACGATCAGCGGGTCGCAGGCCTTCAGGAGTTCCTGCGGCAGGGGGCGCGGCGGCGACGGGTTCAGCACGAAGCGGCTTCCCGCCGTCAGGTTCCGCACCACCTCCACGACCGTCTCCAGCGGGATCTCCAGTTGCGCCGAGACCACCCGGGAGGCGCGCAGGAGGGCGCCGGCCGCGCGGACGTCCTCCGGGGTGAGCCGGCCGTTGGCACCCGGCGAGACCACGATGCTGTTGTCCCCGGACGGGTCCACCGTGATCAGCGCGACCCCGGTCGGCGCCCCGCCCACCAGCACGCCCGCCAGGTCGACCCCGGCCGCGCGCTGGGAGTCGAGCAGCAGCCGGCCGTGGGCGTCGTCGCCGACCCGGGCCAGCAGGGCCGTCCGGGCCCCGAGCCGGGCGGCGGCCGCGGCCTGGTTGGCGCCCTTGCCGCCGGGGTGGACGCTCAGATCGGAACCGAGCACCGTCTCCCCGGCGGCGGGCCGCCGCTCGACACCGATCACCAGGTCGGCGTTGGCCGACCCCACGACCAGGAGGTCGTAGTCGTACATGTGTGCTTTCTCCTCACGGGGGTGATTCACGAGGGTGGTCGGCCGGGGCCGGCCGGTGGATACCGGCCATTCCGGGCGCCGGTGGTGGTCAGGTCGCCGGCGCCGGGCCGTCCGTCACGGCGCCGCCCCCGGCTCGCCGCAGGAGCGGCGTACGACCAGCCGTGCGGGCAGAGTGACGGACCGCGCGGGCCGCCCCCCTATGCGGTCGACCAGGGCGCGTACGGCGGCCCGCCCCAACTCGCCGGTGGGCTGGGCGATCGCGGTGATCGGCGGGTCGGTGTGCGGGAACCACGGGATGTCGTCGAACGCGGCCAGCGCGATGTCGTCGGGCACCCGCAGCCCGCGCGCGCGGATGGCGTCCAGCGCGCCCAGCGCCATCAGGTTGTCGGCGGCGAAGACGGCCTCGGGAGGCACGGGCAGGCCGAGGAAGCCCTCGGTGACCCGCCGGCCGCTCCCGGCCTTGAAGTCGCCCCGGCCGACGTACGCGTCCGGGAGCGGGACGCCGTGGGCGGCCAGTGCCTCGCGGAACGCCTCGACGCGCTCACGGCCGGTGGTGGTGGCCGCGGGACCCGCGATGATCGCGAGCCGCCGGTGGCCGAGCCCGTACAGGTGGGCGACGAGATCCCGTACGGCCGCCCGCCCGTCCGAGCGGACCACGGGCACGTCCACGCCCTCGATCCACCGGTCCACGAACACCATCGGCGTGCCCGCGCGCGCGGCGTCCAGCATCAGCGGGGAGCCGCCGTCGGTGGGGGAGACCAGGAGGCCGTCGATGCGGCGGTCGAGCAGGGTCCGTACGTGGTGGTCCTGGAGGGCGGGCCGCTCGTCGGCGTTGCCGATGATCACGCTGTGGCCGAGGGCGCGGGCCTCCTCCTCGACGGAGCGGGCCAGTGCGGTGAAGTACGGGTTGAGCACGTCGCTGATGACCAGGCCCAGGGTGCGGGTCCGGTGGGTGCGCAGGGACCGGGCGACGGCGTTCGGGCGGTATCCCAGTGTCTCGACGGCGGCCAGCACGCGTGCGCGTGCGTCGGCGCTGACCGACGGGTGCTCGTTCAGGACGCGCGAGACCGTGGCGACGGACACGCCGGCCGCGGCGGCGACGTCCTTGATGCTCGCCATCGCCCTTCCACCTCCTCGTGGAATCGATTACATCAGCGATTGGAAACGATTACACAACCGGCCGCAAGGTCCGTTGCCGGATCGTTGCGCTTCGGGGTCGGGGGTGGCGCGAACTCGCCGCCGTCCGGGCGATGAGTTCGCCTACGGCCGGCCGATCGCCGAGGGGAAGGCCTCATCCGCTCCGCGCCGCTGACCAAGCACTCGGAACTGGTCAACTGGCTCAAGGCCGAGCACGGTCTGGGGCACGGCCACTCCAACGCCCTGGTGGCCCACACCCTCGCCGAGGGCAAGGCCGGGTGAGCGGCGGGCTGCCCGACCCGCCGCCTGACCCGCCGCCGGACCCGCCGGCACGGAGCCGGGCCCCCGGCCCACTAGGCGGCGCTAGGACAGCCCGGCGGTACCGTCGGGTCATGACCACGGAGGCGAGTCGGAGCGTGCGGGCCGGTGACGGGGAGCGGCGTCCGGCCGTGCTGGAGGGCGTGCTCGAGCGGATCACGTACGCCAACGAGGAGAACGGCTACACGGTGGCCCGCGTCGACACCGGCCGGGGCGCCGGTGACCTCCTGACGGTCGTCGGCGCGCTGCTCGGCGCCCAGGTCGGCGAGTCGCTGCGCATGGAGGGCCGCTGGGGCTCCCACCCGCAGTACGGCAAGCAGTTTCAGGTGGACAACTACACCACCTTGCTCCCGGCCACTGTCCAGGGCATCCGCCGCTATCTCGGCTCCGGCCTGGTCAAGGGCATCGGACCGGTCTTCGCCGACCGCATCACCCAGCACTTCGGCCTGGACACCCTGAAGATCATCGAGGAGGAGCCCAAGCGCCTGATCGAGGTGCCCGGCCTCGGCCCCAAGAGGACCAGGAAGATCGCCGACGCCTGGGAGGAGCAGAAGGCGATCAAGGAGGTCATGCTCTTCCTCCAGACCGTCGAGGTCTCCACCTCGATCGCGGTGCGCATCTACAAGAAGTACGGCGACGCGTCGATCTCGGTGGTGAAGAACCAGCCGTACCGGCTGGCCGCCGACGTCTGGGGCATCGGCTTCCTGACCGCCGACAAGATCGCGCAGTCCGTCGGCATCCCGCACGACAGCCCGGAGCGGGTCAAGGCGGGCCTGCAGTACGCGCTGTCGCAGTCCACCGACCAGGGTCACTGCTTCCTGCCCGAGGAGCGGCTGATCACGGACGCGGTCAAGCTCCTCCAGGTTGACACCGGGCTCGTCATCGAGTGCCTCGCCGAACTCGCCGAGCCCCCCGAGGACGGCGCCGACCCCGGTGTCGTACGGGAGCGGGTGCCCGGCCCGGACGGCGGCGAGGCGGTCACGGCGATCTACCTGGTGCCCTTCCACCGCGCCGAGCTGTCCCTGTCCGCCCAGTTGCTGCGCCTGCTGCGCGCCAACGCCGACCGGATGCCCGTCTTCCGGGACGTGGCCTGGGACAAGGCGCTGGCCTGGCTGAAGGGCCGTACGGGGGCCGACCTCGCCCCCGAGCAGGAGGCTGCGGTCAAGCTGGCCCTGACCGAGAAGGTGGCCGTGCTGACCGGCGGCCCCGGCTGCGGCAAGTCCTTCACGGTGCGCTCGATCGTGGAGCTGGCGCGGGCCAAGAAGGCCAAAGTGGTGCTGGCCGCGCCCACCGGCCGGGCCGCCAAGCGCCTGTCGGAGCTCACCGGCGCGGAGGCCTCCACCGTGCACCGCCTGCTGGAGCTCAAGCCCGGCGGGGACGCGGCCTACGACCGGGACCGCCCGCTGGACGCCGACCTGGTGGTCGTGGACGAGGCGTCCATGCTGGACCTGCTGCTGGCCAACAAGCTGGCCAAGGCCGTGCCCCCGGGCGCGCACCTGCTGTTCGTCGGGGACGTGGACCAGCTCCCCAGCGTGGGCGCCGGCGAGGTGCTGCGCGACCTGCTGGCCGACGGCAGCCCGGTGCCCGCCGTCCGCCTCACGCGCGTCTTCCGCCAGGCCCAGCAGTCGGGTGTGGTGACCAACGCGCACCGGATCAACGCCGGGCAGCATCCGCTGACCGACGGCATGAAGGACTTCTTCCTCTTCGTCGAGGACGACACCGAGGAGGCCGGCCGGCTCACCGTGGACGTGGCGGCGCGCCGGATCCCGGCCCGGTTCGGGCTCGACCCGCGCCGGGACGTGCAGGTGCTCGCCCCCATGCACCGCGGCCCGGCGGGCGCCGGCACACTGAACGGCCTGCTCCAGCAGGCGGTCACCCCGGGCCGGCCCGACCTGCCGGAGAAGCGGTTCGGCGGCCGGGTCTTCCGCGTCGGGGACAAGGTCACCCAGATTCGCAACAATTACGAGAAGGGGGAGAACGGTGTCTTCAACGGCACCGTGGGCGTGGTCACCTCGCTCGACCCGGTCGACCAGCGTCTGACGGTGCTGACGGACGAGGACGAGGAGGTGCCGTACGAATTCGACGAGCTGGACGAACTGGCGCACGCGTACGCGGTGACCATCCACCGCTCGCAGGGCAGCGAGTATCCGGCCGTGGTGATCCCGGTCACCACCGGCGCCTGGATGATGCTCCAGCGCAACCTGCTCTACACGGCGGTGACCCGGGCCAAGAAGCTGGTCGTCCTCGTCGGGTCGCGCAGGGCGATCGGCCAGGCGGTGCGCACGGTGTCGGCGGGGCGGCGCTGCACGGCCCTGGACTTCCGTCTCGGCGGCGGCTGAAAACCGCCGTCCGGTGGGCCGGAACCCACAGCCTGACGCAGTGTCAGAAAAAATGATCGATCAAATGAGTCGTAAAGGTCACACAGCACTTCCCGTGGCCGGAACGAGGGGGCAGGATGAACAGGTTGACGGCACTGAGTGCCGCCAATGGGCCCAATGGTCGACCCCGAGTGCACTCTCCTGAGCCAAATGGGGGATGGTAGAGACAGTCAGGGCACCTCGAAGATGAGGCACTACGTCGGTGAGGGAAGACGTGAGCGACAACTCTGTAGTTCTGCGGTACGACGGCGGCGAGTACACCTACCCGGTGGTCGACAGCACCGTCGGCGACAAGGGCTTCGACATCGGGAAGCTGCGCGCCCAGACCGGTCTCGTGACCTTGGACAGCGGATACGGCAACACGGCCGCCTACAAATCCGCCATCACCTACCTCGACGGTGAGCAGGGCATCCTCCGGTACCGCGGCTACCCGATCGAGCAACTGGCCGAGCGCTCCACCTTCCTGGAGGTGGCCTACCTGCTGATCAACGGTGAGCTGCCGACCGTCGACGAGCTCGCCTCGTTCAAGAACGAGGTCACGCAGCACACCCTGCTGCACGAGGACGTCAAGAACTTCTACACGGGCTTCCCGCGCGACGCCCACCCGATGGCGATGCTGTCGTCGGTCGTCTCGGCGCTGTCGACCTTCTACCAGGACAGCCACAACCCGTTCGACGAGAAGCAGCGCAACCTCTCCACGATCCGCCTGCTCGCCAAGCTCCCGACGATCGCGGCGTACGCGTACAAGAAGTCGATCGGTCACCCGTTCGTCTACCCGCGCAACGACCTCGGTTACGTCGAGAACTTCCTGCGCATGACCTTCTCGGTCCCCGCGCAGGAGTTCGAGCCGGACCCGGTCGTGGTCGCCGCGCTGGACAAGCTGCTGATCCTGCACGCCGACCACGAGCAGAACTGCTCGACCTCCACGGTCCGCCTGGTCGGCTCCTCGCAGGCCAACATGTTCGCCTCGATCTCGGCCGGCATCAGCGCCCTGTGGGGCCCGCTGCACGGTGGTGCCAACCAGTCCGTCCTGGAGATGCTCGAGGGTATCCGCGACTCGGGCAACGACGTCGACACCTTCATCCGCAAGGTGAAGAACAAGGAGGACGGCGTCCGCCTGATGGGCTTCGGCCACCGGGTCTACAAGAACTTCGACCCCCGCGCCAAGATCATCAAGGCCGCCGCGCACGACGTGCTCTCCGCGCTGGGCAAGGAGGACGAGCTCCTCGACATCGCCCTGAAGCTGGAGGAGCACGCCCTGTCCGACGGCTACTTCGTCGAGCGCAAGCTCTACCCGAACGTCGACTTCTACACCGGTCTGATCTACCGGGCCATGGGCTTCCCGACCGAGATGTTCACGGTCCTGTTCGCACTCGGCCGGCTGCCGGGCTGGATCGCCCAGTGGCACGAGATGATCAAGGAGCCGGGCTCCCGCATCGGTCGCCCGCGCCAGATCTACACGGGCGTGGTCGAGCGCGACTTCGTCCCGGTCGAGGAGCGCTGAGCCTCCCGGCGGCGTCACCGGCCGCGTAGTGTGACCGGCCCCGTATCCACGCGATTTCCGAGGGTGCGGGGCCTTGTGCCGTGTCGAGCGCCCCGGAGGCGTACCCGTACGGGAGGGGAGCCGGGAGGAAGAGGAAACGGGGTCACGCGAGAAGCGGAAGGCGCCCCGGCGCGCCGGTCCCCCCACGGGCCGGCGACCAGGGCGCCTTCCCATGTCCCGGTGCGGATTCCCCCCACGGGATCCGGCCGGGCGTTCAAGGACCAGCGCCTGAATCGCTGTGAGCACAACGAGCAGAACTCGTCGCACCTGGTGCTGTGCGGTCTGCCGGGACGCGCACGCGCGGGAGGGCCGCTCAAAGCTTCCCGGTGTACGTGCCCCGGCAACGCACCTCTGAGGAAGTCCCCCAAGACATCCCCAGATGCCGGTCAACGCCCCCCAAGACGCTGCCCGACATCGCCAACTTAGACCTTCGAACCCCTTCGATGGTTACGTTCACATCACTGTGATCTGCGTCTCTTGCATATGTCCGTTAGGTACGCAAGAGCCCAAGTATGGCGACCGCGACCCAAGCGTAAGGATGATGCGCGAGCTTTGTGAAGAGCTTATGTGAGGCCCGCTTTGGACTCCAGGGGGACTCTTACTTCGGTCTCGACTGCTTTTCGTTCAGCGGAACGTGCGCAGCCGCAGACTGTTCGTCACCACGAACACCGAAGAGAACGCCATCGCAGCCCCCGCGATCATCGGGTTGAGCAGTCCGGCGGCGGCCAGCGGCAGCGCGGCCAGGTTGTAGCCGAAGGCCCACACGAGGTTGCCCTTGATGGTGGCCAGCGTCCGCCGGGACAGGCGGATGGCGTCCGCGGCTGCCCGGAGGTCCCCGCGGACCAGGGTCAGATCGCCGGCCTCGATGGCGGCGTCCGTCCCGGTGCCCATGGCCAGTCCCAGGTCGGCGGTGGCGAGCGCGGCGGCGTCGTTGACCCCGTCGCCGACCATCGCCACCGTGCGCCCCTCGGCCCGCAGCCGCCTGACGGCCTCGACCTTCTCCTCGGGCAGCACCTCGGCGACCACGTCGTGCGGGTCGATCCCGACGGCCCGTGCCACGGCCTCGGCGACGGCGCGGTTGTCGCCGGTCAGCAGGACCGGGCGCAGTCCCAGCGCGCGCAATTGCGCCACCGCCTGCGCGCTGGTCTCCTTGACGGCGTCCGCGACGGCGATGACACCGCGTGCCACCCCGTCCCAGCCGACGACGACCGCCGTACGGCCTTCGCTCTCCGCCTCGTGCCGTGCGCGGGCCACCTCCTCGGGCAGCTCGGCGGTGAGGTCCACGAGCCGTCCCACGGCCACGGCATGGCCCTCCACGCGCCCGCGTGCACCGCGTCCGGGGACGTTCTCGAAGTGCTCGACCGGGGGCAGCGGGCCGACCCGTTCCTCGGCGCCGGCGGCCACGGCCCGCGCGATCGGGTGCTCGGACGCGTGCTCCAGCGCGCCCGCGAGGCGCAGCAACTGCTTCTCGTCGGTGCCCTCGGCGGCGTGCACCTCCTGGAGGGTCATCCGGCCCGTGGTGACCGTTCCGGTCTTGTCCAGGACGACCGTGTCCACGCGGCGGGTGGATTCCAGCACCTCGGGGCCCTTGATGAGGATGCCGAGCTGGGCGCCCCGGCCGGTGCCGACCATCAGCGCGGTCGGCGTGGCCAGGCCCAGCGCGCACGGGCAGGCGATGATCAGAACGGCGACGGCCGCGGTGAACGCGGCGGTCACCTCACCGGTCGCGAACAGCCAGATGACCAGGGTGCCCACGGCGATGAGCAGGACGATCGGCACGAAGACCGCCGATATGCGGTCGGCCAGCCGCTGCACCTCGGCCTTGCCGCTCTGTGCGTCCTCGACGAGCTGCGCCATCCGTGCGAGCTGGGTGTCCGCGCCGACCCGGGTGGCCTCCACGACCAGCCGGCCGCCGGCGTTGACCGTGGCACCGGTGACCGTGTCGCCGGTGCCGACGTCCACGGGCACCGACTCGCCGGTGAGCATCGAGGCGTCGACCGCCGAGGCGCCCTCGACGACCGTGCCGTCGGTGGCGATCTTCTCGCCGGGCCGTACGACGAACCGGTCGCCGACCGCCAGCGCGGAAACCGGGATCCTCCTCTCCACTCCGTCCCGCAGGACGGAGACGTCCTTCGCGCCCAGTTCCAGCAGCGCCCGCAGCGCGGCGCCCGCCCGCCGCTTGGAGCGGGCCTCCAGAAAGCGGCCGAGCAGGATGAAGGCGACGACCCCGGCGGCGACCTCCAGGTAGATCGTGGAGGCCGCGTCCATCCGGGAGACGGTGAGGCCGAACTCGTGGCGCATGCCGGGCATGCCCGCGTCGCCCAGGAACAGCGCCCACAGCGACCAGCCGAACGCGGCCAGGGTGCCGATCGAGACGAGGGTGTCCATCGTGGCCGCGCCGTGCCGGGCGTTGGCCAGGGCCGCCCGGTGGAACGGCAGTCCGCCCCAGACGACGACCGGCGCGGCGAGGGTCAGCGAGAGCCACTGCCAGTACGTGAACTGCAGCGCCGGGACCATCGCGAGCAGGACGACGGGGGCGGCGAGGAGCGCGGAGACGATCAGGCGCCCGCGCAGGGAGGCCGGCTCGGCATCCCGCGACGCCCGCCCTTCGTCCGGCCGGGACTCCGCGTCCGTCGCCGGTTCGGGTGCCGGCGGCGGGGGCTCCTCGGCCGTGTAACCGGTCCTGACCACGGTGGCGATCAGATCGGCGACCGATACCCCTGCCGGGTAGGAGACCCTGGCCTTCTCCGTGGCGAAGTTGACCGTCGCGGTGACGCCGTCCATGCGGTTGAGCTTCTTCTCGACGCGGGCGGCGCAGGAAGCGCAGGTCATTCCCCCGACGAGCAGCTCGACCTCGGCGGCGCCCGGCCGGTCGGCTGTGGACGTCTGCGGGGCGGCGTGGGTGTTCATCCTCGGAACTCCAGACGACCTGAGGGCAGGCGGACCGACCTTCGTCAGGCCTCGCCGACGAGTTCGAAGCCGGCCTCGTCCACGGCGGCGCGCACCGCCTCCACGTCCAGCGGGGAGGCGGAGACGACGGTGACCTCGCCGGTGGAGGCGACGGCCTTCACCGAGCTGACGCCGGGCAGCTCGGAGATCTCGGAGGACACGGAACCCTCGCAGTGTCCGCAGCTCATCCCGCTCACCTTGTAGACAGTGGTGACGGTGTCCGGGGTGCCGGTCTGGGCAGTCATGTCGTTCTCCTCGTCGTGGTGGGTGGGGCGCGGGGGCCACGGGGGCCCGCCATTCCTCAACACTATACCCCTAGGGGGTATTCCCCCAAGGGATCGCCACGGTGAGGGGGAGTGGAATCCACGCCTGACAGCAGGGTCGCACGCGCGGCGTCGCGCTCCTCGGAGATCCGGCGCCGGAAGCCGTGGCCGCACGCCTGCCCGACGGGGTGGGTCAGGCCCTTGGTGCCCGGGATGTGCCCGCGTACTACGGTTTCGCCGGCGGCGGTGGGCCGCGAAAAAGCCGGACGGAAGGCGAGGCGGCGATGCGGGCAGTGGTGTTCGAGCGGTACGGGGAGCCGGCCGAGGTGCGCGAGGTGGCCGACCCGAGGCCCGCGGAGCACGGGGTCGTGGTGCGGGTCGAGGCGACCGGCCTGTGCCGCAGCGACTGGCACGGCTGGCAGGGCCACGACCCCGACATCACGCTGCCGCACGTGCCGGGGCACGAACTCGCCGGGACCGTCGAGGAGGTGGGCCCCCGGGTGACCCGCTGGCGGCCCGGCGACCGGGTGACCGTCCCCTTCGTCTGCGCCTGCGGCACCTGCCCCGCCTGTGCGGCGGGCGACCAGCAGGTGTGCGAGCGGCAGACCCAGCCGGGCTTCACGCACTGGGGCTCCTTCGCCCAGTACGTGGCGCTCGACCACGCCGACGTGAACCTGGTCGCCGTACCCGAGGGCCTGTCCTTCGCCACGGCGGCCTCGCTCGGCTGCCGGTTCGCCACGGCGTACCGCGCGGTGGTCCAGCAGGGCCGGGCCGCCGCCGGCGACTGGGTCGCCGTGCACGGCTGCGGGGGCGTGGGCCTGTCGGCGGTGATGATCGCGGCGGCCGCGGGGGCCAGGGTGGTCGCGGTGGACGTGTCCGCCCGGGCCCTGGACCTGGCGCGGAGGTTCGGCGCCGCGCAGTGCGTGGACGCCTCCGCCGTCAAGGACACGGCGGAGCGGGTGCGCGAGGTGACCGGCGGGGGCGCCCATGTCTCGCTCGACGCGCTCGGCTCGCCCGCCACCTGCGCGGCCTCGGTGAACGGTCTGCGCCGCCGGGGCCGCCACGTCCAGGTCGGTCTGCTGCCCTCCACCACGGGCACCACCCCGGTGCCCATGGCGCGCGCGATCGCCCTGGAGCTCGAACTCCTGGGCAGCCACGGCATGGCCGCGCACGCCTATCCCCAGATGATGGAGCTGGTACGGGCTGGTGTGCTGCGCCCCGACCTCCTGGTGACGTCGGCCATCCCGCTGGCAGCCGTCCCGGAGGCGCTCGCCGCGATGGGCACGGCACCCGGATCCGGGGTCACGGTCATCGAGCCGTGGAGCTGACACGGTGCCCCACCTCGCGTGGGGCACCGTCATGTCAGCGAACGGGGAAGGAGCCGGGCCCGCGGCCCGGCAGCGGTGGTTCAGTCGGCTCTGCGTCGGCCGCGGTTGCCGGGCCGGGCGGCGACCCAGGCGCGGACGGTGTCGGCGTACCAGTAGGGCCTGCCGCCCTCCACGTGATCGGGTGGTGGCAGCAGGCCGTGCTTGCGGTAGGACCGCACGGTGTCCGGCTGCACCCGGATGTGCGCCGCGATCTCCTTGTACGACCAGAGCCTTCGGTCGGTCATGACGTGCACCTCCCCGCGCGCACCACGGCGGCGGCCGGAGCGGCCGTCGGGGGAGCCGGGCGCAGCGCTGGCGATCTCCAAGCCTGTGGTCGGTGAACGACACGGACCGCGCACCGGCAAGCGGCTGTCGGCCGGGTGTGACCGAGGGCCCGCGTACCCGCGACATGCGTGACACGGCAGAGGCTTTTGTGACACACCTGAGGCAAGCGACCCCCGCGTGCCGAGGGTTCGGCGCGGCCGGACGGCTCATCGCCTCGTCCGTATGTCCGGACAAACCATTGACAGGGGTCCGTGCCCGGCACTAGAACCGGGGGAACCGAGGGAATCGAGGCGAAGGGAAGCCGAGGGCAGCCGATGGCGTGCGACCTGATCACCGCGGGACCGTGCTCGCGGCGCGCCCGAGACGGCACGGCGGACCAAGAGTTTCCCCACCCGAGCGGCGAGGGCACGCTGGGTGGAGACCCGCACGCGCCTCGTGGCGCCCCGGGCACAGAACGCCTCCGGCGCGGGACGCCGCTTCGCCCTGGCAGGAGCGAAGTGCGAGCGTCGACTCCCCGCCCGCTACGGCCCCGCGCCGGAGGTCCCGACAACCCACCGCGGGACGGCGGCCGGCCGCACTCGGCCCGTCTGCGGATTCCGCACGCCGTCCTCGCCGGGGCGCGCGGCGGACACTCCCACATGTGTCTACGTGGAGACGGAAACCGCAGACACAGTGTCGGGCGCGCCCTCGGCGCATGCCTGGTGGGATGTACCTGTGGCCGGGACCGCGACGCGCCCGTCGCCGGTCACGGCACATGAGCTCTGCGAACGGCACGTTTCGACCCGTCGCCGCCATCTGTGAAGGAGTAACCGGGCATGACGAAGATCGTCAACCACTGGATCGGCGGGAAGACCGTCGAAGGCGCCTCGGGGACGTACGGGCCGGTCACGGACCCGGCGACCGGCGAGGTCACCACGAAGGTCGCGTTCGCCTCCGTGGAGGAGGTGGACGCCGCGGTCGCCGCCGCCAAGGACGCGTACCTGAGCTGGGGGCAGTCCTCGCTGGCCCAGCGGACCTCGATCCTGTTCAAGTTCCGCGCGCTGCTCGACGCCCACCGCGACGAGATCGCCGAGCTGATCACCGCCGAGCACGGCAAGGTGCACTCCGACGCGCTCGGCGAGGTCGCCCGCGGCCTGGAGATCGTCGACCTGGCCTGCGGCATCAACGTGCAGCTCAAGGGTGAGCTGTCCACTCAGGTCGCCACCCGCGTCGACGTCGCCGCGATCCGGCAGCCGCTGGGCGTGGTCGCCGGCATCACGCCGTTCAACTTCCCGGCGATGGTCCCGATGTGGATGTTCCCCATCGCCATCGCGTGCGGCAACACCTTCGTGCTGAAGCCGAGCGAGAAGGACCCGTCGGCCTCCCTGAAGATCGCCGAGCTGCTGGCCGAGGCCGGGCTGCCCGACGGCGTCTTCAACGTGGTCCACGGCGACAAGGTGGCCGTGGACCGCCTCCTGGAGCACCCGGACGTCAAGGCGGTCTCCTTCGTCGGCTCCACCCCGATCGCCCGCTACATCCACACCACCGCCTCCGCGAACGGCAAGCGCGTGCAGGCCCTCGGCGGCGCGAAGAACCACATGCTGGTGCTGCCGGACGCCGACCTGGACGCGGCCGCCGACGCCGCCGTCTCGGCCGCGTACGGCTCGGCGGGCGAGCGCTGCATGGCCATCTCGGCCGTGGTCGCGGTCGGTTCGATCGGCGACGAGCTGGTGGAGAAGATCCGCGAGCGCGCCGAGAAGATCAAGATCGGCCCGGGCAACGACCCGTCCTCCGAGATGGGCCCGCTGATCACCAAGGCACACCGCGACAAGGTGGCCTCGTACGTGGAGAACGCCGCGAGCGAGGGCGCCGAGGTAGTCGTGGACGGCACCGGCTACACGGTCGAGGGCCATGAGGACGGCCACTGGATCGGCATCTCGCTGCTGGACAAGGTGCCCACCGGCGCCAAGGCCTACCAGGACGAGATCTTCGGCCCGGTGCTGTGCGTGCTGCGCGTGGACACCTACGAGGAGGGCGTGGCGCTCATCAACGCCTCGCCGTTCGGCAACGGCACGGCGATCTTCACCCGGGACGGCGGCGCGGCCCGCCGGTTCCAGCTGGAGATCGAGGCCGGCATGGTCGGCGTCAACGTGCCGATCCCGGTGCCGGTGGGCTACCACTCCTTCGGCGGCTGGAAGGACTCGCTCTTCGGCGACCACCACATCTACGGCAACGACGGCACGCACTTCTACACCCGCGGCAAGGTCGTCACCACCCGCTGGCCGGACCCGTCCGAGGCCCCGACGGGCGTGGACCTCGGGTTCCCGCGCAACCACTGACCGTCGCGACCCCACCATCGCCTCAGGCGATGACGAGGCCGTCCGATATGCGGACGGCCTCATCTTTTTTCGGGGGGTCGCTGCGGTTCCCGCACGCCCGTAAGGGCCCCAACAATCGGACCGTTCGACGCGTGAATCAGTCGTAGATCGCTGTTCCGCCGCGAATTCCGTAGGTTAACGACCATTGACGCAGCGGTTTTCGTTGATGTTCGATAACCGGGCCGGGAGCGGACGAGAGTGCGTACGACCGCGAACCGCCGGAGGCGATAGCGCGCTCCCTGGCCCCTCACCTGTTGCACAAGTCGATCGGAACCGCTGCATGACCGACATGCTCCGCTCTGTCGAGAACTCCGCCCCGGAAGTGGCCGGCAGTCCCACAGAGGCGACGGACAGCCCTATCAAGCTCAAGCGTTCCATCGGGGTCGTCGGCGGCACCCTCCTGACCCTCTCGTGCGTGACCCCCGCCTCCACGCTCTTCGTGGTCGTTCCCGACCTCCTCGGCACGCTCGGCACCGCCACCGCCCTCACGATCGCCATCGGCTCCCTGCTGTGCATCGCCGTGGCGTTCTGCTACTCGGAGCTGGGCACCCTCATCCCCAGCGCGGGCGGCGAGTACGCCATGGTGTCGACCATGGCCGGGCGGCTGGCGGGCTGGCTGGTCTTCGTGCTGTCCCTGCTCGTCGTCATGATCGTCCCGCCGGTGATCGCGATGGGCACCGCCGACTACCTGACGCCGATCGTGCACCTCGACCCGGCCTGGACCGGCGCCGGCGTGATGCTGCTGGCCACCCTCGCCGGCCTGCTGGACCTGCGCGCCAACGCCTGGATCACCGGCATCTTCCTGGTCCTGGAGGTCATCGCGGCGGGCGTGGTCGCGCTGCTGGGCTTCGCGCACAGCCACCGCGGTCCCGGCAGCCTGATCTCCATGCAGGTGGCCGGCGCGGACGGGCACACGGACACCGTGACGGCCATGCTGGTCGTCTCCGGTCTCGCCATCGCCCTCTTCGTCACCCAGGGCTTCTCGACGGCCGTCTACCTCTCCGAGGAGCTGGAGAACCCGCGCCGCAACGTCGCCCGTACGGTGCTCGCCACCCTCGCCATCTCGTCCGTGATCATCCTGGTGCCGGTCGCCGCCATCACCATGGGCGCCTCCGACATCAAGGAGCTGACCGACGGCAACCTGAGCTCGATGGTGGCCGCCTGGTCCAACTCCGCCGTCGGCACCTTCGTCAGCCTCTGCGTGGCCCTGGCGATCATCAACGCCGGCATCGTCATGGTCATCCAGAACTCCCGCGTGCTGTTCGCCTCCGCCCGCGACAAGGCCTGGCCCTCGCCGGTCAACAACGTCTTCTCCAGGCTCGGCCGCTTCGGCTCCCCCTGGGTCGCCACCCTCGCGGTGGGCGTCCCCGGCGCGCTGCTGTGCTTCGTCAACCTGGACACCCTGTACGGCGTCACGGGCGTGTCGGTGACCGGCATGTACCTGCTCGTCGCGGTCGCCGCGCTGCTGTCCCGCCGCGGCTCCCACAAGCACACGCCCGCGTGGCGCATGCCCCTGTGGCCGGCCGTGCCCGTGCTGCTCATCGCGCTCCTGGCCTACATCCTCAGCCAACAGGAGGTCGCCTACCTGCTGTGGACCGGCGGCATCATGGCGGTCGCCACCCTCTACTGGGCCTTCTACCTCCGTCCCCGCCGCGACACCCGCTGGCTGGTGTCGATCCCGGAGGACACCCAGCCGTAGGACGACGGGGCCGCCCGGCGTACCGCGCCCGCGGTACGCCGGGCGGCCCCGTACTCCCCGGGGAGGTGCGCGGGTTCGGTCCGGCGGCGGCTTCGGTTGTCGGCGGCGGCCCGTACCGTGGGGGACATGGATCTTCGACTGCCCGGCTTGCGCGGGCTGCTGCGGCGGCCCCGGCGCCCGCTGGCCGCCGGGGCCGCCGTCGCCGTGCTGGCCGGTGCCGGCACGTGGACGGCGATCGCCTCCGACGACCCGCCCCCGGTGCACCGCGCCGACCAGGTGATGACCATGGGCGACGGGGTGCGGATCGACACCTCGTACTTCACCCCGGCCACGCCCGGCCGTCACCCCGCCGTCCTGCTCGGGCACGGCTTCGGCGGCAGCAAGAACGACGTGCGGCGCCAGGCGCAGGACCTCGCCAGGGACGGATACGCGGTGCTGACGTGGTCGGCCCGCGGCTTCGGCGGATCCACCGGCAAGATCGGGCTGAACGATCCGGAGGGCGAGGTCGCCGACGTCTCCAAGCTGATCGACTGGCTGGCGCGGCGGCCCGAGGTCCGGCTCGACGGGCCCGGCGACCCGCGCGTGGGCGTGGCCGGAGCCTCCTACGGCGGAGCGATCTCCCTGCTCGCCGCCGGACACGACCACCGGGTGGACGCCATCGCCCCGGCGATCACCTACTGGAACCTCGCGGACGCGCTCTTCCCGGGCGGCGTCTTCAAGAGGTTGTGGGCGGGTGCCTTCATCAACTCCGGTGGCGGATGCGCCAAGTTCGAGCCCACGCTGTGCCGGATGTACGAGCGGGTCGCCGAGTCGGGCAAGCCGGACGCCGAGGCGCGCCGACTGCTCCAGGAACGCTCGCCGTCCGCCGTCGCCGACCGCATCAAGGTGCCGACCCTGCTGGTGCAGGGCCAGTCCGACTCCCTCTTCCCACTCGGCCAGGCCGACGCCGCAGCCAGGGCGATCCGGGCGAACGGCGCCCCGGTCGACGTCGACTGGATCGCGGGCGGCCACGACGGCGGCGACATGGAGACCGGCCGGGTCCAGGCGCGTGTGAAGACCTGGTTCGACCGGTACCTCAACGGCGACAAGAACACCGACACCGGCCCCGCCTTCCGTATCACCCGTACCGGAGGCGTCGACTCCACCGACGGCCGGGCCCTGCTGCGGGGCGCGAGCGGCAGCGCGTATCCGGGCCTTGACGGCGGTCAGCGGTCCATCGCCCTGCGCGGAGGCGAGCAGCGCTTCGAGAACCCCGCCGGGGCCAACCCGCCCGCCGTGTCCTCCTTGCCGGGCCTCGGCGGATCCGGCGGTCTGGCCCAGCTGTCCTCGCTCGGCGTCGGGGTGTCACTGGACTTCCCCGGCCAGTACGCGCGGTTCGACTCCGCTCCGCTCGGCGGCGGCCTGCGCATCACCGGATCGCCGGCGGTGACCGTCCACGTCACCTCGACCGGCGACGACGCGGTGCTCTTCGCCAAGCTCTACGACGTCGGACCGGGCAAGGAGCAGCCGGTGCTGCCCGCCCAGCTGGTGTCCCCCGTGCGCGTCGAGGGCGCCAAGGCAGGCAAGGACGTCACCCTCACCCTCCCGGCCGTCGACCACGAGGTGCAGAAGGGCCACCGGCTCCGCCTGGTCCTCGCCTCCACCGACCTCGGCTATGCCTCACCGGCCGCCCCGGCGACGTACACCGTCGGTCTGAAGAGCGACCTGAAGGCGCCGACCGCGCCGGGCGTGACCACCGCGGCGGCGCCGCTGCCCGGCTGGGTGTGGTGGCTGCCCCCGGCCGGCGCGGCGGTCGCGCTCGCCCTGCTGCTGACCGCCCGCCGCCGCACGGCCGCGCCCGCTCCCGACCCGGAACTGGCCGACGTCCCGCTGCGGATCACCGGCCTGAGCAAGCGGTACGCGAAGTCGGCGGACCTCCCCCAAGCTCTCGGCTTCGCTCGAGCAGGGGGGACCCCCATCGCGGTACGGGACCTGTCGTTCCGGGTGGACAAGGGCCAGGTCCTCGGCCTGCTCGGGCCGAACGGCGCGGGCAAGACGACCACCCTGCGCATGCTGATGGGCCTGATCCGGCCGGACGCCGGCGAGATCCGCGTCTTCGGCCACGCCGTCCGCCCCGGCGCGCCCGTGCTCTCGCGGGTCGGCGCCTTCGTGGAGGGCGCCGGCTTCCTGCCCCACCTGTCCGGCCGGGAGAATCTGGAGCTGTACTGGCGGGCCACCGGCCGCCCGCCCGAGGACGCGCACCTGGACGAGGCCCTCCGGATCGCCGGCCTCGGTGAGGCGCTGGCGCGCGCGGTACGCACCTACTCGCAGGGCATGCGCCAGCGTCTGGCGATCGCACAGGCCATGCTGGGCCTGCCGGACCTGCTGATCCTGGACGAGCCGACCAACGGCCTCGACCCGCCCCAGATCCGCGAGATGCGCGAGGTGATGATCCGTTACGCGGCCGGCGGCCGTACGGTCATCGTCTCCAGCCATCTGCTCTCGGAGGTCGAACAGTCCTGCACGCACCTGGTGGTGATGGACCGGGGAGGTCTGGTGCAGGCGGGTCCGGTCGGCGAGATCGTCGGCTCCGGCGACGCCCTGCTGGTGGGCACCGCCACCCCGGTGGAGGACCCGGTCGTGGAGAAGGTGTCCGCCCTGCCGGGCGTCGCCTCCGCGCTGCGCACCGAGGCCGGCCTCCTGGTCCGGCTGGAGACCGGCGGCACGGCGCGGAACCTGGTCGTGGAGCTGGTGCGGCTGGAGGTGCCCGTCGTCTCGGTCGGCCCCCACCGCCGGCTGGAAGACGCCTTCCTCACCCTGATCGGAGGTTCCGTATGAGCACGCTCGCCGAGAGCACCGAGGTCGCCTCCGGTTACCGGGCGGGCCGCACCCTGCCCCTGGGGGTGGAGCTGGTGCGGCAGCTCAAGCGGCGCCGCACGCTGGTCATGGGCGGCATCCTGGCCGCGCTGCCCTTCGTGCTGGCCGTCGCCTTCGCGATCGGCGGCGGTCCGGGCGGCCGCAGCGGACGGGTGACGCTGATGGACACGGCCACCGCGTCCGCGGCCAACTTCGCCGCGGTGAACCTGTTCGTCTCGGCGGGCTTCCTGCTGGTGATCCCGGTGGCGCTGTTCTGCGGGGACACGGTCGCCTCGGAGGCGAGCTGGTCCTCCTTGCGCTACCTGCTCGCCGCCCCCGTGCCGCGGGCCCGGCTGCTGTGGTCCAAGCTCGTCGTCGGACTCGGGCTCAGCCTGGCGGCGATGGTGCTGCTGCCGCTGGTGGCGCTCGCCGTCGGCACGACCGTCTACGGCTGGGGCCCGCTGGAGATCCCCACCGGCGGCGCGCTCGACGCGGGGACCGCAGCCCAGCGGCTGCTGGTGGTCGTGGCGTACATCTTCGTGTCGCAACTGGTCACCGCGGCGCTGGCGTTCTGGCTGTCCACCAGGACGGACGCGCCCCTGGGCGCCGTGGGCGGCGCGGTCGGCCTGACCATCGTGGGCAATGTCCTGGACGCTGTCACGGCCCTCGGGCACTGGCGCGACTTCCTGCCCGCGCACTGGCAGTACGCCTGGGCCGACGCCGTGCAGCCGCACCCCGAGTGGTCCGGGATGATCCAGGGCGCAGCGGTCTCCGTCAGCTACGCGCTGGTGCTGTTCGCCCTGGCCTTCCGCGGGTTCGCCCGCAAGGACGTGGTGTCGTAGGAGCCCGCGTCCGTGAATCAGGTGAGGGGCTCGGAATCTTGATCACTGGCCAGTCCTTTCTGAAACCCCTCCACCGGAGCGTTCTCGTCAACTGACAGGCCGCAACCGGGTTTCTCCTGTTCACTCCGCCGGGGCCATGTGGGCTGCCTGTGCGTTTCCCGGACTCCGCGATTTTCAGACCTTTCCCGTGAGGTGCGGGCCAACCGGGTGAACTCCCGCAACCAAACATCCGGCACGCGGTTGATGAGGCCGTAGGGACTGCGTCGCTACGAGGAAAGGAACGCGCAGTGCTCAAGAGGGCAATGGCCGCCGCCGTGGCCGCCGCTTCCGCCGTCGGAATGCCGGTGGCGGCCGCTCCCACGGAACTTGCCATCGGGAACGACAACTGTCCCGCCGCCGCGAACGGTGCCGCCGCCTCGTCGGCGTTCGGCAACGGCGATCTGCCGGTCCTTTCCTCCACCGTCGGGAGCTGAGCCGAGCCGGGTCAGCCAGGTTGTCCGTCGCTTCGGCGGCGGGCCGCCGGGACCTTTCCGTAAAACTCCTTCCGTCAAAACACCCGATGTGAACCGCGCGATAGTGCGATGCGATCGAGTGAACTGCCGGCGGCGCACGTTCGGTGCTTCGTCACGGCTATTCCTCGTTCAGCATCGCGGCCGAATCGGTTGTGTTCACTCGGTTTCTCGCCGCCATCGGGGCATGGCCCCAAGAAGGGAAAATTCATGAAGAAGAGTGTTGCTGTCGTGTCGGGTGCCATCGTGGCCCTGGGCATGGCAGGGCCCGCGTTCGCCGACTCCGGGACCACGGGTACCGCCACCGGCTCCTCGGGTGTGCTGGCGGGCAACGGCATCCAGGCTCCCGTGCACGTCCCGGTCGGCGTCTGCGGCAACACCGTCAACGTCGCGGCGCTGCTGAACCCGGCGTTCGGCGGCACCTGCGCCAACGGCTGACCGTCCCGGCGCACCAGCCGCACCGGCTGTGTCACGGCCGGCCTTGGACATCACTCTTTCGCCCAAGGCCGGCTTTCCACTTCTTCACGCCGCTCCAAGCGGCTTCAAGCAGGAAGACGAATAGATTGCGACAGACCCTGAGCAGGGGAGTGTTCGCGGCGGCCGCCGCGACGAGCATGCTGAGCCTGTACGGCAGCTCCGCCTTCGCCGACTCGCAGGCGAACGGTACCGCCACCAACTCGGGCGGCCTCCTGTCCGGCAACACCGTCCAGGCCCCGGTGCACGTCCCGGTGAACGTTTGCGGCAACACCGTCAACGCCATCGCGCTGCTGAACCCGGCGTTCGGCAACAACTGCGCCAACGGCTCACAGTCGATCCCTACTCCGACTCCGACGCCGACTCCGACGCCGACTCCGACGCCGACTCCGACTCCGGCGACTCCGACTCCGACTCCGGCGACTCCGGCAAACCCGGACGAGAGCGGGGCGCAGCCGTCACCGACTCCTCCGCCGTCCTCCGGCGACAGCAGCACGGCCTTGCCTCCCAAGGTCATCCCGCCGCTCATCGAGGACGACCCGCTGCCGTCCGCGGGCAACGACGCACCCGCGCCCGTGCATGCCGATACCCTGCCGGCTCCGGTCGACGAGACCGCGCCCTCCGGGTCCCCACAGCTGGCAGAGACCGGTAGCGGGACCTTGCTGGCGACATCGGCCGCCAGCGCGGCACTGCTCGCCGGTGGCATGATCCTCTACCGCCGCGGCCGGGCCGCCTCCCACCGATAGGGCAGGCGTCCGGGCCGCAGTGACGGCCCCGGGTGCCGGGCCCGACGTCCGGCACCCGCACCCCGCCGACGGATCGATGAGGCCGACGGTCTCTTCCGTCGGCGGCGTATCACCACCCGCCCCCGGATCCGGATCCTCCGTGCGGGGAGCGGGGCGAACAGCCCTGACGGCGGTGGCGCCCCTCCCTTGCCTGAGTTTCCGGTCTGGTCGCTGGGCTTCTCCGGCTTGAGTGCCGCCACCGTCGGGACCACCACGACGGGCTCCGGGCGCTCTGCGGCCCCTCATGGCCGCGCCCGCGGCAGCAGGTTCTGCCCCTTCTGCAGGCACAGCCGCCCCACGCACACCACGAGCGTCGCAGACGTCTCGGCGCCGATGAGCGGCGCGATTCTCGCGCGTACGGCGCCCGCGGGGACAGAGCAGGAGCGCCGTAACGACTCCGTTGCGCACGACCTGCCGCTGCCTGGTGATGACAGCACGCCTACCTGTCGCGCGCTCGTCACTTTCTGGCGCACGCCACCCGTGCGCCCCAACGCGCCTCCAGTTCAGCGTCAGGGCCGTGCCGACCCAGCCGCCGCCTCGAACACCGGGCGTACGACTGCCGGGTTCCCGGCGATCGCCTCGCGTGCCGGAGCCGTACGTCCGTACCCAGCAGGATCACCCCTTCGGCGGCACAACTCGACGGTGCGTGGCGCGTTGACACAGAGCCGGGCATCCCGCCCGGGTGTTTTTGTGTCAACTCAAGGAGCACTTCCCCATGTCCCGTATCGCCAAGGGCCTGGTCCTTACCTCCGTCGCCGCCGCGGCCGTCGCGGGCGGTGCCGGTATCGCCGCCGCCGACAGCGGCGCGACCGGTGCGGCCGCCAACTCTACGGGCGTTCTGTCGGGCAACGTCATCCAGGCCCCGGTCCACGTCCCGGTCAGTGTCTGCGGCAACACCGTCAACGGCATCGGCCTGTTGAACACGGCGTCCGGCACCACCTGCCTCGGCAGCTGACGCCCGAGCGCGTACCTTAGGCCGGCCGCCGTCCCCGGGTTCTTTCCGGGGAGGCGGCCGTTCCGTTTCCCCGGACGGCGCCGGCGCGACGGCTGCTGCCTCCGAGTCCGCCGGCGATCTCATATGAGGACTTCGGCAATCCCGCCCGCCGGGGTTTCCGGCCCGCCCTGGGCTCGTTGGGCACGGCGACGCGATCCCCCGCGCTGACCCACGTCGCCGAAGAAAGGAACACGATGAAGTCCCTGAAGGCTGCCGCCGTCCTCGCCGGTTCCCTGGCCGTCGCCGGTGCCGCCGCGCCCGCGTTCGCGCAGAACGCCGCCGACGCCGCGCCCGCCGGCCTCAACGGCGCCGTCAACACGCTCACGCTCGCCAAGGGGCCCCTCGACGTCATGCCGCTGCGGCACCAGTCCGACGCACTCAACACCGAGAACAAGGCCTCGGTACTCCACACGGTCAAGGAAGCCGCCAAGACCCTGAACGCCCCCAAGCCCCTGCTTGGCGGCCTGCCGCTGCAGAGCTGACGTCAGGACCGTAGGCCAATCGCGCACGTCGCGGACATCGAACCCCGAACCCTGAAAGGGACCGTACTGACATGAAGTCGACCACTCGAGGAACCCTTGCCGCGGTCATCACGGGCGTCTCCGCGGCCGTGGGCGCCGCCGCGACCCCCGCCGCGGCGGTCGGCGCGATCCCCATTTCCGTACCGCTGGACGGCGCGGAAGCGGCCCTCGGCACGGAACTGCCCGAGGTCGGCGGGGAGTTCCCGCTGCCCGCGCCGAGCACCCCCGAGGCCCCGCGGTTCGTGCAAGGAAGGCTCATGCCGGAGCACACGGTGCCGCGGCTGCCGGTCGACGGCGGGCTGCCCGGCCTGGAGTTGCGCGCCCCGCTGGCGCACGCCATGGACGACGGCTTCGACCACGTCGGCGTCGGCGTGCCCGCCTCCGACGTGCGGACCCTGACCCCGGGTCTCGCCCTGGACCCGCCCTTGACCGCCCCGAGCCCCGGCGAACTGCCCACCCTGAAGCAACCGGAACTGGCCGTCCTCGCCCCTGCACTGCGCACCACCCCGGGCACCGACCTGACGGCCGGTCCCGGCCTGTAGCGGTCCCCGGGGCGTCAGCCCACCACGTAGAGGCCAGCGCGGTGGCCGGCCACCCGCCCCTCACGCGCCGCCGCACAGGAGCGACTGGCCGTCGGAACGCACGCGCCGGACCGCATGGACCGCATGGGTGCGTCGCCGGACGGCGCCGGTCGCGTCACCGCTGGAGGTTGCCGGACACGCCGGGCCGAAGGCCGCCGGGCGCAGGGCGCGTCGGGGCCGCAGGTCGCCGGGCGCAGGGCGCGTCGGGGCCGCAGGTCGCCGGACGTGCCGCCGCCGGAAGTCCCCGGACGTACCGGTGGAGATGCCGGACGTGCCGCCGCCGGAAGTCCCCGGACGTACCGGTGGAGATGCCGGACGTGCCGCCGCCGGAAGTCCCCGGACGTACCGGTGGAGACCGCCGGACGCGCCGCCGCGGTGGCCGGCGTACGGCGCCGCGACCGGCGCGACGCGCCCCAGGGGGCGTCGCCCCGATGCGCCCGTACGCACAACGACGCGGAGGACCCATCGCCCCGGGGCGGTGCGGATCGTGGCAACGCACCCGCCGCCCCCCCGGCGCGGCCGGCGCCGTCAGCCGTCCGACGCCGGGCGGTGTCCGCCGAGGCGGGCGGTGACCTGGGCGGCGGATTCGCGCACCGTCTCGCCCAGCACCGGGACACCTTCGGCGGAGACCCGGAACCGGGGCGCGGAGACGAGGACCGAGGCGACGACCTCCCCGCGGTGGTCGAAGACCGGGGCGGCGATGCCCACCTCCTCCAGCGAGGTCTCGCCGTAGTTGACGGCGTAGCCGCGCTCGGCGCTCTCCGCGAGGCGGAGCAGGTAGGCGTCGACCGCGGCGTCGCTGAGCCCGGGGTGGACCACGGCCCCGCTGGTGACCAGGGCCCGTACCCGCTCCGGGGGCAGCCGGCTGAGGAACACCTGCACCGAGGAACTCGCCGCCGTCCGGTAGCGCGTGCCCAGTGGAGTGCTGTGCTTGACCTCGTGCCGGCTTGCCACCTGCTCCACGCAGACCGCCTCGGCGCCGTTCCACACCAGCAGCGCCGCGGTCTCGCCGGTGCGGTGGCTCAGCTCCTGGAGCACCGGGTACGCCGCCCGGCGCACATCGAGGTCGGCCAGCAGCGGACCCGCCATCGCGATCACGCCGAGCCCCAGCCGGAACCGCCGGGAGCCCGGGTCGCGCTCGACCAGGCCGTCCTGCTCCAGGGTGGCGAGGATCCGGGAGACGGTGGACTTGTGCAGTCCGACCCGGGTGGCGATCTCGGTGACGCCCAGCTCGGGCTCGTCGACGCTGAAGGTGCGCAGCACCCCGATGCCGTTGCGCAGCACGGTCATACCGCGCCCGGAGCCGGCCGCACCGCTGTCGGGGATCTCGTCCGTCGTATTGCCTGCCATGGTGCGCTCCATCATGCCCTTGCCGGAATGCCGACCGGGGCTCAGGGAGCAAAATGGAGGACCCCGCAGGGGGATCTCGTCGAGGTCGTCGCCCACGACCACCCGCCCGCCGAAACCTTTCTTCGCCAGCTTGCGCCACGAGGCGGCCGACACCAGCTTCTTGTCCGCGGGCACGATGTGGCTGAGCACCAGCGTGCTCACCCCGCAGCGCTCGGCCAGCGGCCCGATGTCCTTGACGTCGGTGTGCGAGACCTTCAGGTGGTCCAGCAGGGCGGCGGGAAGCCCGAAGTTCTTGTAGGTGTCCAGGTCGATGACCTCGTGGACGAGGATGTCCGCCCCACGGGCGAGGCGCACGATGTTGTCGCTCAGTGAGGTGTCCCCCGAGAACACCACCGAGCCCTTCGGCGTGTCGAAGCGGTAGGCGAAGGATGCGCCACTCCGGCAGGATGTCCGTGGCGCCCCGGCAGGACTCGAACCGATCGCCTGGAAGGCGCCCCGCGGAATCAGCCCCTGACGTCCGCGAGGGCTCTCGCCGTCATACCCGCCCGGTGTTCGTCGGTCAGCGCGCACAGCGCACGGGCCGCCTCATTGAAGCGGACGACGGACGGCGGATCGGACGGGCCCAGCAGGTCCAGCTTGAGCTCGGCGCGGGCCTCGGCGTAGGGGTCCTTCTCCGGGTGGCGCACGGACTCCAGCAGGGCCGGTACACCGGAGGCGTCCGGGGTGACGACGGCGCCTGCCCGGACAGTGGGGAAGGTGTCGCGGAAGTCCTGCTCCGGAAGGCCGCTGGTGTTGGCGACAGCGTAGGGCTTCTCGCTCGCCAGATAGTCGGATATGACGCTGGAGACATCGCTGACCAGCAGGTCGGCCACGTTGAAGCAGGCGTAGACGGTCGGCCGCGCCTCGGTGATGATCCGGTGCTCCCACGCGGGGAACGAGGCCCAGTACGCGGCCTCCCAGGCGGCGGTCGCGGCGGCCACCGCTGAGGCCCGACCGGATTCCGGGACCGTCTGGAGCAGCATCCGCTCCGCGTTGTCCGCGCTCGCCCGGAACGAGGACGTGGTCAGCCGGTCGAGTTCGGCGGTCCGCCGGGCCAGTTCCGCCGCTGCGGAGGGCGTGGGTCGCTCATCGGGGTGTTCCGCGACACGGAGAGTGTTCGCGGCGCGGATCATCTCCTGGATCCGGGCGTTCGCGGTCGCCGCCCGGGGATCGACCGAGCCGGTCAGGGGGTGCGGCTTGTACAGGAGCCGGACCCCCGGGTCGGCCAGGAGGGTGCGGACGATGTTCTCGCCGGCCTCGATGACCGAGGTGTTGCCCGGGTTGCCGTCCCATCCCTCCCATGTGGGGGCGTAGAGAACCGTGGTGTACGAGCCCACGGGCGCACCGGCATACGGCTCGATCGCGTCCAGCTGCGGGCGTCCGATCTCCACGATGTCCTCGTCGTCGACCCCCACGTTCGCCAGGGCGTACCGCTCGCGCGCCGCGGGACCGGCCACCCACACCTCGTCGTACGCCTTCGCATACGGATTGCAGCTGGACAGTTTGTCGCTCTCGCCGTGGTTGACGAACGCGTGCTTGATGGTGGGGATGCGCAACACCTGCGAGGTCTTCCCCGAGTTCGACGGGTGGATCAGCATCATCAGGGTGGAGTGCTCGAGCCTCATGAGGTCGGCGACCTTCGGCAGACACACGATCGGGATGTCGGTGGACGCGATCTGCTTCACCATGAAGCGCTCCCGCAGCACGATCAGCGGGCGGCCCTCCAGCCGGGCCAGCGGCTCCAGCCACATGTTCGCCTGATAGGCCGAGCTCGTGCCGCCGGAGAAGTACATGCCCACCGTCGGCTGGTACTCCGCGAGCCAGGCATCGAACCACTCCAGCGCCTGCTCGCTCGTCACCGGCCTGCGTCCCGGCAGCAGCCGCAGGAGCAGCATGCCGATGGCCACCACGGCGAGGGTGGCGGACAGGGCGATTCCCGCGACGGCCCACCAGGCCGAGCCGCCCATCGCGGTGGTCAGCAGGCCGGCCGTCGAGGGCAGACCGAACAGGAGGAGCCGCTGCCCGGAGCGTTGCATCAGCAGCTTGGGGGGAGCGATGCTCAGCCGTAGTGGCGAGGCGTCGATGTTCCGGGTCACCACGGGCAGGGTGCGGGTGCGGCGTACGAGGATCGCAAGCGCCTGGGATGCGAAATGCAGGCTGTAGAAGATCAGCAGACCGCAGACCAGAGCCAGGTATTTCGTCTCATAGTCCTGGTCGTCGATGCGGATCAGGCTGGTCACCAGCAGAAGGTCCCGGACGACTTGGCGCACGGTCACGGTCGCGTGCAGCTTCCCGAGGGCGCTGATCACCTTCCGCTGCCACCGGTGCAGGGCGACGTCCGCCGCCAGCCCGACAGCGGTGGAGGCCACGAGCAGGGGAACGCTGGGGAGGAGGGCACCTACTGCCTGAACGGCGAACGACAGGGCGAGCACTGTGGGCAGGAGCAGGCGTGCCGCGTCGGTGCGCGACCGAGCGGGCAGGGGCGATGCTGACACTTCGCGGGCTCCAGGCAAATCACCATCCTTGAGCACGGCCTTGCTGACTGGCGCGATCAGATGGCCGCGGACCGGAAGCCGATGCGTACGGATGTTCTCGTTCAAATCCGTGGCGGACTTTACCTACGCCGCATCCTCCGGCTCCAGGGAGGACAGGAGGATTTTATTTGAAGGAACAGTGCATCGTTGTGCCCGATGTGTCGGTCGAGTAACCGGGTGACGCTACTCGCGAAATGCATGACGTGACTGTGCGAAGCGCCTGTGGGCAGGCGTAAGCGAAAGAGTGAGGAATAAAGGTCCGGGGGTGGCGGGTCGGGCACCCTCGAGCGCGACTGCCGCTGAGCTGGAGACGCCACAAATTCCCACCCTTTCTCGGTGGGTTGACATCTTCAATACTCCTGGGCTGGACTCTGGAGCGTGTTGCTCCTCCCCGGCTGGAGTGTGATGGCGGTGCGAAGACCAGCCCGTACGCGATGACGCTCTGTGTTGCGCTGAAGCTCGCCACTGTCGGTGGGTTGCCGACGTCCTGACCGCTCTTTGCATTTCATCGGCAGACGGAAAATCAGAACGAATCCGCAGCGATTTCACCGCAAGTAAAGAGTTCGCGTTCGACAGATTCAGGCACACTGAAGAGCTGGACCTCGATCACCTGTCGCCTCTTTCGCCTCTGTTGCCTTTGCTGTCTTTGTGCGATGGAGAGGTGGTCCGCGGCCGGCGGAGCGGCTTTGGGTGAAGCGGCTTCGGGGGAGCTGCTTTGCTGCGATCTGAGCACGGCCAATTACGCTGGACCGCGAGCCGTGATCTTCGAGGCTTGCGTCAAAGTGGCTGCTTCTTGATCTCGCTTGTCGAGCGACACAAAACCCATCACGGCCAGCTGGTCGTCCTCACAGGAGCATCGCTGCGTGTGTGGTCACGACCGCTGCGCTCGGCGTCGAGTGTCTACGCCGACTCGGATCTCGCCGTGGCCGATCAAGCGATCCTCGGTCGGTACCCGCACCAGCTCCTCACCCCCGAACGCCTGGGAGACGGAGTCGAGGAAAGCGCCCGTGTCGTCGGTGACGACCCTGGGCGCAACGGTGGTGTAGCCGGCTGGCGCGGCGTTGGTCCGCTCGGGCATCAACGTCCTTCCGCAGACGTTGGTTGCCGACGGCGACGAGAGGCGGCAACCAGGGATCGTCGGGGGAGTGCCCGGGGCTTCGTCGTGCGCGGTGAAACCCGGCCTGACCAGCGCAAAAGCCCTCCCGCTGGGGAGGGCTGCCAAAGGCGTCCCCGGCAGGACTCGAACCTGCGGCCAAGCGCTTGGAAGGCGCCTTGCGGGTCGGGCGGCACGCCCTGCTCAGGAGCTTCTCTTCCATTGTCTGGCGTCTCATCGACCGCCCTTCGACACACATTCGGAGCAATGCTCATGACTTGTGGATCGGCCCTCGGGGCGGCACGTGAAGGGCGTACCTTCCCGAGGGATCGACTGATGGTCATCGAGTAGGCCCGTGTTCGCAGCACGGGTCTGGAAGGGTGACCACGCCCGTGCTCAGCGTAGCCAACGACGACGGCTCCACCGCTACCGGATCCCTGATCGACGAGATCGTGCGGGAAGGCGCCAGGCGGATGCTCGCCGCCACCTCGTCGCTCTCGTCCGCTCCGGCGCCCGCTTCGAGAATGGCCACCTCAACTCGGCCGCGACGGCTTGCTCCAGTAGGCACAGTGCTGTTGAAGACCGCTGTCAACAGCCTCATCCCACTGGCGTCGACCTTGTCGGCCCACTCCCGATGCGTCCGCCGGTACACGCGCGGAAACACGAGGAATTAGAAGTTCCGGTACAACTCTTGGGCCGGGCTGTATGTCATACGGTGCAGCACCTGCCCTATCTACTGGGAGACTTACGTGTACAACGGCATACGCCGCGCCGCCGCGGCCGTCTTCGCCGCCTCCGCCCTTGCCCTGGTCGCCGCCTGTGGAAGCGGTGCCTCGGACGCCAAGGACGCCAACCCGGGCGGCGAGACTTCGGCCGCCTCCGAGCCGACATCTGAACCGCTGAGCAGCCGTGAGGCGGAGAAGGCGCTGCTGGCCGACAGTGATCTGCCGACGGGCTGGAAGCGGGACCCCGAGCTGGTGATCGACGGTTCTGAGCAGGCCGCTCCCGAAGATCTGCTCGCCAAGCCGGCCGACGCGACCTGCCAGCCGCTGGTGGACCTCTTCAACACGGGCCGGATCGACGCCGACTACAAGGCGAACGCCCAGGCGGTCTTCCTCAAGGGCGAGAGCATGATCAGCCAGGACGTCAGCGCCTACTCGCCCGACCAGGCGGAGCGCGCGATGACCGCCCTGGGCAAGGCCATCGACGAGTGCGGCACGTTCGACTCCAAGTTCGGGGGCGGGAAGGCCAAGGTCACCACCAAGACCCTGGAGGTGGAAGGGTTTGGCGACGAGACGTACGGCTTCAGCCTCAAGGTGGAATACGGCGACGACATGGTGGTGGACGTGGAGTACGGCGTGGTCCGCGACGGGGCCAACACCACCAACGTGCAGAACAACTGGGTTGATGACCGCGGCATAGAGGCCTTTGAGAAGGGCCTGGCCAAGGCTGCCGAGAACCTGGTTCGGGACTGACCCGTCCGGGTACGGTTTCGCACCAGCACAGCCTGGGGCCTCTGCCTGAGTAGGCAAGCTTGTCGAGTCAGCCCAGGCCCGTTGAAGAGGCGCCAACGGCGCCCACCTGGTCACTCTGGTCCGCGCCGGAGCCCGCTTCGACCGCGGCGTGCTGGTGGCGGTCCGTGCCGACTGACCGACGCTGGTCGGCGAGGGCGTCGCACCGTGACGGCGTCCTCGCCGAACGCGACGATGCCTCAACCATCCGATTGTGCCGCGTCAGAGGACCTTTGCCCTTCGGTTGGTCAGCCTGCTGTCGGGCTCTGCGGGACCTACGCTCGCGTGAACCCGTGGCTCCGCTCCACTTTCGCCACATGCAGCGTGTAGCTCTGGTACCACTCGGCTTGCCCGCGCTTTTGCGCCGCGCGGTGCTCGGCGTTGCTCCGCCACTCCGTGAGGGCGTCGGCGTCGCGGAAGTACCCGACGGTGATGCCCAGCCCGCCAGGAGTCTGCGCGTGGTCCATCCCCAGGAACCCAGGGACGTCCTTCACCAGGTCTTCCATGCGTGCGTTGGTCTCGCTGTAGCCGCTCTGGTCCTGGGTGCGCACCGTAGTGAAGACAGCCACGTAGTAGGGGGGTTCATAGGCCTCGACGGGCGCGACAGGCGCTTCCGGGTGATCGCTCATGGCGCCACCGTAAGGCGGGATGCGCCCAACGATCCAGCGTCTTTCCTGAACGGGACACATAAGGGATCGGGCTCTTGCTCAAAGCTGTCCGAGCTCTCCTCCAGCTCCCGGAAACGGCCACGAGCCTACCGGCTCACAGAATCCGGCTACACCACTACAGGGGACATGACCGCTTGTTGTACCCGCGCTGCTTCGGCAGGTAGGGGAACAAGTGCCGCAGGTGGGCGCGTGCGTGGCGGATCCACCGGGCCTCGGAGGTGAAGCCCAGCAGCGCCTGCATGACCGAGAGCGTGACCAGTTCGGCGTCACTCAGCCGCGGCGTGATGCCGACCTCCGGGCGGTACGGGGCCAGCTGCGGCGATGCCTTCAGCAGGTCGTCAGTCTTCACGTAGAGTGCGGTCGCGAGGGTGTCCAGATTGTTCGTCACACAATGATCACGGATGCCCTCGCCTCATCACCGCCTGGAACAGTTCCTCCCGGATGCGGGGACAACTCCAGCCCGGCGGTGGGGCGTTCGCTCGCCGTACCTCGACGGGCAGCGCGACGGCATTGAGACACCGTGTCCGCTACCGAGAGGGCGCTGACGATGACTACGTATGTGCTGATTCCTGGTGCCGCGTCCGGCCCGTGGTACTGGCATCTGCTGGAGGCCGAGTTGCGTGGGCGGGGCCATGACGTGGTGGCGGTGGACCTGCCGTGCGATGACGACTCGGCCGGGCTGGCCGAGTACGCCGACACCGTGGTCGACGCCATCGGTGATCGCGCCGACCTGATCTTGGTGGCCCATTCCTTCGGCGGGTTCACCGCCCCCCTGGTGTGTGACCGCGTGCCAGTGGACCTGCTGGTGATGCTGCAGGCGCAGATCCCGGCACCGGGCGAGAGTCCAGGCCAGTGGTGGGCCAACACCGGCTACGAGCAGGCCAGGCGCGAACAAGACGAACGCGACGGCAGGGACCCTGACGACGACACCGCCCTGTTCCACCACGACACCCCGCCAGCACTGGTCGCCGAGGTCAAGAAGCACACGCGCACGCAATCGGCCACTCCGTTCATGAAGCCATGGCCACTGGCCGCGTGGCCGGATGTGCCCACGAAGTTCCTCCTGTCCCGGGACGACCGCTTCTTCCCCGCCGACTACATGCGCCGGATCGTGCGGGAACGCCTTGACATCACACCCGACGAACTGCCCGGTGACCACTGCCCCATGCTCGGCCACCCCACAGAACTGGCCGACCATCTGGAGGCATACCGAACCGGGGCGTAACAGCCGCCCGGCTCCACGCTCGCCTTCCACGCGTTTTTCGCCACGCTGTACTACTGCGGGCCGCGTCCCGAGGAAGCAGTGGCCATTCGGGTGAAAGATGTGATGTTGCCCGCCCCTGGCGCCGAGGACCAGTGGAGTGAACTCCTGATCCACACGGCGACGCCGGAGGTCGGCGAGCAGTGGACCGACACGGGGGGATCCACGAAGAGCGCGACCTGAAGGGCCGTGCCGCGGGGGAGACCCGTACCGTGCCGGGGCACCCCGCTCTGACGCACATCCTGCGGCAGCACATCGAGGGCGAGTGGCTTCAGCCGGGTGACCTGCTCTTTCAGGGGGAGAGGGGCGGCATCCTCGCGGGGGCTCCGTCGTCCGCCGGGCCTGGCGCGGCGCGCGCAAGGCGGTGCTGCCTCCCCACGTCTTCGAGTCGCCCACAGGGAAGCGCCTGTACGACAACCGGCACACGCGCCTGACGAAGTGGCTCAACGACGGGATACCGCCCGCTCAGGTGGCGCACTGGGCCGGCAACAGCGTCCCGGTGCTTCTGGCCACGTACGCCCGCTGTGTCGAGGGGCAGCTTCCTGATCTCAAGAGGCGGCTCGAAGCCGCGGGGGATCTCCCGGAGCTGCCGGACGTCGGCTGACCGTCCAGGCCGAGAACTTCGACACGTATTCGACACGGCCACCCGCGAAGACCCGGTGACAGCCGGACAGCCGCGGAAACTCCCCGTGATCGTCGGGGGAGTGCCCGGGGCTTCGTCGCGTGCGGTGAAACCCGGCCTGACCAGCGAAAAGCCCTCCCGCTGGGGAGGGCTGTCAAAGGCGCCCCCGGCAGGACTCGAACCTGCGGCCAAGCGCTTAGAAGGCGCCTGCTCTATCCACTGAGCTACGGGGGCCTGGTGTGGTGGCCTCTGTCGCGGTGCCCTGGTGGGGGCTGATCCGTGACATCGCCGGGGACAAGGATAGGGCTCCCGGATCCATGTCCCGGTCGCTTCGCCTCCGTGGCTCAATGTGGAGGTTCGGTGAAGCGATCCTGATAATCGCAGGCGGGTACGAATCGTGCATCGCTTTTGACGTCCGGCGCACCTGGTGTTGTGCACTCGTTATGCCTGGACTGCGCCCGTGTCCCAGTCATCCCTTCCGTCCGTTGTGTTCTGTCGGCGCGCAGACATGCTCATATGCTTCAGAATTCCCCTAAAATTGGGCATTCTTCGCATGTGGTGACCTTGGACGTAAGGCCTCAGCTGCTCGACGCACTCTCCGCCCTGCGCGACCGTGTCGCCGCCGCACGCTTCCCGCTGCCCCTGGCGGGGGCTCCACGCGCGCGTGCCAACCGCGACGAACTGCTCGCACAGCTCGACGACTACTTGGTGCCCCGGTTGCGAAGGCCCCAAGCGCCGTTGCTGGCGGTCGTCGGGGGATCGACAGGCGCAGGGAAGTCCACCCTCGTCAACTCGCTCGTCGGACGGCGGGTCAGCGAGGCGAGCGTGCTGCGGCCGACCACACGGACCCCGGTGCTGGTCTGCCATCCGGAGGACCACCACTGGTTCAGCGGCACGCGCGTCCTGCCAGACCTCACGCGCGTGTGGGTGCCCAGGGGCGGCCCCGGGGCGGGAGACGACCTGCTGATGCGGGAGAGCACCCACTCCCGCGTGCTGCGCGTGGAGACCGTCGACACCCTGCCCCCCGGGCTCGCCCTGCTCGACGCGCCCGACGTCGACTCCCTGATCGCCGACAACCGCGTCCTGGCCGCCGAGCTGATCTGCGCCGCCGACATCTGGGTCATGGTCACCACGGCCGCCCGGTACGCCGACGCGATCCCGTGGCACCTGCTGCGCACGGCCAAGGAGTACGACGCCACGCTGGTGACCGTGCTGGACCGGGTGCCGCACCAGGTCGCCTCGGAGGTCTCCCGCCAGTACGGGGCGCTGCTCACCAAGGCCGGACTCGGCGAGGTACCGCGGTTCACCGTGCCCGAGCTGCCGGAGTCGGCGTGGGGCGGGGGCCTGCTGCCCGCCTCCGCCGTCGCGCAGCTGCGCACCTGGCTGGTCCACCAGACCCAGGACCCCGCGGCCCGGGAGTACGCCATGGCCCGCACGGCTCAGGGCCTCCTCCACTCCCTGAAGGCCAGGGTGCCCGAGCTGGCCAGTGCCGCCGCCGCCCAGTACGCCGCCGCGCTGCGGCTCACCTCGGCCGTCGACACCGCCTACGACAGCGAGCACACGCGCGTGCGGGGACGGCTCCAGGCCGGGGCGGTGCTCGCCGGGGGCGCCCTGAAGAGGTGGCGCGCCTTTCCCCTGGACTGCTCCGCCAGGGAACTCCTCGACGCGCTCGTGGAGAGCCTGGGCGCCCTGCTGCTGTGTGCCGTCACCGCCGCAGACGAGCGCGTGGACGACGCCTGGCGGCACGAGCAGGCCGCCACGGCGCCGGGGCTCTCCGACCGCGACCGCGCGTCGGAGAGCGCCGAGCACCGCATCGGGCTGGCCGTACGGCGCTGGCGGCGGGAGCTGGAGGAGTACGCCGAGGACGAGGTGCGCCGGCTGGACCGGAGCGTCGCGCCGGACCCAGAGGCCGTCGCCGCCCTGGCCGCCACCGGGCTGCTGGGAGGCCGCCGGGCGCGGTCCGCGGGGGAGGGGCTCGCCGAACGGATCGGCGCGCACGGAGCGCTGCGGCTGCGCGACCGCGCCGGGCGGCTGCTCACCGAACACCTGGACCGGGTGATCCACGTCGAGCGCGAGCGCCGTCTGGCCCCGCTCGACGCCCTCGACGTGCACCCCGATCCCCAGGCCGAACTCATCGCCGCGCTGTCCGTACTGCTGAAGGAGAGGTGACCGGTGACCGCCGTCACTGACCAGGACCGAACGGAACACACCGATCAGACTCAGGGCACCGTCCTCACGGACGGAGAGACGGACGGAAGGGCGAATGGGGAGAGGACGAGCAGCGAGCAGATGCGCGGAGAGACATGGGTCCGGGACCGGGAGGCAGACGCCAGGGCCGAGGACGGCCGCGGCGTCGAAGGCGTGCCCGAGGCCGGAGACGCCGAGACGCCCGGGGACGCCGAGGACCATCGGGTCCGCGGAGCGGCGGCCTTCGAACCCCCGGTGGCCGAGCAGGTCAGCATGGTGAAGGAGGCCGCCGTCGCCCACGCGCGCGTGCGGCACGACGACTGCGACGCGCGCGGGACGGACGACGACACACCGAGCCGTACGGACGCCGACGGCGCCTGGGACGACGGATTGATCGCGCGCCGCGTCAGCGAGACGGCCGCCGCCGAACTCGTACCCGTGGAGCCCCGGACCGCCCGGCAGCCGGCCGTGCCCCCACTGGCGTACGACGGACCGCTGCGGTCCCGGCTCGACGCGCTGCGCGAACTCGTGGGCCTGTCCCGCACCCGGCTCGACAGCGGCACCCTCGCGGAGGCGGGCCGTGTCCTGGACGAGGCCGCGGCGCGGCGCCGGCTCTCCGGGCAGCACACCGTCGTCGCCATCGCGGGCGCCACCGGCAGCGGCAAGTCCCAGCTGTTCAACGCCCTCGCCGGCGTCGCCATCTCTGAGACCGGTGTACGGCGGCCGACCACCGCGGCGCCCATCGCGTGCAGTTGGAGCGACGGCGCGGCCAGTCTCATCGACCGGCTCGGCATCCCGGGACGGCTGCGCAGGCGCCCGGTGCAGGCCCAGGACGCCGACCCGCAGCTGCGCGGCCTGGTCCTGGTCGACCTGCCCGACCACGACTCGGCGGCCGTGCAGCACCGCGAGCACGTGGACCGCATCCTGCGGCTCGTCGACGCCGTCATCTGGGTCGTCGACCCGGAGAAATACGCCGACGCCGTCCTCCACGAGCGCTACCTCCGGCCCATGGCCGGCCACGCGGAGGTCATGTTCGTCGTCCTCAACCAGGTCGACCGGCTGCCCGGCGAGGCCGCCGACCAGGTCCTCGACGACCTGCGACGGCTGCTCGACGAGGACGGGATCGCCCTCGGCGAGTACGGCGAGCCGGGCGCGACCGTGCTCGCGCTGTCCGCGCTCACCGGGCACGGCGTCGGTGAACTGCGCGATTCGCTAGGCCAGTTCGTGGCCGAACGCGGAGCCGCGGTGCGGCGGATCTCGGCCGACGTGGACGCCGCGGCCCAGCGCCTGCGGCCCGTCTACGCCACCCGGTCGAACGCCGGGCTCAGCGAGGAGGCACGCGAGGAGTTCGCCGCCCGGCTCGCGGACGCGGTGGGCGCCACCGCCGCCGGCGAGGCGGCTGAGCGGGCCTGGCTGCGCAACGCCAACAAGGCCTGCGGCACGCCCTGGCTGCGGCTGTGGCGGTGGTGCCGGAGCCGGCGCGAGGCGCCCACCGGACGCTTCCTGCTGGGTGCCCAGCAGGACGAGGAGGCCACCGCGCGTCAGCGTGTCGAACACGCGGTGCGCACGGTGGCCGACCAGGCCTCGGCCGGCATGCCGGCGCCGTGGGCGCAGGCCGTGCGCGAGTCCGCCGTACGCGGTGCGCAGGGGCTGCCCGAGGCGCTGGACCAGCTGGCCGCGCGGGCCGGGCTGCCCTCGGGGCGGCCCCCGCGTCCGGGCTGGTGGCCCGTCGCGGTCCTCGTCCAGGCGGCGATGACGATCCTTCAGGTGGTCGGCGGCCTGTGGCTGGTCGGCCAGATCGTCGGGGTGATGGCGCCGAACCTGGGGGTGCCGGTGCTGCTCATGCTCGCCGGCATCGTGGGCGGGCCGCTCGTGGAGTGGAGCTGCCGGATCGCGGCGCGCGGACCCGCACGGCGGTACGGCCAGGAGGCCGAGCGCCGACTACGGGAGGCGGCCTCGGGGTGCGGCCGGGCCCGGGTGCTGGATCCGGTGTCGGCGGAACTCTTGCGATATCGGGAGGTGCGGGAGCAGTACGCGCTGGTGAGGGGAGCGGGGGTCGGATGAGAGGCGGTCCTCACCCGCAAGGGTGAGGGAGTTTTCCACAGGCAGGCGCTGGTCCACAGGGCTCGGCGGGCTCGGCCCGGACGGAGGCAGTCTGGTCCCGCGGCGATCGCGACGGACGCGGTCGTCACGGCAGACGCAGCCGTACGGGGCGGGCCCGTACGCGTGTCCGCCCGGGCCGAGCGGGCCGGGCGAGGGAGGGGATTCGACGATGAACGAGACGATCGTCTGCACCGTGGGCAACGTGGCGACGCAGCCGGTGCACCGGGAGCTGCCCTCGGGCGCCTCGGCGCGGTTCCGGCTGGCGGTGACCTCGCGCTACTGGGACCGGGAGAAGAGCGCCTGGACGGACGGCCACACCAACTTCTTCACGGTGTGGGCCAACCGCCAGCTCGCCGCCAACGCGGTGGCGTCGCTGACCGTGGGCGACCCCGTCATCGTGCAGGGCCGGCTGAAGGTGCGCACCGAGACCCGCGACGGCACCAGCCGGACCTGGGCGGACATCGACGCCCTGGCGATCGGCCACGACCTGGCGCGGGGCACGTCGGCGTTCCGGCGCACCGTCAGGACGGAGCAGCAGACGGCGAGTTCGCCTCCGCAGCCGGAGCCCACGTGGGAGACGGCCGCCGCGCATTCGGAGTCCCCGCGACAGCCGGAGCCGGCCGCGGCGGCGTGCTGAGTGATCTTGGCGATAACGATTGCGATTCGGATCAGTCATCTGACGATACGACAGCGAAGTCCTGGTGCGCGGATCCATAGGATGCCGGACACAGCTCTCTGGGCTTGTCTCTGGGCTTGAAGATTCTGCTGGTGGGACCACACCCCCATGTCAACGGGTCCTGCTCGAAGGGGAATTCTGTGTGTGCTTGGTTCTCTGCGCCGTCCGCGCGCAGGCGGGGGGCGGCCCGGCTCGCAGCCGCCACCCTGGTCTCCGGATTCGTCGCCGCCGGCGTGCTGGCCGCCGCCCCGGCCGCCGCCGACGGAATGCCGCAGAGTCCGGGCGGCGCGACCGCCACCATCGGCGGCCTGAAGACCTACGGCACCGCCGTCATCCATGACGACGGCGGTGACCACCAGGTCTCCGCGGGCCTGTTCGAGATGTCCGTAGACGGCGGCGGGACCCTGCAGACGTACTGCGTCGACGTGCACAACCCCACGCAGCGGGAGGCCAAGTACCGCGAGACGCCCTGGAGCGGCACCTCCCTGGCCACCAACAAGAACGCCGGGAAGATCCGCTGGATCCTGCAGAACTCCTATCCGCAGGTCAACGATCTCGCGGCGCTCGCCGCCAAGGCAGGCGTCGGGAACCTCACCGAGCAGGACGCGGCGGCCGGCACCCAGGTGGCCATCTGGCGCTACTCCGACGGCGCGGACGTCGACGCGGTCGACCCGCGGGCCGAGAAGCTCGCGGACTACCTGGAGGAGAGCGCCCGCGACCTCCCCCAACCGCGGGCCTCGCTCACCCTCGACCCGCCCGCCGTGTCCGGTCGCCCGGGCGGGCGGCTCGGCCCGGTGACCGTGCACACCAACGCGAGCAGCGTGACCCTGACACCTCCCGCGGGCGCCGCCACCAGCGGCGTGCGGATCGTCGGCAAGGACGGCAAGGAGATCACGTCCGCCAGGGACGGGAGCCGGGTGTTCTTCGACGTGCCCGAGGACGCCGGAGACGGCTCGGTGACGCTGACCGCGCAGGCCACCACCACGGTTCCGGTCGGCCGCGCCTTCACCTCCGACAGCCGCAGCCAGACCCAGATCCTGGCCGGCTCCAGCGAGTCCACGGTCGCCGACACCAGCGGTGCGACCTGGGCCTCCGAGGGCGCGATACCCGCCCTGTCCGCGGTGAAGAACTGCGCCAAGGGCGCCCTGGACATCACTGCGGCCAACAAGGGCGACGAGCCGTTCACCTTCGAGCTGATGGACACCCGGTACAGCATCGCCGCGGGCGCGTCCGAGACGATCACCATCCCGCTCCAGGAGGACCAGGCCTACGACTTCACGATCAGGGACCCCGGCGGCCACGCGCAGCGCTTCACCGGTGTCCTCGACTGCCGCACCCAGGGCAGCCCGAGCGGCACCAGGACCCAGACCGTGGGCGAACCCAGCCCCGTCACGGCGGGCGGCGGCACCTCGCCCAACCCCAACCTGGCCGAGACCGGCGGCACCAGCACCACCCCGCTGATCGCCGCCACCGGCCTCAGCCTGCTGGTTCTGGGCGCCACGGCCCTGAGCATCGTCCACAAGAGGAAGAGCGCTCGGAACTGACCTAGCGTGGAGGGGGACGTCGAGCGGATGCCCGGCACCAGCCGTTGAACGGGATGTGACATGACCGTGCGCGCGAGCAGGACAGACTCCGACACAGCGCCTGCCGGCGCACCGGTTCCGATCATGAAGTCCCACGGCGCCCGCGCCGCGGCCGAACGGGTCGTCTCGGGCGATTCGGTGACCGTCTCCCTGGGCGGTCTCCGAATCGAACTGCCGCCGCGGGACCAGCTCGCCTACCTCGCGGGCCTCGGTCTCCTCACGGCATTCGACGTCATCGAATGGCCGATCGCGCTCGCCATCGCCGTCGGGCACGAACTGGCCCGCAGCCACCGCGGCAAAACCCTGCGCGAGTTCGGTGAGGCTCTGGAACAGGCGTGAGCGCGCCTGGGTTGAATGTCCGAATAATGATCATGCTGTGACCTGCGTGTATTCAGCACGGAAGCCCTGATCACTACGGTTCAACCGTTCCAGTGAACGACGAGGTGCCCACGGATCACGACCGGCGGGACGACGAGTGGAACGCGGTGCCCGACGACGATTTCGTCAGAGGCGCCATGGTGAAAGAGGGCTCCGCGCCCGCCTCGAAGCGGGTGTGGCCCCGGAGCGCCGCGCCGGCCGTGGCGGCCTTCCTCGTTCTGAGGCACACCGGCTCATCGTCCGACGAGGCCGCCGCGCCCGAGTCGGCGGCTTCCGCCCCCGCACCGTCGGCGGCCGCGGCGGCCCTGCCGCGGCACGGCCGGTGATCCCCCTGGCCGGGGCGTTTCCGCTGTCTCAGGCAGCCTGGGCCGTCTCTGGGCCGTCATGAGCGCGACCGGCGGCCCGGCCTCAATGATCGCTGCTATGTGTGCGGCGCCCATCCTCGCAATATCAGCTGGCACCGGCGCATCAAGCGCGGCTGTTTATTCCTCGTCCACATCATCGGTGTCCGCGCCATCGGTCGGTTCCCTGCCTGCGACCAGCCCCCTGCCCGCCGGGCGGTGGCCAAGACAGCTGGGGCGGCGGCCAAGGCAACGGGTGGCGCGGCAACGAGCACAACCGCTACTGGCATCACCACCACAACGATGTCGAAAACTACTACCACCATTTGCTGCCTCATCACCACGACTATCGGGGCTAAAGGCCTGCGGCTCAGGCGTCGGTTGCGGCTGGCGAGCCCGGACCCCGGATCGTCCTTAGAATGGCATTTGAGGTAGTAGCGCTCGCGAACCTGGAGAGCGCGTATGTCACTGGACATCGATTTCGAGGCCTTCTGTGACGCCGCACCGAGCCCGTATCTGGTGCTGGACATGGATCTGGTGATCCGCTACGTCAACCCGGCATATCTGCAGATCACCGGGCGAACCAGGGAAGAGCTGATCGGGAAGTACTTCTTCGACGCCCTACCGGAAAACCCCGGAGCCCCCGAGGACGGCGCAGAACACCTGAAGGCGTCATTGCTGGATGTCCTGGGCGCCGGGAAGCCGGACACTCTGACGCTGCATCGGTACGACCTGCCCTTCCCTGACGAGCCGGGCAGGTTCGAGGAGCGGTGGTGGTCCGAGGTCCACACCCCGGTTCCCGGGCCGGACGGCAACGTGAAGTGGATCGTCCAACAGGCAGACGACGTCACCGCCTTCGTCCACTCGCTCAGGGCACCTCAGCTCACCGAGTGCGACAAAGGCATAGCAGCCGAGCTCTACGTGAGGGCGCGCGAGTTGCACCGGCTGAACCAGGAACTGAGCCAAGCCCACGCCCGCGAACGCCAGGTCGCCGTCACCTTGCAGGAAGCCATGCTCGACGATGCCGATCTGCTCCGATTCGACAACATCGCCGTGCGGTACCTGCCCGCGACCACTTCACTCAACGTGTGCGGCGACTGGTACGACATCGTCGACCTGCCGCCCGACCGCTACTCGGTGGCGGTCGGAGACGTCGTCGGCCATGGCCTGCACGCCGCGGCCGTCATGGGTATGCTCCGCAGCGCCCTGAGCGCAGCCATCCGGGCCCTCCCCAGCCCCGCCCAGGCCCTGGAAATCCTCGGCCTGTACGCCCGCTCCATGGAAGGCGCGACGGCCGCAACCGCGGTGAAGGTACTCGTCGACCCCCGTACCAGACTGATCATCTACAGCAACGCCGGGCACCCACCGCCCGTTCTGCTCCATTGCGACGGGACTTGCGAGCTGCTGGACCAAGCCACCGATCCGCCGCTCGGCGCCCGCCCGCATCATGTCCCCCGCCCCCAGGCCAGCGTGTCCTACGCCCGGGGGGACACGCTCGTGCTCTACACCGACGGGCTCATCGAGCGCCGCGGCGAGGACATCTACATCGGCCTGGCTCGCCTGACCGATGTCCTGGCTCAGGCCACCACCCTTGCCCCTGGCCGACTGGCGGACACGCTGCTGGCTCGCCTCGAGGTCACCAACGGCGGCAGCGACGACATAGCCTTGGTCGTCATCCGCCTGTGACTTCGAGTGACGCGGCGTACGCGGTACGGCACCGTGCCCCAGGCGTCCGATCGGACGGCGAGTGGCGGGGAGCAAGGGAGAGCGTCGGTGAGCGTTCCAGGAACGCTCAGGTCAGCGTCGCGACGGCTCAGCCCCGATCCGCATACGCGATCTTCCCCACCGGTGCCGGCGGCACAGTGCAGCCACCGGTCAGGCTGCTTCTGGGCTGATCCGATCAGCGGCGGCCGTGGTGATCGTCCGCTGGGCCGTCCCTGGGTCGTCCGACGCCCCCGAGACCGGCCAACGGCGACCGGCAGTGACAGACCTGCCACCGCTGGCAGCAGCGAAACCCCAGGTCAGAGGTCCCCGACCGCACGGGTTTCCGCCCAGGGGTGGCGGTACGGCAAGATGGGGTGTATCTGCCCACTGCCTGATTTCAAGCTGCCGGACGGTTTCTCTTGGCTGAGTTCATTTACACCATGCGCAAGGCGCGCAAGGCGCACGGCGACAAGGTGATTCTCGACGACGTCACCCTGAACTTCCTGCCGGGTGCCAAGATCGGCGTCGTCGGCCCGAACGGTGCCGGTAAGTCGACCGTGCTGAAGATCATGGCGGGGCTGGAGCAGCCGTCCAACGGTGACGCGTACCTGTCGCCCGGCTACAGCGTCGGCATCCTGCTGCAGGAGCCCCCGCTGAACGACGAGAAGACGGTCCTGGAGAACGTCCAGGAGGGCGTGGCCGAGATCAAGGGCAAGCTCGACCGGTTCAACGAGATCGCCGAGCAGATGGCCACCGACTACTCGGACGCGCTGCTGGAGGAGATGGGCAAGCTCCAGGAGGAGCTCGACCACGCCAACGCGTGGGACCTCGACGCCCAGCTCGAGCAGGCCATGGACGCCCTGGGCTGCCCGCCCGGCGACTGGCCCGTCACCAACCTCTCCGGTGGTGAGCGCCGCCGTGTCGCCCTGTGCAAGCTGCTCCTCGAGCAGCCCGACCTGCTGCTGCTGGACGAGCCCACCAACCACCTCGACGCCGAGTCGGTGAACTGGCTGGAGCAGCACCTGGCCAAGTACGAGGGCACCGTCGTGGCCGTCACCCACGACCGGTACTTCCTCGACAACGTCGCCGGGTGGATCTGCGAGGTCGACCGCGGCCGCCTGCACGGCTACGAGGGCAACTACTCCAAGTACCTCGAGACCAAGGCCACCCGCCTCAAGGTCGAGGGGCAGAAGGACGCCAAGCGGCAGAAGCGGCTCAAGGAAGAGCTCGAGTGGGTGCGGTCGAACGCCAAGGGGCGGCAGGCCAAGTCCAAGGCGCGTCTGGCCCGCTACGAGGAGATGGCCGCCGAGGCCGAGAAGATGCGGAAGCTGGACTTCGAGGAGATCCAGATCCCGCCGGGCCCGCGCCTGGGCAACGTCGTCGTCGAGGTCAACAACCTCAACAAGGCCTTCGGTGAGAAGGTCCTCATCGACGACCTCTCCTTCACGCTGCCCCGCAACGGCATCGTCGGCGTCATCGGCCCGAACGGCGCGGGCAAGACCACGCTGTTCAAGATGATCCAGGGCCTGGAGCAGCCGGACTCCGGCAGCATCAAGGTCGGCGACACCGTCAAGATCTCCTACGTCGACCAGAGCCGCGAGAACATCGACCCGAAGAAGACGCTGTGGGCCGTTGTCTCCGACGAGCTGGACTACATCAACGTCGGCCAGGTCGAGATGCCCTCCCGGGCGTACGTGTCCGCGTTCGGCTTCAAGGGCCCGGACCAGCAGAAGCCGGCCGGCGTGCTCTCCGGCGGAGAGCGCAACCGCCTCAACCTCGCGCTCACCCTGAAGCAGGGCGGCAACCTGCTGCTCCTCGACGAGCCGACCAACGACCTCGACGTCGAGACCCTGTCCAGCCTGGAGAACGCGCTGCTGGAGTTCCCCGGCTGCGCCGTCGTCGTCTCCCACGACCGGTGGTTCCTGGACCGCGTGGCGACGCACATCCTCGCCTACGAGGGCGACTCCAAGTGGTTCTGGTTCGAGGGCAACTTCGAGTCGTACGAGAAGAACAAGATCGAGCGGCTCGGCCCGGACGCCGCCCGGCCGCACCGCGCCACCTACAAGAAGCTGACCCGGGGCTGATCGAAGCAGATGCGCCACATCTACCGCTGCCCGCTGCGCTGGGCGGACATGGACGCGTACGGCCACGTCAACAACGTGGTGTTCCTCCGCTATCTGGAGGAGGCGCGCATCGATTTCCTGTTCCGCCCGGACAAGGAGTTCAAGCAGGGGTCGGTGGTGGCGCGTCACGAGATCGACTACAAGCGCCAGCTCGTCCATCGGCACACGCCGGTGGACATCGAGCTGTGGGTCACCGAGATCAAGGCGGCGTCCTTCACCCTCGCCTACGAGGTCAAGGACGGCGACCAGATCTATGTCCGCGCCTCGACGGTGATCGTGCCGTTCGACTTCGAGGCGCAGCGTCCGCGCCGGATCACCGCGGAGGAACGCGAGTTCCTCCAGGAGTACACCGACGACGCCGGCACCGGTGACGACGCCGCGGACGCGGGCGACAAGGAGGAGGCCGTCGCCGCATGACGGTCCTCCACCTCGCCGACGAGACGGAGGCGGCCGACCTCGCCGCCTTCCTCTCCCGGCTGCTGCACTACGACCGTTCCGCCGCGGTGCGCCTCCAGGCGGCGGGCACGGCGCTCGCCGTCTTCGGGCGGCCGGCGTCCTTCGAGGTGCTGGCGGTGCGCGCGGTGCGGCTCGCCGAGCCGTACGGGAACGAGCCCGACGCCACCCTCGACGTGACCGTCTCCGCCGGTGAACTGCTGGAGTCCGTCGACGAGTCGGCGGCCACGGCCGCTGTCCCGGCGGCGGTCACCGGGCCACCGTGGGCGGGTGTGCTGCCGCCGCGCGGCGGCTGGCGGACGGAGCCGGGGCTGCCCCCGGCCGGGGCCCTGGGCGCGGCGGTCGCCGCCGCGATCGCCGAGTTCCGCTCCCGTACACAGGAGTTGGCGCAGGAGCACCGCACGCGTGCCGAATTCGACCGGATCGGGCGGGAGATCTGGTCCCGGCTGGTCGGCGAGACCCAACTGCCCGTGCGGGCCGTGCACGCGGCACAGTCGCTGCGGTTCCTCAGGCCCCCCGCCGCGGTCGGCGAGGGGGACCCCGCGAGGCCCGCGGCGGCCTCCGGCGAGGAGGACCTCGCGCTGCTGTCGTCGGGGACGTGGCTGCGGCTGCGGACCCCCTACGGGTCGATCGCGGTACGGCGGGCGGAGACGGGACTCGGCGCCCTGGACGTCAGCGTCCGCTGAACCCGGCGGGTCAGCTCCCCTCGCTGTCGTCCGGCCGCACCGCGATGTGGTCGGGCTCCAGTTCCAGCGCCACCCGGTCGCGCATCCCCAGGGCCTGGGTGTACTCGGCGGGCAGTTGCAGACGGCCGGCCCGGTCGAGCATGGCGTACTCGCGGCTCACCAGCTTCTCGTCGCCGGTCGCCGCGTCCACCTCGCTGCGGCGCAGCACCTCCGTGGAGGTGCGGCCGTCGCGGATGGCGACCGTGCGGCGGACCTCGCCGGCGACCGCCTGGTCGTGGGTGACGATGACGATGGTCGTGCCCAGACGCTCGTTGGCGGTGCGGAAGGCGGCGAAGACCTGCTCGCCGGTGTGGGAGTCCAGTTCGCCGGTGGGCTCGTCGGCGAGCAGCACCGCGGGGTTGTTGGCGAGGGCCACCGCGATCGCCACGCGCTGCTGCTGGCCGCCCGACATCTGGTGGGGGCGGCGGTCCCGGCAGTCGCCCACCTCCAGCAACTGCAGTAGTTCCACGGCGCGTTCGGCCTTGGCGCGGCGGCTTCGCCCACGGGAACCGGACAACTGCATGGGCAGGGCGACGTTCTGCGCCGCCGTCAGATAGGGCAGCAGGTTGCGGGAGGTCTGCTGCCAGACGAAGCCGACGACCTCGCGGCGGTAGCGGAGGCGGTCCTTCGCGGTCATGGCGAGCAGGTCGTTGCCCGCGACCCGGGCGGCGCCCGCCGTGGGGGTGTCCAGGCCGGCGAGGATGTTCATCAGGGTCGACTTGCCGCTGCCGGACGCGCCGACGAGGGCCATCAGCTCGCCCTCGCGGACCAGCAGGTCCAGGCCCTGGAGGGCCTGGACCTCCACGCCGTCGGCGGTGAAGACGCGGACCAGGCGGTCGCAGCTGATCAGCGCGTCGTGGCCGTAGGCCGGGCGGGTGCGGTTCGCGGTGGCGCGCTCGGCCAGGTCGGCCAGGGTGGGGTTCGTCGTCATCGGGGCTCTCCTGCGCGGCGGCTACGGCGGCTGTGGCGGTCCGGTCGGTTCATCTGGCGTCCCCCGCTCTCAACTCCCGCACCGATCCCTTGCGTCCCGTCCACCACGCCTGGCCCACCGCGATCCCCACGGTCAGCAGCAGCACCGCCGCCGCCGGCAGGGCCAGCGAGAGCGGGTCCGTCCGCAGCGCGTTCCCGCCGACGGACGCCGCCGTCGACGGCAGCGCGATGGCCGTCAGGTCGACGCCGGGGGAGAGCAGCAGGACGGTCGCCCAGCCCGTCAGCGCTCCGCCCGCCGCGGCGAGCAGCGCCTGGGGCAGGGACTCCAGGACGAGCAGGCGGCGGCCCTGCGCGCGCGTGAGGCCCATCGTGCGCAGGCGGGCGAGCAGCGCGGCACGCTCGGGGGCGGCGCGCAGCAGGGCGAGCAGCAGGGCCAGGACGGCGTAGCCGGCCCCAGCGGCCACCGCCACCGCGTAGACGCGCTCGGGGCCGGACTGGAGGGGCGAGTCGACGTACTGGGCCCGCTCCTCGGAACGCAGGTGCACGGACGCCGACTTGCCCACGGTCCGGCGCAGGGCGCCGCCGTCCAGGTGGCCGCCGGTCAGGAGCAGCGTGTTCGTACGGGCCGCCTCCCGGTTCAGCCCGGCCCGGTCCACGACCAGGAAGCTGGTGCCGACCACGGCAGGGGTCCGGTCCCGGACGGCGACGATCCGGACGCTGACCTCGGTACCGTCGCCCAGCATCAGGGCGAAGGGCTGGGTGCCGTACATGTCGGCGATCGAGGGGGAGGCCAGTGCCGGCAGCGGGGCCCGGGGGCCGTCGGCCGGGCGCCGCAGCTGCTGCTCGGGGAAGACGCCGAGCCCGGTGCTCCCGGCCAGGGACGCGTACGACGCCGGGTCGACGCCCGCCAGGGACACCCGGGTCAGGTCCGCTCCCCCCTTGGCCAGGGAGTCGACGCTCACCTCGGTGAGTCCCCGTACGCCCGGTGTCCGGCGGACCTGGTCGGCCAGCCCGGCCGGCAGGGCGCCGGTGTCCTCGACGCGGGCGTCGGCGCCGACGGCGAGGAGGGCCGCCTGGTCGCGGGCGCCGGCCACTCCCGCCAGCACCGAACCGCCGAAGGCGGCGGTGGTGAGCGCGGTCAGCAGCGCCAGCAGGGGCAGTACCGCCGAGACGGAGGAACGGCCCGCGCGGGCCAGGGACAGATGGCCCACCGCCCCGCGCAGCCGGCCGGCCGGACGCATCAGCCAGCGCAGCGGCAACGGGTACAGGCGGACCAGCACCAGGGCCGCGATCACGCCCACCAGCACCGGGGCCAGGGACACCAGTTGGTCCCCCGACCCGCCCGAGGCGCCGGCATCCCCCGACGGTCCCGATACTCCGTGCCGCCGCAGCGCCTCCACCGCTCCCGCCGCGATCACCAGCAGCGTCAGCTCGGCGACCGTACGGCGCCGGGAGGGGCGTACGGACACCGTGTCCTCGCGCGGTCCGTGGACGCGGACCACGCGGTGCGCGACCAGCGCGCGCACGGGCAGCGCGGCACAGGCGACGGCGGTGACCGCCGCGGCCGCGAGGACCGCGTAGCCCAGGCGGCCCTCGGGGACGGCGAGCAGGGCCGCGCCGAGTCCGAGCGCCCCGGTGGGCACGGCGACCACCGCCGTCTCGGCGAGCAGCCGGCAGGTCAGACCGGTCAGGGAGGCGCCGCGGGCGCGCAGCAGGGTGAGTTCGGAGCGGCGGCGGTCGGCGGCCAGGCCACCGGCCATCAGCAGGACGACGGCGGCGACCGTCGCGCTGCCGACGGCGGCGACCGCGACCAGCGGGCCGACACCGGACCTGAGGCGGCCGTAGGAGACGAGCACGTCGTCGAGGTCGGTGCTCACCTGCGCGGCCAGGTCGGTGGCCGTGCGTACCTGTCCCAGGCCCGGCCCGGACTTCAGAGCGGCGACCGCGGAGTTCAGGCCGTCGAGGTCGTGGGCGTGCAGGGCACGGGTGTCGGGGGCCACCTGCCAGTAGCGGATCGGCTGGCCCTCGGTGCCCAGCATGGCGGGGGCCGCCTCGGGCGGGAACAGCAGGGCGCCGAGCCAGTACTTCTCCGAGAGCGGGTCGGTCGGGTTCACGGGGACCAGCGCCGGGGTGCGCATCAGGGACTGCGTCGCCCAGTACGCGCCGTCCGGCTCACGCGGCGTCAGGATGCCGGTGACACGCACGGTCAGCGGGGGGCGGGACACGGCGGGTACGTGGATGACCGAGCCGGCCTCGATGTGCAGGCTTCTGGCCGTCTCGGCGGTCACGGCGGCCTCCACCTCCTCGGTCGCCGCCGTCACCTCACCGTTCGCCCGCGGCAGCCGGCCCGTGCGCACCGAGGAGTGCGCGGCCAGTCCGCTCTGCGCGACCAGGCGCATCTTCGGGGGCAGCCCGTTGGGCCGCGGGAGCCAGCGGTCGGGGACGGTGAGTTCCTTGCCGGTCAGCACCCCGTACGCCGACTGGCCGGGGTCGGCGGCGAGCGGCCGTCGGACGGTGCCGAGGACGGCGGTGTGCTGGCGGCCCATGACCGGCGGGAGCAGCGCCTGTTGCCGTTCCCGCTGCGTGAGCTGGAGGCCGGGCTGCGGGGCGTACATCAACAGGGTGGTGCGATTCGGGGTCGCCCGGTCGACGGCCCGGACCAGGCCGGCGTCCTCGTACCGGTCGACTGCGCGCGGGAACGCGGCCGCCAGGCACGCGGTCAGCGCGACCAGCAGGGCGAGGGCGGCCGCGGCACCCGGCGCGGTGCGCAGGCGTACCCGGACCCAGGCGGGAGTGACGGCGTTCAGCTCACTCACCTCCGCGGTCTCGAAGGGACAGTGCCGGGTCGGGCCGGCGCAGGGTCAGCACCGCAGTGACGACGAGCGGCGCGGCGGCGACGGCCGCCAGCAGCAGGGCCACCTGGGCGACCGGAAGTTCGACCAGGACGGTGGGCATCGGTTTCGTGGCCTGCCCGGTCAGGACGATCAGCGGGATCACGGCCCGGGCCAGCACGGTGCCCAGGGCCACGCCGACCGTCAGCGCCAGGGCCAGCAGCACGCCCTGCTCGGCGGCCAGCGTCCGGGCCAGTTGGCGGCGCGGGGCGCCCAGGGCGCGCAGTACGGCGAACTCGGCGTGCCGCTCCCTGAGCGCTCCGGCCCCGCTCACCGCGAAACCGACCGCGGCCAGCGCCGCGGCGACCACGGCCGCCGCGGTGAACGCGGCCGCGGGTCCGGCGCCGAACGGGTCGTCGCGCAGCTGGGCGGCGATCTCCTCTCGCACGATCACCTGCGCCGGGTCGATGTCGGGCAGTGCCCGCAGGTCCGCGGCCACACTCGCCGCCTGGTCGGCATCGGTGCGCAGCCACCACTCGGTGGGCACCGCGCTCTCGCCGTGGCGCGCCTGGAGCAGCCGGTTCACCGACCGCAGATCCATCAGCACGCCTCCGCCGTCGTGCGCCGTGGAACCGCCCTGGACGGCACCGGCCGTGGTCGGCAGCTTTGGTACCGCGCGGACGATCCGGACCGGAACGTTCTGGCCGCCGAACGTCACGTCCAGCCGCTGTCCCGCACGCGCGCCCGTGGAGGCCAGGAAGCGGTCGGTCGCCAGGGCCGCGATCTCCGGCTGCGCGGGCTGCGCGACCTGGAGCCGCAGGGTCAGCGTGCCCGTCGCCCAGCTCTGGTCGCGCGGCACGTATCCGGTGCCGTAGGCGACGGTCAGCGGGCTGGATGATGTCACGGCGGGTGCGGCCGGGGTGTTGTCGCCGTAGGGGGTGGGGTCGGCGCCGGTGGCGGCCGATGTCGCCTTCCAGGCCGTCGGCAGGCTGAGGTGCCGTTCCGTCCCGTCGGCGCCGGTCGCGGTCGCCTCGGAGACGGTGAGGTGGTGCCGCTCGGCGTGGTCGACGGGCTGGAGCAGGGTCAGGTCGAGGCCGGTGAGGATCAGTGGGCCCGTGGCGGCGGGGAGGTCCAGGTCCAGCGGGCGGGGGCGGCCGTCGGCGGGCAGCGCGCCGAGCGGCATCCGGTACGGGACTCCGTAGCGGTCCTCGACGGTGGCGCCCACGTCCGCGGAACTCCCGGCACCGGCGCCGCGGATGGTGGTCGTCAGCCGCAGGCGGGCCGTCCCGGCGGGCAGCTTCAGCCCCGCCGTCGGGCTCTTCGGCGCGAGCCCCGCCAGCAGCGGCCGTACGGGATCGGACGCCAGGTCGGGGCGCATCAGCATCGTGTCCGCCGCGTTCGCGGTGTCCAGCGCGAGCACGGTCGCGGCGCGATCGCCGGACAGCGGCAGCGTGGTGCGGACGGCGGGGGCGGCGGCGCGCACGTGGGGGACGGCCGCGTACTGCTCGGTGCGGCCGAGGCCTGCTTCCCCGGCGGCGAGCACGCGTACCGGCGCACCCGCCCGGAAGTCGGCCTGGTCGTCCTGCGAGCGGTCCCAGGAAGCACCCTGACCGATCGCCAGCATGCCCAGCGCGATGGCGAGTACGAGCAGCAGCACCGGACCGGCCCCGCGCATCGGGCGCCGGCTGAACTGCCAGCCCGCCAGCGCGGCCGGCAGTCCGCGGCCTGCTGTCGCGCGGCGCTCGGCCAGCCGGGCCACCGGCGGCAGCAGCCGCAGGGTCAGCACGGTTCCCGCCAGCAGGGCCAGCGCGGGCGCGGTGACCAGCAGCGGGTCGATGCCGAGCGTGCCCGTGAGGTCGCCGCCGACCGCGCCGGAGGGCTGCCGGTTCAGCTGCCAGTACGCCACACCGGCCACCGCCAGCAGCCCCAGGTCCGCGCCGGCGCGCAGCGGCGCGGGCAGCGTACGGGCCCGCGAGCCGGCCGTGAACGATGAGGTCAGCGCGGGCAGCGTCACCGCCATCGCGCAGCCCAGCGCCACGGCGGCCGCCACCAGCCAGACACCGGGGCGCCCGGTCGCGGAGACGTCCGGGTGCAGTCCGATCCGGGCCAGGGCGCCCTGCCCGGCCAGCAGCCCGGTCAGCGGCCCTGCCAGCAGCGGCGCGCAGGCCACAGCGGGCACGGCGAGCAGCAGCGCCTCCGTGGCGGCGAGGCCCGCGAGCCGGGCACGGGAGCCGCCGCGGGCCCGCAGCAGGCGGGTCTCCGCGCCGCGTTCGGTGCTCAGCAGGCGGGCCACCAGCAGCAGCGCGTAGCCGGCGAGCAACGCCAGCTGGAGCACGGCGATCAGCAGGGTCGAGCGGGCCACGAGCAGCGAGCGGTCGATCCGGTCGAGGACACCGGGCAGCGAGGTCGTGACCTCCGGGGCGCCGCCCACCGCGGCGGACTTCCGCAGGGACGCGGCACCCTCGCGCACCGCGTCGCGCAGCGACCCGATCCGCCCGGTCGTCAGCCTGGAGAAGTCCGCCGAAGCCTGCCACGCGGTCTGTCCCGCGCTCACCCTGCCGCCGGTGACGACGCCGGGGCCGGTCAGCAACGGCCCGTACATCGTGAAGCCGACCTTGCGGACGCCGCGGCCGCCCAGTTCGTCCAGCCGCCAGTACGGCGCGTCGGCGCGGGCGGGGCGGTAGAGCCCGGTGATCCGCACGTGGGCCTTCCGGCCGCCGAGGCGGTCGGTGAGGGCGAGCCGGGCGCCGGGCTTCAGCCCGAGGCGCTGCGCGGCGGTCTGCGGCAGCGCGACCTCGAGGTCACCCGTCGCCGTCTCGCGGGGGAGACGTCCGGAGACGAGCCGCACCTGCGTGGGGTCCATGGCAGCGAAGTAGGTCAGGTCCGGGTCGCCCGAGCGCTCTGCCGGGGGCCGCAGTGACAGGGGCAGGCCGTAGGGGCCGGAGCGCACCAGCGTGCGCACGGTGACGGGCAGCCCGTCGAAGGCCTTGCGCGTCTGCTCGCGTACGGCGGCGTCGGCGGCCGCGCGCCCCTCGGGCGGTGTGTGGCCGCGGACCACCAAGGTGGCGTCGGCGGCGTTGCGCGGGTCCCGCAGGGAGTGGCGCAGCGCCGCGTCGCCGATCGCGCCGGAGTAGGCGGTGAGCGTCGCCAGCACCGCCGTGGTCAGCAGGACCGTGAGCAACGCGGCGGCCAGCAGCAGCCGGTGCGCGCGCGCTCGCAGCAGGACGAATCCCGTGAACCCCGCCACCCGGCTCCCCCTGCCGCCGCCCAGGCCTTTCGGCGATGTTGTCAGAGGGAACACGACGCGGGTAAGCGTTGCTGGGCCGAGCTTGACCGGATCGTGATCGGAATCCGGCGCCGAACGACCGGAACCCGGTACTCAGGTGCCTGCGCGGCGGCTCAGTCGGGCGTGTTCACCATCGACGCCGCCGCGTACGTCAGGTAGTTCCACAGCGTCTGCTCGTGCTCCTGCGACAGGCCGAGATCGTCGACGGCCACCCGCATGTGCCGCAGCCAGGCGTCGTGCGCCGCCCGGTCGACCTGGAAGGGCGCGTGCCGCATCCGCAGCCGCGGATGGCCGCGCCGCTGGCCGTACGTCGTCGGACCGCCCCAGTACTGGATCAGGAACAGCCTCAGGCGCTCCTCGGCCGGTCCCAGATCCTCCTCGGGATACATCGCCCGCAACTCGGGGTCCCCGGCCACCCCCTCGTAGAAACGGTGGACCAGCCGGCGGAAGGTCTCCTCGCCGCCGACCTGCTCGTAGAAGGTCTGCTCCTGAAGCGTGCCACGCCGAATCTCATTCACCCGTCCATGCTCTCAGACGGCCGGACGAGGACCGGAGGCCTAGGTCCCGCCGCTTCGACGACAGGGACCGGGACCACCGGTCCCGACGTGATCCGCGTGATCCGGGCGGGGTCTCAGCCGCGCCTGATCGTGATCGTCGTCCACGCGCCCACGTGCACGCGGTCGCCGTCCTGGAGGGGGACCGGCACGAAGGGCTGGATGGGGTCCTCCGAGCCGTTGACCGTGGTGCCGTTGGTCGAGTTCTGGTCGACCACCGCCCAGCTGCCGTCGGGCTGCTGGACCAGCACCGCGTGCTGGTGGGAGACGCCCGGGTCCTCCGGCGGGACCGACAGGTCGATGTCGGGGGTGTCGCCGGTGGAGTGCCGGCGGCGGCCGATGGTGACCTGGTTGCCGCTGAGCGTGCGCTGCTGCTCGGGCGAGTACGCGGGCAGGTTCAGGCCGGCGGCCTCGGGGCCGGAGCGCTGCATCATCGCCATGAAGTAGTCGCGGTCCGGACCGATCGTCGCCGTCCAGGTCGCGGGCTGCTGCTGCGGCTGCTGCGGGAAGGCCGGTCCCGGCGGGGCCTGGGTGGCACCCGGCTGCGGGTAGCCGTAGCCGCCCCCCTGGCCGGGGCCCGTCCGGCCAGGGGCGCCCGGACCGGACGGTCCCGCGGACGACGGCGGGGAGATCACCCAGTCGTCGTCACCGCCGTGCTGCGGCCGGCCCGTCTCCTGCGGGAACGCGGGCGGAGCCGGCGGGCCGGGCTGCTGGAACGCCTGCGGGGCGCCACCGGGCGCTCCGGGGGCACCGGGCGGCGGCGGAACCGGCCGGGACGGGTCGGCGCCGAAGTTCGGCGGGCCGGGGCGGCCCGGGGGCTCGGTGCCGAAGTTCGGCGGGCCGGGGCGGCCCGGGGGCTCGGTGCCGAAGTTCGGCGGGCCGGGGCGGCCCGGGGGCTCGGTGCCGAAGGGCGGGGCGTGCGGGATCGGCTCGGCGGGCCGGTTCACCTGGGAGGGCCGGGAGCCCTGGTACTCGAACGAGTCGCCGCCGAAGGCCGGGCCGGGCGGCTGCGGGAAACGGGGGCCGGGACCGGGGCCGGGCGCCGGCGGGGGCGGCGCCGCCGGCGTGTACGAGGTCGCCGTGTTCGTCAGGAAGTTCCACCGGCACTCCTCGCAGAACGGCGCGCCGCCCTCGCGGGGTGTACGGCACTGCGGGCAGAGCTCCGGCTCGGGGTCCGCTACGGCGGACAGGTGCGGGCGCCCACCGGGCACGCCGGGCACACCCGGCTGACCGGGGCCGCCGGGCCCCGGCGCGGGCGGGAAGCCGTAGCCCCCGACCGGGGGTGGCGGCGGAGGCGGAGGCACGGCACCGGCCATGCGGTGACCGCACACCTCGCACCAGTCGTCGGAACCCGACTGGTGTCCGTTCGGGCAGGTCGGCATGTCGGCGCTTCCCCCTCTCCTTTTCCGGCCGGTGCGGCCGGATTTCTCCAACCCCGAGGGGCCGGGCTCGTTGTCTTCCGCGGTCTTCCCGCGTCACTTCTTCACACGAACGGTCTTGGTGGACCGGGTCTCGAGAGTCATCTCGTCGGCCTCCTCCACCTTCGCTTTCAGTCGCACAGTACCCGTCGCGGCGTCGACCACGTCCACTACCTTCGCAAGCAGTTTCGCAGTATCCGCGTTCCCCGAGGCGCCGGCGAGCTGAACCGCCCGGCCCAGTTTGGCCGTTGCTCCATCGATATCGCCCGCTTTGCGAAGGTCGAGACCCTGTTGGATGACCTGTGCCAGTTCGGCCTGCCCGGTGTAGTGGGCCACCTGGGGGTTGATCGAGGTGGAGGCGGTCATGTCGTCGGTCCACACGGCCCGTACCAGGCCCTGGGCGCCGAGGTTCTGCACCGTTCCATCCGGTTTGGGCACCACCAGGGAGACCCGGGCGGCGAGCATCTCCTGCCCGATGCCGGCCGCGGGCACCTCCACGCAGAGGTGGTAGTCGCGGGACTCGTCCCCCCAGGAGCCGGTGGGATAGTCCCCGGCGCGCGGGCCCGCCTCGGCCCGGCGGTCGGTCAACTCCTCGACGGCCGGGGCGACTTGCTTGACGAACTTGATGGCCGTGCCCAGCGGCGTCCACACCCGCAGCCGGACGTCCGCGACCTCCTTGCCCATCGCCGTCTCCATCATCCGCGTGAAGTCGGCGGCCAGGCCCGCCGGGTCGGCGACGATGTCGGCGGTGCCGAGCAGCGCGGAGGCGATCTGTGTGACTTCTTTCACTTCCCAGTCGGTGCCCACGCCCCGCGCGTCACACGTGAAGCGTCCCGCGCAATCGTCGAGCGCCCGCCTGAGGTCCTCGGGCGACTCGTGCTCGTTGCGGCCGTCGGTGAGCAGGATGCCGTGCCGGATGGTGACGTCGGCCGAGGACAGCAGCCGGTCGGCCAGCCGCAGCCAGGTGCCGATGGCCGTGCCGCCGCCCGCGCTGAGTCTGCGCAGCGCCTGCTTGGCCTGGTCGCGGGTGGTCGCGTCGGCGACCGCGAGCCGGCCGCCGCCCGGGTAGACCTCCTTGGCCACGTGCGTGCCGCCGATCACCGCGAAGTGCACGCCGTCGCGCAGGGTGTCGATCGCGGCGGCCGTGGCGTCCCGGGCGTTGCGCATCTTGGTCGGCGGGTAGTCCATCGAACCCGAGCAGTCGACCATGATCGCCACCGCCGCGGACGGCCCCTGCCCGGGCGTGTACAGGTGCGGTGCCGCGACCGCGCTGCCGATCGTGCCGCCGCCGGTCGCGGTGACCGTGACGATCGCGTTGACCTCCCGGCCGCCCTCCGGCAGGTACTCGTTCTGGTACACGTCCACCGAGAACTGCGGCACGCTGGACTTCGAGAAATTCGCCATGCCTTCCCAGATCCCCCTCTGGACCCCGTGAACGGGGACGACGACTGTGAAGGGACCGGCCCCCGCCGGCCCTTGGAGCTTCCCCGCGCCGAGGACTCGGCCGGGGGTTTCCGTCACGCGTCCCGGCGTACGTCCCTCAGGCCGATCCTGCCCCCTGCGGCGCGGCCGGGAACGGCAGGACGGCCACTGTTACGTTGTCGTGGCCCCCGCCGTCCAGAGCGTGGCCGACCAGGACCCGGGCGCTGTGCAGCGGGCGCACGGCGGCGTCGGTGGGGACGGCCTCGGCCATCTCCCGGGCCGTCTCGGCGTAGTTCCACAGCCCGTCCGTGCACACCACGACCACTCCCGGCCGGTCCGGCTTGAACGAGGCGGTGTGCGGCTCCAGCTCGTAGGCGTCCGCGCCGAGCCAGCCGGTGATCGCGTGGGCGCGCTCGTCGGCGTACGCCTCCGCCTCGGACATCAGGCCCGCGGAGACCATCTGCGCGGCCCACGAGTCGTCCTCGGTGAGCCGGGCCGGGGGCGCGGCGCGGTCCACCGGCACCCAGTAGGCGCGGCTGTCGCCGACCCAGCCGACGACCAGCAGTCCGCAGGTGACGACCGCGCCGACGAACGTGCAGGCCGGCGCGTTCTGGTGGGCGGAGTGCCGGCCGGCCGGCGAGGGCTCCCCGGCGAGTGCGTCGACCGCCTGCCCGGCGGCGACGATCGCGTCGTGCATGGCCTGCTGCGGGTGCGTGCCCCGGGGCAGGGCGGCCAGCAGCGACTCGCTCGCCGCTCGTGAGGCGGCCAGGGAGGCGTCGTCGGGGCGGGTCGCGGAGGACACGCCGTCGCAGACGATCGCCGCGAGGGCGGGCGAGCCGTCGGGCAGCGCTGTGCGGCCGAGGGCGAAGGCGTCCTCGTTGCGGTGGTGGCGCAGGCCGCGGTCGCTGACGGCGGCGATCGGGCCCGACTCCTGCTCCATGTGGTCGCGTTCGCGCGGCTGGGCGTGTCCGCAGTTCTCGCAGTAGCCGTCGCTGTCGACCCGGCCGGCCCGGCAGGCCACGCACACCGCGGTGGCCTCGCCCGGGGCGGCCTCGCCCGGGGTGGCGGCGTCGGCGGGCACGCGCGGGTCCGGCGCCTGCAAGGGGTACTCGTCGGGCTCCGTCGGCCGGTCCAACCGCACGCCCGAGGCGGGCGCCCCGGAGAGCGGCGGCTGACCCTGGCCTTGCTGCGGCCGGCCTTGCTGCGGTTGTCCCTGAACTGCGGCCTGTGGCTGCGCTTGTCGCGGAGGCTGAGCGGCCGGCTGCGGATGCGGCCGGACCGCAGCCTGGGCCTGGGCTGGCGGCTGCGCCTGCGGCTGGGGCTGCGGCTGGGGCTGCGGCTGGGGCTGAGCCGTCGCCTCTGGCTGCCGCGGGGTCTGCACCGCCGGGTGCGGCTGCTGCTGAACCGCCGCCCGGGCCTGGGCTTGAGCCTGCGGCTGCCGTGCCGGTGCCGGCAGCGGGGAGCCGCTCGAGTCCGTGCTCGGCAGGTCCGTCGGCAGGTGCAGCCGCGGTGGGGCCCCGGAGGCGTCCGGGTGCGGTGCGCGCGGCCATACGGCGTCGTCGGCACACTCGCCGGGGCCGGCCGGGCGCGGCACCGCGCCGCGGTCCATGGTGAGCGTCGGCGTGTCGCCCGGTTCCGCGGCGGCCGCGGACAGGTCGTACCCGCACGCGCCGCAGAAGCGGTCACCCGATTCGAGCGGCTCCGCGCAGTTCGGGCACTTCGGCAGCGCGGCCTGCTGGTGCATCTGCGACATCAACTACACCCACGTCCGGGGGCGGTAACGGTTGGCACGTTCCACCAGGTCGATCCTCTCCTCGCCACCGGGGGCCAGCCGGGCCAGCGTGCGGTACGAACGCTCCAGGCCGAAGCGGAGTCCCCGCTCGTCCAGGTCGCTGCCGAGCAGCACCCGCCGGGCGGCCGGGTCGGTGGCCCGGCCCCCGGAGAGTACCCAGTCCAGGGCGCAGCCGAGGACTTCCGCCGACAACCGTTCGCGCCGCGCGGGGTCCAGACCGTAGGCCTGAAGTGCCTCGACCTGCCCTGAGGCGGCCGTCAGATCGTCCAGGAACGGCGTGTCGGAAGCCGCCGCCGTACGGTGCCGCAGCCGTGCCCGTACGGCCGCCACGCGCGCCGCCGTGTAGTGGATGGAGGACTCCGGAACGGACTCCAGGGTGCGTACCGCGCCGTGCCGGTCGCCGGTGGCGAGCTGCACGCGGGCCAGGCCGAACGCGGCGCTGACCTGGCTCGGGTCGGTCGACCACACCAGGCGGTAGTACTCGGCGGCGTTGTCGAGCTGGCCGAGCACCTCGGCGCACAGGCCCAGCGCCAGCTTCGGTGCGACCTCACCGGGGAAGGCGTCGTAGACCGCGTCGAAGGCGAGGGCCGCCTCCTCGTGGTCGCCGGTGACCAGGGAGGCCACGCCCCGGTACCAGACGACCCGCCAGTCGTCCGGGTGCTGCTGCTCCAGTCGGCGCAGCACCTCCAGCGCGGTGGCCGGTTCGCCGGTCTCCAGCCGGGCCCTGACCTGGCGCAGCCGGGTCTCGGCCGACTGCGTGGGCGCCGCCGCGAGCGCGTGCGCCAGTTCGCCGGGCGCGGACGTCAACAGGCCTGCCAGAAAACCCGCGTTCGGGTCACCCGGGTCGACGTGCGGGACCGGCAGGGCCAGCGCGGCGGCGGGCGTGTCGACGGGCTTGACGAGCGCAGGGGTAGCCGGGGCGTTCGGCGTGTCCGGGGCGGCGTGGCCGTTCGCTGTACCGGCCTCGAGGGCCGGGGCCGATCTGCTCGAGCGTGTCGCCCGCGCCCCCAGCCGGGACACGTCCCCGTCCAGCTTCGGGAACAGCTCCGTGTCCGTCACCCGCAGTTCCGGGCCGAACAGCGTCGAAAGGGCCGGCTGCGCCCGGCCGGTCTGCAAGGACACGACCTCCCGCAGCACGCCCGTGAGCTGCTCGGACATCTCCTGCGCCGAGGCGAACCGGCGGGCCGGGTCGGGGTCGGTGGCACGGACCAGCAGCCGGTAGAAGGACTCGTACCGGCGGAAGACCTCTATGTTGTCCGGGTCGGGCAGGGAGTCCGCGAAGACGTTCGTGTAGCCCTGGAAGTCGAAGGTGAGCACGGCCAGCGTACGGCCCACCGTGTACAGGTCGCTGGCCACCGACGGGCCGGCCTCGGCGACCTCGGGCGCCTGGTAGCCGACCGTGCCGTAGATGGCCGACTCGTCGTCGTCCATACGGCGTACCGCGCCCATGTCGATCAGCTTGAGCTGGTCCTCGGTCTGGATCGCGTTGTCGACCTTGAAGTCGCAGTACAGCAGGTTGCGGCTGTGCAGATGGCCGAGCGCCTCCAGGGCCTCGATGCCGTACGCGCAGGCCTGCTCCACCGGCAGCGGGTCGCGTCTGCCTTCCGGGGTGCGGCGGGAGTTGGCGATCTCCTTCAGCGACTTGCCGCCGACGTACTCCATCACGATGTAGCCGTCGAGGGAGCCGGTGCGCTGGTCGAGGTGCTCGACGAAGTTGTAGATCCGCACGATGTTGGCGTGCTCGATCTCCGCCAGGAACCGCCGCTCGGAGATCGCCGCCGCCATCGCGTCCTGGTCGCCGGTGTCCAGCAGGCCCTTGAGCACCACCCAGCGGTCGGACACGGCCCGGTCCACGGCGAGGTAGATCCAGCCCAGGCCGCCGTGCGCCAGACAGCCCGCGACCTCGTACTGGCCGTGGACGATGTCCCCGGCCCTCAGCTTGGGCACGAAGGAGTACGGGTGCCCGCACTTGGTGCAGAAGCCCTCCGTACGGCCCGGGCGGTCCCCCCGCGCGCGCCCGACCGGAGCACCGCAGTCCGAGCGCGAGCAGAACCGCTTGCGCTCCGGCACCTCGGGATTCTCGAGCACCATCGAACGCGGGTCGGGCCGCGGTACCTGCGGCACCTGCACCAGACCCGCGCCCAGCCGGCCGCGGCCGGAGGAGCCCGTCGTGGAGCCGGAGCTGCGCACCGACACCGAGCGGCCGGTCGCCTTGCCCGACAGCGACCGCGAGAGCCGTCCCGACACCGAGCGGCGCGACTTCGACGACTGCGACGACGTACGGGAACTGCGGGCGCTGGAGGCCGAGCCGCCGCTGCCCGCCGAACCCCGCGAGTCCCGGCCGCCGCCGGTGACGCCGGTGGGCGGCGAACCCACCATGCCTTCCCCAAGCTCTCGACCGCGCTCGGGCAGGGGAGGCCCCAATGCCGACACGACCGGCGCGAGACCGCACGTGTCGCAGTACAGCTCGCCGCCGCCGACGTCCTCGTACGTCCCGCCGCAGTCCGGCCGCTGACAGGTCTGCCCCGCCTGACTCATGACTCCCCCTACCGTCCCTCGGGCCCGCCCTGCTCCGGCACCCGGGAGCCGACGAGCAGCTCGGCCGCCGCCTGCTGGTAGCGCAGCACGGCCTGTTCGGCCACCCGCAGGTCGCAGGGCGCGCTCCACAGCACGCGGCGCGCCGCGTCGTACCGCTCGACCAGCAGCGGGTCCTCCGCCAGGCCGTGCCGGGCGACCTTCGCCTTGTACGCGTCCAGCCGTCCGCGCAGCTCGGCACGGACCGCCAGCGGCGCGGTGACCGCAGTCAACGACTCGCGGGCGCGCTGGAGTTCGTCCTCCGCCTTCTGCTCCAGCGACTCCAGCAGCGGCGACAGCCGGTGCCACCGGGCCTGCCTGCGGTACTCGGCGGCCGTCGCCAGCTGCTCCTGGAGGGCGGTCGGCGGACCGCTGACCACCGGCACCTCCGTGGCGGCGATCTTCGCCAGCACCTCGCCGCGCGCGGTGCGCGCCTCGGCGAGCGTGCGGTCCGCGCGCGAGAGCACGTCCCGCAGCCTGATCAGCCGCTGCTCGGCGTCCTGCCGGACTCCGAGCACGGCCTCGATCTCCCGGCGCACCTCGTCCAGCGCCCGCGCCTCCCGGTCGTACACCGTGGTGTCCGGCCGTCCCCCGCCCGGCGCCGAACTGCCCTGCGCGGGTATCCAGAAGGCGAGCGGATCGGAGATCACCTCCGCGCGCAGCTTCGTCAGCGTGCGCGTGACGCGCTCCAGGTCGTCGCCCGCCGGGTGCTCGCCGGGGCGGACGCCGACCGAGTGCGCGAGCCGGCGGGTGCGCTGGAGCTCCGCGGCCAGCAGATCGATCCGGGCGGGCAGCGCCGACCACACCGCGTCGGCGGCGACCACCATGTCCAGACCGGCCGCGTACAGCTCGTTCATCCGGTCCACCAGCGTGGCCAGGGAGAAGCTCTGGCTGAGCCGGCCGGGACCGGGCAGCGCGGGCGCGGCAGCGGCGCCGGGGACGGTGACGGACTCGCCGCGCAGCAGTTCGGTCAGCTCCACCAGGTCCTCGCGGCTGGACCAGCGGCGGCGGGCGCGGATCTCACGGGCGGTGCGCAGAGCGCCGCTGTAGGCGTCGAAGTACGCCCACAGCAGCGTGATCGACGCCTCCGTGGCCGCCCAGCGCTCCTTGGTGACACCGGTCAGTTCGGCGCCCTCCAGGAGTCTGCGGCCCGCGTGGTCCTGAAGGGCGAGCAACGAGGTCTCGATGGCCTCGTGCTCCGCGCCGAGCCGCGCCAGCGCACGGTCCACCTCGTCCCGGTCCATCACCGGCCCGGCGGGGTCCGTGACGCCCATCGATCACCTCTCGCTGCTGCGTGTCGCCTGTGTGCTGTCGGGTTGTGCCGGTCCGTCGGCGGCGCTCGGGCCGGTGACCGGTCACCGGTAGGCCGGCGTCGGCGCGGTGGCCGACGGTGAGTCCTTACCCAGCGTGGCGGACAGCCACGTGCCGTACGACGCCTTCCAGCCCCCGTCCTTGCGGTAGTTCTCCAGTGTCCGGTTGACCTGGCGGACCAGATCGTCGGCACCGAGCTTCATGGCCACACCGTAGAACTCCTTGGTGAAGGAGGCGCCCTTCAAGGCCACCGTGGGGTCCTGCGCGGCCTGGCTGGCGGCGAGCGCGCCGTCCGTCACCACCGCGTCCACCTCGCCGAGTTGCAGCCGCACCAGGCAGTCCAACTGGTTGGGGACGGTGGTGGTGATGTCGGTGGACGCGGGGAGCCTGCCGTCGTTGGTGTCGGCGGACAGGTGGTCGTAGGCCGTGGAGCCGGTCGCCGAGCAGATCTTCTTCCCGGCGAGGGAGCCGTCGTAGCCCGTGATGTCCGAGGTCTTGGGGGCCAGGACCTGCTGGCCGGTCTGGAAGTAGGGGGCGGAGAACGCCACTTGCTTCAGCCGGTCGCAGGTGATGGTCATGGTGCGCACCACCATGTCCACCCGGCCGCTGCGGATCGCGGGTATCCGCTCGTTGGTGGGGATGGCCTTGAACTGGACCTTGTCCGCGTCGCCGAGGATGTCCTCGGCGACGCGGTGCACGAGGTCGATGTCGAAGCCCTCCAGCGCGCCGGAGGCGTTGTTCGGGTTGCGGTAGCCCCAGCGGTAGCTGTTCTGGTCCACGCCGACCGTCAGGTATCCGCGCGACCGGATGGCGTTCAGCGTGGGGCCGCCGGCGCCGGACGGGGACAGGCTCAGGTTCTGGGCCTGGCTGTCCTGGCAGTCGTCCGCCTTGGACTGCGTGCCCTGCGCGGCTCGCGGGCCGCTCATGGCGGGGCCGCCCGCCCCGTCCGGCTGGGTGCGCGGCAGCAGCAGGACGAACGCCAGCGCCAGGGCGCAGACTGCCGCCATCGCACCGACACCGCCCCAGCCCTTCAGGCCGGCCCGCAGACGTCGTGCTCGCATCACCACGCCCCCTTTCACCGCTGCCACGCTCCCTTTCACCGGTACTCCGAAAGCCTGCGCCCGATGCCCAGCACCGCGCCGGCCGCGCCGAGCACCGCGAGCACCGCGGAGCCGACGGGCAGGCCTGTCATGGCGGCCCGGCCGTTCTCCGCGGCCTGCCGGAACCTGCCCGTCTCATGGGTGAGTGCCGACGCGAGGGAGGAGTCGACGTTGTCGAAGCACTCACCCGTCGACTCCGCCCGGTCCTTGGCCGTGGTGCCGACGACCCGGTCGCGTGCCTTCTGGTAGTCGCCGGAGTCGTTGGCCCGGCGGGCCAGTTCGTGCCGGGACTTCCAGACCTTCATCGACTCGTTCGCCGTGTTCACCGGCTTCCTGCCCGCCGGGTCCTCGGCGAGGGCGCCGGCCCGGGCCAGCGCCCGGGCGAGGGTGCCGATCTCCTGGTCGTACGCCCAGTCGTAGGCGTCCATGACCGTGCCGTCCTTCAGTGTCTTGGTCTCCGCGCCGCGGCTGACGAGGGTCAGGTTCTCGTCGCTGCGGGCCTTGAGGGAGGCGATACGGGCGTCGTGCAGCACGTTCAGCGAGCGCACGCCGTGCGTGTGGGAGCCGTTGAGTCCCGCGCGCGCGACGCTGTGGCCGATCACCAGCCACAGCAGGACGACGGTGGTGGCGGCGGTGGCGGCGACCAAGCCGTGGTTGAGCACCCGGTTGGTCCGCAGGTAGTTGCGCCGCTGGGCCCAGGCGAGGGCGGCCAGGGCGACGACGCCGAGGGCGATCGCGGCCCACGGGTACGGTGTCGCGTCCCCGTAGTCGGAGCGCAGCCGCTGGTTCTCCTTCTGGTACAGGTCCTCGGCCGCCGGGAGCATCTCGTTCTGCATGGTGTCGTTGGCGGCGCGCAGGTACGCGCCGCCCACCGGGAAGCCCTGGCGGTTGTTGGCGCGGGCGGACTCGACCAGGCCCTTGTAGCGCGGCAGGAGTTCGTTGAGCTTGGTGACGGTGGCCGCGGAGGGGCTGCCGGGGGCGGAGTTGGCGGCGGCGGTGACCAGCTTGGCGGCGGCCGTGCGCACGTCGGACTCGTAGCGCTCGCGGGTGGCCGTCGTCTCCTGGAGGCCGGCCAGGTAGCCGCTGGTGGCCATGGTGTTGGCGTCGGCGAGCGAGCGGTAGATGTCCGCCGCGTCGGAGCTGAGCGGCTGGCTGCGGTGCAGGACGTCGTCGGCGGCCGTGGCGCGGTCGGTGGTCTGCAGGGCGGTGACGGCACCGAAGGCCACGACGAGGAGCGCGAGTACGGCGCCGATGATGCGGAGGCGGCCGGGCTCCGTGGTGGCGGCGGCGCGCAGGCGCTCGGCACCCTCGGCGAAGGCCGTGCGGCGCGGCGGCGCGGGCCGGGCGGCGGGGGCCGCGGGCTGCGGCGGAACCGCCGGCAGCGTGGGCAGGCCCGGGCCCGGCGGCGCCGAGCTGCTCGTCGGCGGTTGTGTCACTGTTGACCTCCCCCGTGGTCATCGTCGCCGCAAGTATCGCTGCCAGGACCGACATCCGCACCGGCCTTCACCGGATCCCGGCCGGGCCGCGGTGCGCTGGCCCCGTACCACCCCTTGCCCATGAACACGCCGGGGGAATCAGTTCGGTTCCCCTCGCGCCCGCGGCGCGCGGACGGCCCGGCCCGCTCCCCCCGGCCGCCGTACGCGGCGGCCCCACCCCCGCGCCGGCACCCGCCCCGTGCGCGCCCGCGGGAGGCGCGCCGTCCCTCACTGTTCGAAGTGGGCCCGCACCCTTTCCTGGGCGGCCGCCGGCGCTCCCACGTGGTCCAGGCCCAGGAGGGCCGCGCCCAGGACCGGACGGGCCGTGACGACCCGCGGGACCGCCTTGGGGGCGCGGGCGGCGAGGAGATCGCGGACGGCGTCGTCGAGCCGGGGGTGGCGGGCGGCGAGGACACTGCCGCCGAGGAGGACCGGGGTCTCCTCGGCGAGCAGGCCGAGGCGGGTCAGGGCGACCGTGGCCATGGCCACCACTTCCTCGGCCTGGCGGTCGACGATCGCGCGGGCGACCGGATCGCCCTGCGCGGCCGTGGCGAACAGGACCGGGGCCAGTTCGTGGCGGCGGTGGTGGCCGACGTGCCCCAGGTGCAGCGCCTCGATGAGGGCGTACATGGAGTCCAGCCCGAAGTGGGCGGGGAGGGTGCGGGACAGGGCCGTGGGCGCTCCGCGGCCGTCCTCCGCGCGCGCCGCGTACCACAGGGCCTCCTCCGCCAGGCCCCAGCCGCCGCCCCAGTCGCCGGAGACCCGGCCGAGCGCGGGGAAGCGCGCGGTGCTGCCGTCCGGGAGCATGCCGACGCAGTTGATGCCGGCGCCGCAGACGACCGCGACCCCACGCGGTTCGGCCACGCCCGCGCGCAGGATCGCGAACGTGTCGTTGCGGACCTCCACCGTCGTGCCCCACGCGCGCGCGTGCAGGGCCGACGCCAACTGCTCCTCCTCAACGGGCAGATCGGCGTTGGCCAGGCACGCCGAGACATGGCCGGCGCCGGTGACGCCGGCCTGCGCGTACGCCCGCCGGACCGTTTCCCCCAGGGCGTCCACCGCGGTCTCGACGCCCACGGCCGGCGGCCGGAACCCGCCGCCGCGGGCCGTGGCGAGGACGCGCCCGTCGGCCGCCACGACCGCGACGTCGGTCTTGCTGTTGCCCGCGTCGATCGCGAGGACGCTTGCGGTCAGACCCACGCGAGGTACTCCCGGTTGTGCGCGACCAGTTGGTCGGTGAGGCTCTCGGCGTGGGCGTACTGGCCGATCAGGGGGTGCGAGAGGAGGGCGCGGAAGACCCGGTCCCGGCCGCCGCGCAGAGCCGCCTCCAGGGCCAGGTCCTCGTACGCCGTCACATCGGCCATCAGGCCCGCGTACAGCGGGTCCACGGGGGAGACGGGGAGGGGGACCGGGCCCTTGGAGCCCACCGCCGCCTGCACCTCGATCACCGCGTCGTCCGGGAGGAAGGGCAGGGTGCCCTTGTTGAACGTGTTCACCACCTGGTACGGGTTGCCCCCGCCGCCCAGCAGGGCCGCCGCCAGGTCCACGGCCGCCTCCGAGTAGTAGGCGCCGCCCCGCCTGGCGAGCAGGGCCGGCTTCTCCACCAGGGCCGGGTCGCCGTACATCGTCAGCAACTCCCGCTCCATCGCGGCCACTTCGGCCGCCCTGGACGGCTTGGTGCGCAGCTCCTCCACGACCTGGTCGTGCGCGTAGTAGTAGCGCAGGTAGTAGGAGGGGACCACGCCCAGACGGTCCAGGAGCCGGCGGGGCAGGCGCAGATCGCCGGCGATCGTCCCGCCGTGCTCGGCCAGGAGCCGGGGGAGTACGTCCTCACCCTCCGGGCCGCCCAGGCGCACCCCCGTCTCCCAGGTGAGGTGGTTCAGGCCCACGTGGTCCAGGTGGACGTCGGCGGGCGCGAGGCCGAGCATCCCCGCGAACTTGCGCTGGAGGCCGATCGCCACGTTGCACAGGCCGACCGCCCGGTGGCCGGCCCGGAGCAGGGCGCGGGTGACGATGCCGACCGGGTTGGTGAAGTCGATGATCCAGGCGTTCGGGTTGGTGCGGCGGACGCGGTCGGCGATGTCCAGGACCACCGGGACCGTGCGCAGGGCCTTGGCCAGACCGCCCGCGCCGGTGGTCTCCTGGCCGACGCAGCCGCACTCCAGGGGCCACGTCTCGTCCTGCTGCCGGGCCGCCTGACCGCCGACGCGCAGCTGGAGCAGCACCGCGTCGGCGCCGTCGATGCCCGCGTCCAGGTCGGAGGTGGTGACGACACGGCCCGGGTGGCCCTGGTGGGCGAAGATACGGCGGGCCAGTCCGCCGACCAGCTCCAGCCGGTCAGCCGCCGGGTCCACCAGTACGAGTTCCTCGACGGGCAGGGTGTCCCTCAGGCGCGCGAAACCGTCGACGAGTTCGGGGGTGTAGGTCGAGCCGCCGCCGACCACGGTGAGTTTCATAGCTGTTCAACCCTTTACTCCGGTGAGGGTGACACCCTCGATCATGGCTGGATCTCCCTGGGACGGGCGGGCGGTGAGGAGGGGGTGGGGCGGGTACGGGGCCGGTACGGCGGTCAGCGCGAGGTGTCGAAGACCTCGTCGCGGGTGGTCGCGAGCGCGCTCTCCAACGCGCCGCGCAGCACGGGGTGTTCACGGAGGTCGGCGACCACCAGGCGCGGCCGGGGGGCGGCGAGCTCCTCCAGTTCGGCCTGGACCAGGGCGCGCAGCACCTCGCCGCCGGCGGTGAGCGAGGCGCCGCTGAGGACGACGAGTTCGGGGTCGAGGACGGAGACGAGGGAGGCGAGACCGGTCGCGAGCCGGGTCGCGTACCTCGTCAGGAGCGTGCGGTCGAGGCCGGTGGCGTGGTCGGCGGCGCGGGCGACGAGTGCGGCGGCGGCCTCGGCGGCGGATCCCGTGGGCAGGTCCACGATGCCCAGCTCCCGGGCCAGTTTCGGCAGCGCCTGGGAGCCGGCCAGCTCCTGGTAGCCGCCGCTGTTGGCCCTGGTGACCTGGCGGACCAGCGGGGTGCCCGGCACCGGCAGGAAGCCGACCTCGCCGGCGCCGCCGGTCCAGCCGCGGTGCAGCCGGCCGCCGATCACCAGGGCGGCGCCGAGGCCCTCCTGGTTCCACAGCAGCACGAAGTCCCGGTGGCCGCGCGCCGCGCCGAGCCGCTGCTCGGCCATGGCCACGAGGTTGACGTCGTTCTCGTACTCCACCGGCATCGGCAGGGCGGCGGCGAGTTCGTCGAGCAGGGTGGGGGAGTGCCAGCCGGGCAGGTGGGAGGCGTAGCGCAGGCGGCCGGTGTTGGGGTCGAAGGCGCCGGGGGTGCCGATGACCAGCCGGTGCACGTCGCCGCGGGCCAGCCCCGCCGCCTTCACCGCGCCGTCGAGGGCGTCGGTGACCTGCCGTACGACGGGCTGGGAGGGACGCCGGCCGGGGGTCGGCAGTTCGTACTCGCCGACGGTGCGGCCGGTGATGTCGGCGACGGCGGCGCGGATGCGGACGGGGTTGACATCCAGCCCCGCGACGTGGGCTGCGGCCGGATTGACCGCGTACAGCTGGGCGTTGGGGCCCGGGCGTCCCCTGCTGGTCCCCGTGGCGAGGACCAGCCCGGCGGCCTCCAGGCGGGCCAGGAGCTGGGAGACGGTCGGCTTGGACAGACCGGTCAGCTTGCCGATCCGGGTGCGTGACAGCGGCCCGTGCTCCAGCAGGAGGTCCAGGGCTGCACGGTCGTTCATGGCGCGCAGGACGCGTGGGGTGCCCGGCGTGCCGGCGGTTCCTGCCATGCGTGTCGCCACCTGCCCTCCGCCGCAATACTGTTAGGAAGGTTTCCTGTTCGAGTGGCAGGAAGGTATGCCCAGCGCGAAGCGGCCGTCAAGAGAGAGCACCCCGCGGCAACGGAGTCGTGCCTGCGGGGGCGACGAGGGCGCCCTTTTCCGGGCGCCGCTCCTTTTCGCCGTAGGCCCGCGGTGGGCCTACTTCGTCATCGACTGCGGCGGGATCGGTGATGCCGCCAGGGACTGCGGGGAGGTGGTGCTGGAGTAGGCGGAGGGTGCCGCCATCCCTGCCGTCGGGTCCGGCGGGGTGTCGTCAGCCGGGGTCGTCGCGTCGCCCACGATACGGATGTCGGCCGCGTCGAAGGCGCGCTTGATGCGCCAGCGCAGCTCCCGCTCGACGGTCACCGACTTGCCCGGCATGGTCTTGGCCGTGACGCGGACGACCATGGAGTCGATCAGCACGCTGTCCAGACCGAGCACCTCGATCGGGCTCCACAGGAGCTCGTTCCAGGGCTCCTCCTTGCTCATCCGCTCGGCGACCTCCTCCAGGGTGGCCTTCACCTTGTCCAGGTCCTCGTCCGCCCTGACGGTGACGTCGACACCGGCCGTCGCCCAGCCCTGGGAGAGGTTGCCGATCCGCTTGATCTCGCCGTTGCGGACGTACCAGATCTCGCCGTTCGCACCGCGCAGCTTGGTCACGCGCAGTCCCACCTCGATCACTTCGCCCGCGGCGACGCCCGCGTCGATCGAGTCGCCGACGCCGTACTGGTCCTCCAGGATCATGAAGACACCGGAGAGGAAGTCGGTGACCAGGTTGCGGGCGCCGAAACCGATCGCCACACCGGCCACACCGGCCGAGGCCAGCAGGGGGGCCAGGTTGATCTCGAAGGTGGCCAGCACCATCAGCGCCGCGGTGCCCAGGATCAGGAAGCTCGTCACCGAGCGCAGCACCGAGCCGATCGCCTGCGAGCGCTGCCGGCGGCGCTCGGCGTTGACCAGCAGCCCGCCCAGAGCGGTGCCGTCCACCGCCTGGGCGGTACGGGCCATGCGGTCTATGACCTTGGTGATCGCCCGCCGGACCACCCCTCTCAGTACCGCCGCGACCACCAGGATCAGCAGGATCTTCAGGCCGATGGCGAGCCATGTGGACCAGTTCTGCTCGACCCAGCTGGCCGCGTTCGTCGCGGTCTCGTGGGCGTCCTGGAACGTCGGGACCGTCAGGGCCGGCGACTCGGAGGGCGACGGCGACGGACCGGCGGCCAGTAGGACGGCGGGCAAGGACACGGCAGGTACCTCCAGGTGCATCCGCCCTCCGGCACGGGGTCAATATCGACTGGGTCACGAAGAGATCACCGGACGGGCAGAACCACCACACTAACGGGGCAGGGTGTGTGCGTTCCCGTGAAGTTCCGGGAAGGGCGCATGGGGAGACGGTGACCACCGGCCTCTGATCAGGCTGTGTGAAGGGGCCGCGGTCCGGGGGATGAATGAGGTGTGGTCGAAAACACTCCCAGCCCGTTACCGGGACATGGTGGCGCGTTCACCAGGCATGAGGGGAAACTGACTGCAGGCAGCCCCGGCGCGAGCCACGCGCCGCCGGCGTACAAGGAGGCATCCGTGCCGCATGTCCTGGTCCTCAACGCGTCGTACGAGCCGCTCGGCGTCGTACCGCTCCGCCGCGCGCTCGTCCTCGTCCTCGAGAACAAGGCAGTCTGCCTCGAGGAGTCCGGCGCCTATCTGCACAGCGCGACCGTCACCGTCCCCGCACCCAGCGTGGTCCGGCTCAAGCGTTTCGTGCGGGTTCCCTACCGGGGGCCCGTTCCTCTGACCCGAAGGGCGCTGTTCGCGCGCGACGGGGGCCGGTGCATGTACTGCGGTGGCATCGCCACCAGCGTCGACCACGTCATACCGCGCTCACGCGGGGGCAAGCACGTCTGGGACAACGTGGTGGCCTCCTGCCGCCGCTGCAACCACGTCAAGGCCGACCGTCACCTGGTCGAGCTCGGCTGGCGCCTGCGCCACAAGCCGGCCCCGCCCACCGGCCTGGCCTGGCGCATCATCGGCACCGGGCATAGAGACCCGCGCTGGCTGCCCTACCTGCAGCCGTACGGCGCGGACGACGCCCTGGCCCGGATCGACGGCATCTCCGCCTGACGATTCCGGGCCTTCGCATTGCCCCGCGGCCACCCGCCCGGAGCGCGGTCCCCACGGCCACCGGCCCGGGGCCGCGCTCCGGACGCGGACCCCGCGCGGCACGCGTCACCGGAGCCGGTCGCGACGACCGGAAGGATCAGGCTGTGTCGAGACTCGCCAGGGCGTGGATGGCCGCGAGTGCCTCTTCGCCGCTGACGTCGAGTTGTCTGGCCGCGGCGGCGCAGCCGCCGGCGTACTCGTACGGCTTCGCCTTGACGTCGGTGGCGGGCGCCGGGGCGATGACCTGCGTGCCGGAGCCCCGGCGGCTCCTGACGAGGCCCGCGGCCTCCAGTTCGCGGTAGGCATGCGTGCTGCCACTTGGCCCCTCGTGCTCCCGGGACCGGCGATCACGCGTACCGCAGCTCCGCCGGGCGGACCGAGCGTCGTAGCAGCGGGAGTGAGGCGGCCGTGGTCAGCAGGCAGGTGGCGTACACGCCGGCTGGGACCAGGAGTGCCGTGTACGGCACGGTCCCGGCGGTGAGGAGGCCGTACCAGAGGCCGATCGCCAGGCCACCCGTGCCTGCCACGAGGACGGCCGGGGCCAGGGGCAGGGCGGTCTCCAGCAGGAGGGCTCGGGCGAGTACCCGTTGGGGTACTCCGGCGGCCACCTGCGCGGCCAGCGCCCGGCGACGGGTGGCGACGGACTCGGCGGTGCCGACGGCGAGCGCGGTGAGGATGATCGCGAGGGCGAGGACGATGGCCGCGGCCGTGAGGTTCAGGCCCGTGACGTAGAAGGAGGCGTCCGCGGCGAAACCGTTCGTGTCGTCCGCGGTCTCCAGTCCGGCGAGCAACGCCTGCCGTACTCCCGTGTACCCGGTCCCGACCACCGTCACCAGCAGCACCGCCGCATGGGTACGTGCCGCCGCCCACGGGTCGTCCCGCAGCCGTTCCGCCGCGATCAGCACCGCCGGGGAGACGGTCCGGGCCGCGAGCAGCCGGCCGGTCAGCCGGGACAGGGCGCCCGTGAGCCACACCGCGCCCCCGCCGACGGCCAGGACCGCCGCCATGACGATGAGCGGGCCCCTCGTCAGGCCCGCGTGCCGGGAGTCGGCGGAGGTACCGGCCACGGCCCCCAGCGCCGCCACGCCCACGACCAGCAGTCCGCCCACGAACACCAGCGCCGGACCGCGCCCCGACCGCGCGTGGCTCCGCCGCACCCACCCCAGCGGTGAGGCCACCACGCGGCGCAGCGCCAGCACCCCGGCCGCCGTGCCCAGTACCGGTACAACGGCCGCGACCAGCGCCATCCCGGCCCAGGCCGGCGCGGTCGGCCGCTCCCACGCGGCCACCAGCACCGCCGCCGCCCCGGCCGTGGCGAGCGCCGAGCCCAGCAGGCAGGCCGACCCGGTCTCCAGCGCGGCGATCCGCCGTACCCGGCCCGGCTCCGCGCCCGCCAGCCGCAGCACGGCCGTCCGCCGGTCGCGGTGCACCGCGCCGATCCGGGCGCACTGCCCGAGGAACCCGAGCACGGGGACCAGCAGGAGCAGCAGTGCGACGATCACCCCGGAGCGTTCGCCGGGCTCGTCGAGAAGGCCGTTGCCGAAGGAGAAGCGGTATCGCCCGTGCACCGAGGCCAGGACGGCGGCCGCCAGGCCCAGCCCCGTCGCGCACATCGCCCCCGCCGCCGTGAGCGCGATCCGCCACCACTCCCGCCGGTCCGAACCCCGCACGAGCAGCCAGGCCAGCCGCAGATCGGTCCTCATGCGAGCACCCCCGACCCGACCGCCACGCCGTCCTGCAGCCGCACCTCGCGGTCGGCGTACGCCGCCACCTGGGCGTCGTGCGTGATCAGCAGCACCGCCGTGCCCGCCTCCCGGGCGGTTCCCACCAGGGCCGTCATCACCTGTTCGCTCGCCAGCGAGTCCAGTGCCCCCGTCGGCTCGTCCGCGAACACCACCCTCGGACCGGTCACCAACGCCCTTGCCAGCGCCACGCGTTGTGCCTGGCCGCCGCTCAACTCCCCGGGGCGCGCGCCCTCCTGTTTCCGCACGCCGAACCGCTCCAGCCACGCCCTCGCCTGCTCCTGGGCCGCCCCCCGTGCGGTCCCGGCCAGCATCAGCGGCAGCGCGACGTTGTCCACGGCGGTCAGCTCGGGGATCAGCTGGCCGAACTGGAACACCACCCCGAAGTCGGTGCGGCGCAACTCGCTCAGGCGCTGCTCCGGCAGCCTGTCGACGTGTTCCTCGCGGTACGTCACCGAGCCGGCGTCCGGCCGGACGATGCCCGCCAGGCAGTGCAGCAGCGTGGACTTCCCGCTGCCGCTGGCGCCGGTCACGGCGACGATCTCGCCCTCGCGCAGCTCCAGGCAGGCACCGCGCAGCGCCGGGGTCCTGCCATGGGTCTTGACGAGGTCTCGGGCCACCAGAAGGGGCGCCGGACGGTTGCTCATGCTCGGTCGACCTCCACGGTCAGAGTGGTGAGCCGGGCCTGGGTGGTGGTCATCCAGCGCAGGTCGGCGTCGAGGTGGTTGAGGGCGTAGTCCGCCGAGAGCACGGTCGCCGGATCGGCGCCCGGGGCGGTCTTGACCGCCGTCAGCTCCCGCATCCGCTCCATGTGCGCGGCGCGTTGCGCGAGCAGGTGGGCGGCGGGGTCGCCGCCGGTGAGGATCGCCACGACGACCTTCGCGAAGATCTCGTTCGTCACGAAAAGGGCGGGAGGCGTGACCTGCCCGGCCCAGACGGCCACGTCGCGGGAGCCCTCGGCCGTGAGGCGGTACAGCGTGCGCTCCGGTCCGCCGTCGGAGTCGGTGCCCTCCACCTCCGCCAGCCCGTCGCGGACCAGCCGCTGCAAGGTCGTGTAGACCTGCCCGTAGGCCAGCGGGCGGGCTTGCGGGAAGTGTTCGTCGTGGCGTCGCTTCAGGTCGTAGCCATGGCTCGGCCCTCCGGCGAGCAGGCCCAGCAGGATGTGTCGGGTGCTCATGGGCTCAGTATGCACTGAGTACATGTACTGAGTGAATAGTGATCGCCGAACAATCTGGAGACCCCGGTCCGCCCGGCAGACTCAGTCCGCGACCGCGTACGCCTCCACCGACCAGAGTGAATAGCCGTACCGGGTGGCTCGTTTGTCGCCCTGTACGCGGATGTGGCGGACGTCGCGTGCGTCCATGCGCAGGGTTTCGCGGCCGCCGGTGCTGTTGCGGACGGTGGTGGCGGTGCGCCAGCGGCGGCCGTCGGGGGAGACCTGGATGCGGTAGGCGGAGGGGTGGGCGTCCTGCCAGTGGAGGGCGACCTTGCCCAGGCGCACCGCGTGCGGGAGTTCCACCTGCCACCAGGCGCCGTCGTCGACGGGGGAGGACCAGCGGGTGTCCGGGTTGCCGTCGATCGCGGCGGAGGCCGGGAAGTCGGGGGTCTCGTCAGCGGAGGAGCCGGCCGTGCCGGTGCGCGCCAGGTCGGGGCCGGCGGTGCGCGGGAAGGCGCGGACCGTGAGGGTCCGGGTCACTCCGGCGAAGGTGACGCGGATGTCGTACGCGCGTGAGGGCGAGGCCGGCGGCACGGTCACCTCGACCGGGACGTCCACCGCGGTGCCGCGGGGGACGGTGAGCGACGTGGCGGGGACGCGGACCTCGATGCCCTTGGGGGCCTCGACGGTGACCTTGCCCCGCACGTCGGCCGGACGGCCGGAGGACAGCCGGGCGGTCAGCCGCTCCGTGCCGCCGATCTCCGCGTCGGCCTCGGCGCGCGGCAACTCCAGGTCCGCGACCGGGGTGTCGGCGAACCAGGGGACCAGATGGCGCACCCGGGAGGGGTCGGCGCCCGTCACGCGGACGGCGTCGACGCGGGTGCCGGCCGACGGGGGAGTGGGCTGCACGAGGGCCGGCGGGCGGGTCCGGACGCCCGGAGCCGGGGAGACCGGCGGCCAGAGGGCCGGCGGGTGCGTCACCGGGCCGCCGGGGGACGGGGACTGCGCGGTGTCGAGCTCCGTCGCGCCCCGCTCCGCCAGCGTCCCCACCCGGCGCCAGCCCAGTCCGGGGACGTGGACCTCGACGGCACCGGCGGTTCCGGGGTCGCTGAGGACCGTCACGGCGGTGAGGGCGCGGGCGTGCGGGAAACGGACCGTGCGGCCGTCCGGCGCGCCGCCCCGGTCCGCGGCCGGCTCGTGCGTCAGGCCCGCCCAGGTCTCGTACTCCTGCCGCGCCCGGTCGAGGAAGGGGTCCAGTACGCCCTTGCCGACCGTCACGTCGGCGTGCCCGATCTCGGACCGCAGCCGGTCCAGCGTCAGGTACGCGGTCCAGGCTCCCGCCGCGTCGCCCGCGCGCTGGGCGCGGAGCATATCGAGCGCCGCCTCGCCCGCCTTGCCGTAGCGGCCCGACTGCGCGGACCACGGGGCGACTTCGGTCGCCAGGGTGCCGTCGCCCGCCAGTCCCCGCGGCAGCTTGCGCAGCACCGTGAAGGCGGCGCGCAGCCGCTGCTCGGCACGCTCGTTCGCGGCCCGGTCCGTCGTCGTACGGGCCTGCCACACGGCCGCGATCAGCGGGCGCAGATACGCCGACTCGGTGCCGCCGAGCACCGAGGACGCGTCGTTGCCGGCCAGGGCCGACAGCGCCTCGTGGCGCCGTGCGTCGCCCCCCGCGAGGTCGGCGATGGCCGCCCGCCAGGACTCCTCGGGCCGGTAGTCGCGGGGGTTCCAGGCGTAGTCGGCCGCCGTGAACAGCGGGATGCGGGAAGCCTCCGCCTGCTCCATCGCATTGGCCAGCAGGGCGGCCGAGCCGCTGGCGACGGCCGGTTCGCGCCCGGTGTACGGGCCGAGGAAGATGCGGTCCTCGGCGTAGTCGTTGACCGGGTAGTTGTCCATGGTGACCAGCGGGTGCGAGAACGCCGCGCGGGCGTCGGCCAGTTCGTCGCCCGTGATGGTCCGCGGCACCACGCCCACCCCGGTCCAGGCGACGTGGACCGACGCGTCCAGCGCGGATGCCAGCGCCCGCCGGTAGGGCGTCGCGCCGTCCTCGTAGAACTCCGTCGGCATCAACGACAGCGGCGCCGCGTCCGGGTGGCGTTCCGCCAGGTAACGGGCGACCTCGTTCGCCACCCGCGCCTGCGCGCGTGCCGCCGCGTCCGGGCCGGAGCCGAAACGGGCCGGGTCCGCGCCGCAGTGCCACTCGCTGTAACTGACGTTCTGGAACTGGAGCTGGAACGCCCGGAACCCGAGCGCCCACATGGCCTCCAGCTTGCGGGTCAGCGCCCGTACGTCGTCGTCCGATGCGAAGCACAGCGACTGGCCCGGCGCCACTGCCCAGCCGAGCGTGACGTGGTTGGCGCGCGCCCGGTCGGCCAGCTCCCGGAAGGCGGCCCGCTGCCCGGCCGGGTACGGCTCGCGCCAGCGCTCCTGGCGGTAGAGGTCGTCGCCCGGGGCGTACAGGTACCGGTTCTGCTTGGTGCGGCCCATGAAGTCCAGTTGGGCGAGCCGCTGCTGCTGCGTCCACGCGGTGCCGTAGAAGCCCTCGGTGGTGCCGCGCACGGCGGTGCCCGGCCAGTCCCGGACGGTCACGCCGGGGACGGTCCCGTCGGGGCGCAGCAGTTGCCGCAGCGTCTGCACGGCGTGGAAGAGGCCGTCCTCGCCGGTGCCGGTGAGCGTCAGGGAGCCGCCGCCGGTGGTGATCAGGTAGCCGCCGGAGGGCAGCGCGTGCCGCGGATCGCTGTGCGCCCGCTCGGTGTGCGCGCGCACCACCAGGGCGTCCGCCGGAACCGGGTCCGTCCCGGTGAGGTCCGTGACCGTCCGGGCGCCGGCCCCGAACAGCAGCGAGCGCAGCGCACTCAGGGCGTACGGGTCCGCCTCCGCGTCGGTGACCAGGGCGACGGCCCGGTCGGCGACCTTCACCGCGCCGCCGCTCGCCCGCAGGGACTGCGGGCGCGGCCACACCGCGAGGCCGGAGGAGGCCGTGGCGGGGTGCTCCGGGTTCGCGGCCGGGAGGCCGGTGCCGGGGTCGGGGGCGGACGGCGCCGCGACGGCCGCGGGCGCGGCTCCCAGTGTTCCGGCCATGACGGCGAACGCGAGTGCGGCCGCGCTCTTCCCGTGCCCCATACCGCGCCGAAGCCGCACGGCCCCTCCTCGTCGATCGGCCTTCGCCGGGCGGAGCCGAAGGCAGTGTCGAAGAGTCTTGACCACACCACCCCCAGGGGATGGTGTCAACGAGAGTGGCCGTTGTGCCGCGATTGCCCCAACCTGGTGGAGGGGAATGTGACCAGCGGCACGTAGGTCGTTCCGATACGTCTGCCGCGGCGAGCTCTGGGTAGGGCTGCGGTAATCCCCTTGATGCCGTACTCGACAAGGAGGCCCCCGTGGCCGCACCGGCACACCTTTTGCTCTCGGCCCTGTCCAAACACGTGGCGGAGCCGCCCGCCGACCACCTGTCGCCCGCCGACCACCTGCCGCCCACCGACGTCCTGCCGCCCCAGTACCGGCTGCCCGCCGACCCCGGCCCGAGCGTGTTCAGCGCGGAGGGCACCCGCGCCGACGTCCCGCTGACCAGCGAGCCGCCGCTGCCCGACGCCGAGCCGCTCACCAGCGAGCCGCCGCTCGCCGAGACCGCGCCCCTGACCAGCGAATCGGTCGCCGAATCGACCGAACAGGACCCTTGTCGCGCGGAGTTGTAGATGACGGAACCGCGGTCGGCCGAACCTCCCGGACCTCTCGGTGACGAGCTGACCCGGCTCGCCGCGCTGCACGGCGTCGCCACCTCCTACAGCCCCTCCCCGGGCCGTACGGTCACCGCATCCGCCGCCGCGGTCGTCGCGGCCCTGGCCGCCCTGGACGTCGACGCGAGCACCCCCGCGGCCGCCCGCGCCGCGCTCACCGCCCGCGAACGGGAACGGGACGAACGGCTGCTGCCGCCGACCGTGGTGTGCCGGCCGGGCCCCACGGACGGCCCCACGGGCGGCGGCCCCGCGGCAGAGGCGGACGCCGGGCTGCCGCCGGCCGCCCTCGCCGGGCTGCCGCCCGGTACCCGGCTGGACGTCGAGACGGAGCAGGGCGAGACCCGCTCGTGGGTGCACGGCGTGGACCGCCCGGACCGGGTGGACGGCCTTCCGCCGGGCGTCCACCGGCTGACCGCCACCGCCCCCGACGGCCGCACCGGGCGGGCGTACCTGATCGCGGCCCCGCCCCGGCTGCCCACCCCGGCGCGACGCTCGTACGGGCTGCTCGTCCAGCTGTACTCCCTCCTCTCCCACCGTTCCTGGGGCATGGGCGACCTCGGTGACCTCGCCGAGCTGAGCGGCTGGGCCGGACGCGCGCTGGGTGCCGGGTTCGTGCAGGTCAACCCGCTGCACGCGGCCGTGCCCGGACCACCCGCCGACCCGTCCCCCTACCGCCCCTCCTCGCGCCGCTTCCCCGACCCGGTGCACCTGCGCGTCGAGGACGTCCCGGAGTTCGCGTACGCAGCGGACCGCGAGCGGCTGCGGCCCCTGCTGGAGCGGGCCGGCCGGCTGCGCGCAGCCGTACTGGACGAGGGCGCGCTGATCGACCGGGACGCGGTCTGGGAACTCAAACGGGAGGCGCTGGAGCTGGTGCGGCGGGTGCCGCTCGGGCCCGGCCGCCGCGCCGCCTACGCCGACTTCCTCGCCGGGCAGGGCCGGGCCCTGGAGGACCACGCCACCTGGTACGCCCTCGCCGAGGTGCACGGCCCGGACTGGAGCCGCTGGCCCGAAGGGCTGCGGGACCCGCGCTCGGCGGAGACCGCCCGCGCCCGCGCCGCGCTGAGGGATCGCGTCGACTTCCACTCCTGGCTCGCCTGGCTCACCGACGCCCAGCTCACCGACGCCCAGCGCACCGCCCGCGAGGCGGGCATGGGCATCGGGATCGTGCACGACCTCGCCGTGGGCGTGCACCCCGGCGGGGCCGACGCCTGGGCGCAGCGGGACCACTTCGCGGCCGGTATGTCGGTCGGCGCACCGCCGGACGCCTTCAACGCGCGCGGCCAGGACTGGGGCCTGCCGCCCTGGCGCCCCGACCGCCTCGCCGCCTGCGGCTACGCGCCCTTCCGCCGGCTGCTGCGCGCCCTGTTCCGCTACGCCGGCGCCCTGCGCATCGACCACGTCATGGGCCTGTTCCGGCTGTGGTGGATCCCGCAGGGCCTGCCGCCCACCGAGGGCACGTACGTCCGTTACGACGCCGAGGCCATGCTCGCCGTGCTGGTGCTGGAGGCCTCGCGGGCGGGGGCCGTGGTGATCGGCGAGGACCTGGGGACGGTGGAGCCCGGGGTGCGCGAGACCCTGGACCGGCGCGGGGTGCTCGGCACCTCGGTGCTGTGGTTCGAACGGGACTGGGAGGGGTCGGGCCGCCCGCTGCCCCCCGAACGCTGGCGCGCGGACTGCCTGGCCACCGCCACCACCCACGACCTGCCGTCCACCGCGGCCCGCCTCACCGGCGAACACGTCGAACTGCGCCACCGCCTCGGCCTGCTCACCCGCCCGCTCGAGGAGGAGCGCGCGGAGGCCGCCGCGGACACGAGCGAGTGGCTGGCGCTGCTGGCGGAACTGGGCCTGCTGCGGGGCACGGGCGGCGGGGCCGGCGCCGCCTCGGAGGAGGACGGGATCCAGGCCGTCCACCGCTTCCTGCTGCGCACCCCGGCCCGCATGATCGGCCTGTGGCTGCCGGACACGGTCGGCGACCGGCGTCCGCAGAACCTGCCCGGCACCTGGGACCAGTACCCGAACTGGCGCCTGCCCGTCGCCGACTCCGAGGGCCGTCCGGTGACCCTGGAGGACCTCGCCGCGTCCCTGCGGCTCCGCGCCCTGACGGACGTGCTGCGGACGGACACGCGGACCGCGCCGGGCGACGCGGGCTGACCGCCGGGCCACTCGATCCGGTGCTGTCCGTTGCGGATACGGCACCCCGGGCGCGCGACCCGTTCCGGCGTTCGCTACGTTTGCACCGTGGACAAGAAGAACGCCCTGCGCGCCGGCGCTCTGGCCGCCGGTACGACGCTGATGATGCTGCTCATGTCGTCTCCCGCGCTCGCGCTGACGCGCGACGACGGCGACGACCCCGGCACGGGCCTGAGCGTCATCCAGACGCTGGGTCTGTTCGTCGGTCTCCCCCTCCTGCTGTTCCTGGTCATCACCGGCCTGGTCATGGCCCTGGACAAGTCCAAGGACCGGCAGCCGCGCACGAGCCGGGACGTGGACGTCAGGGCCAAGGCCTGACCGAGTCCTCCTCCCGCCGCGGGCCCGTCCGCAGCACACTCCCTCCGAGGGCGCCCACCTCGCCCACGTACGGCGGCTGTGCGCGTACGTACGGCGAGGTCGGCGGCGTGCGGTCAAGGCCGGTGTGGACTTCCGGTACGAGACCGAGGTGACCGGCCTGACCCAGGACGCGGACGGCGTCACGGTCCAGGTCCGCGGGCCCGGCGGCCGGACGGAGCCGCTACGGGCGGCATACGTCGTGGGCGCGGACGGAATGCGCAGCGGCGTGCGACGGGCGGTCGGGCTGCCCTTCCCGGGGCGCTCGGTGATCCGCTCCGTCGTCCTCGCCGACGTACGTCTCGCGGAGCCACCCGAAACCCTGCTGACCGTCAACGCCGTCGGTGACGCCTTCGCCTTCCTGGCTCCCTTCGGCGACGGCTATTACCGCGCCATCGGCTGGCGCCGCGGCACCGAGGCCGCCGACAGCGCGCCCGTCGACCTGGAGGAGATCCGGGAGATCACGCGGCTCGCCCTGGGCACCGACTTCGGCATGCACGACGCCCGCTGGATGTCCCGCTTCCACAGCGACGAGCGCCAGGCGCCCGCCTACCGTGTCGGCCGGGTCTTCCTCGCCGGCGACGCCGCCCACGTCCACAGCCCGGCCGGCGGGCAGGGTATGAACACCGGCCTGCAGGACGCGGCCAACCTGAGCTGGAAGCTGGCCCGGGTCGTCACCGGGCACGCCCCCGAGGCACTCCTGGACACCTACCAGGCCGAACGCCACCCCGTCGGCAGGTCCGTGCTCCGCAGCAGCGGCGGCATCATCCGCCTCGCCATGGCCCGCCGCCCCTGGACCCTGGCCCTGCGCGCCGTGCTCGCCGCCGTCCTCGACAAGGTCGGCCCGGTCCGCCGCAGGGCGGCAGGCCGGATCACCGGCATCGGCGTCCGGTACGCCGCGCCACGGGGCGCCCACCGGCTCGTCGGCACCCGCGTCCCGGACGTCGCCCTGGCCGGCGGCGGCCGGCTCTACCAGGCCCTGCGCGGCGGCCGGTTCGTACTCGTCGCGCCGCAGGCGCACCCGGTCGGGCAGGACAGGGCGGGCCGGCTGACCGCGGAGCGCTGGGCGAGCGACCGCCGCACGGCGGTGCTGGTCCGCCCCGACGGCTACGTGGCCTGGGCGGCGGACTCGGCCGACCCGGGCACGATCGACGCCGCGCTCGTCACGCACGTGGGCTGAGCCGCCCCGCCGGAGCCGGCCCCCGCCCGCGGCGACCACCCGGCCACTACGCCGACTGGCCGGGCGTCCCGGCCAGCAGCTCCCTGAGCAGACCGGCCAGCTCGCCCACCCGTTCGGCGTCCAGGGCGGACAACGCCTCCGTCTGCGCGGCCAGTCCCGCGCCGACCGCCTCGTCGATGAGTCGCAGCCCCTTGTCGGTCAGCGTGACCTTGAGGCCCCGGCGGTCATGCGGATCCGGCGAGCGGCGCAGCAGCCCGGCGGCCTCGAGCTTGTCCAGCCGCCCGGTCATCCCACCTGTGGTGAGCATGAGCGTCGCCGAGAGCTGCCGGGGCGAGAGGGTGTAGGGCTCACCGGCCCGGCGCAGGGTCGCCAGCACGTCGAACTCGCCCCGCGAGATCCCGAACGGCGCGTACGCCTTCTCCATCCGGTCTCCCATCGCCCGCGAGAGCCGGTAGATCCGCCCGAAGACCTCCATCCCCGCGGTGTCGAGATCGGGCCGCACGGCCGCCCACTGGTCGATGATCGCGTCGACGGCGTCCCTGCGCTGCTGGGGGCGTTCACTCATGGACCGAGTATCCGCCGCCCTACGGTCGACCGCAAGAAAGTGGCTTGACGTTAAGTAGCTTAGGGCTAAGCTAATTGCATGGCTGTCTCCCGGCGCCCCGCCGCCACCTGGTCCCTCGTCGCCCTCACCGCCCTCGCCCCCGTCTCCTGGGGCACCACCTACGCCGTCACCACCGAGTTCCTTCCGCCCGGACGGCCGCTCTTCACGGCGCTGGCCCGGGCGCTGCCCGCCGGGCTGCTGCTGCTCGCGCTGGCCCGTGTGCTGCCGAAGGGCGCCTGGTGGTGGAAGGCGGCGGTCCTCGGCGCGCTGAACATCGGCGCTTTCTTCCCGCTGCTGTTCCTGTCCGCGTACCGGCTGCCGGGCGGGATGGCGGCGGTCGTCGGTTCGGTCGGGCCGCTGTTCGTCGTGGGGCTCTCCGCGCCGCTGCTGGGGCAGCGGCCGACGGGGCGGGCGCTGCTCACCGGGGTCGTGGCCGCTTTCGGGGTCAGCCTCGTCGTGCTGCGGGCGGCCGGGGCGCTGGACGGCGTGGGCGTCGCCGCAGCCCTCGCCTCCACCGCCTCGATGTCCACCGGCACCGTGCTGGCCAAGAGGTGGGGCCGCCCGGCCGGTGCGGGTCCGCTCGCGCTCACCGGCTGGCAGCTCACCGCGGGCGGACTGCTGATCGCGCCCCTCGCCCTGCTGGCCGAGGGGCCGCCGCCCGCGCTGGACGCCCGGGCCCTCGGCGGCTACGCCTACCTCGCCCTGGCCAACACGGCACTCGCCTACTGGCTCTGGTTCCGCGGCATCGGCCGGCTCTCCGCCACCCGGGTCACCTTCCTCGGCCCGCTGTCACCGCTCACCGCGGCCGTGGTCGGCTGGGCCGCCCTCGGGCAGGCGCTCACCCCGGTCCAGCTGGCCGGCATGGCGCTGGCCTTCGGGGCGACGGTGGCGGGACAACTCGGCACCGCCCGCCCGGCGGCCGCACCCCCACTTTCGTTCAATTCGGCTGAAAGGAATGCTCGAAAAGATTCGATGGACCTGACGGGTTCGGTGCTGCGACGGTAGGGCGGACCGCGCTCACCCACCAGCGAGAGGACCTAAGTGGCCGACGTCCGCCCTCGGACCACCACACCGCCCCCGCACACCGGCCGTCGCACCCCCGCCCGCCCCGCCGCCCCGAAGGCTGGCATGGGCGTGGCGCTCGTCCCGCGCATGGCGGCCGTGGGCAGGGAGGGCGTGGTGATGCGCGCCCTGGGCGCCGACCGGCCGTACCGGCATGTGGTGGCGGCCGTGCGCAAGGGGGCGCGGGACGCGCCCGCCCCGGCGAGGGTGCTGGCGGCACTGCGGTCCGCGGCCGCCGGGCTCGCCCGCCACGAGTGACGGGACAGAGGGCGGAGACCGGAAGGGAGAGGGGCGCCCGGTCGAGCACCGGGCGCCCCCATCGCTGTACGGCCGGCGTTACGCCTGGACCGCCGCGTCCGCCGCCTGGGCCTTCAGGGCGCGCTCGACGCCCGCCCGCGACTCCGAGACCAGCCGGCGCAGCGCCGCGTTCGGCTCGGCCGAGGCCAGCCACTCGTCGGTCTTGCGCAGCGTGTCCTCGGACACCTGGATCGACGGGTACAGGCCGACCGCGATCTGCTGGGCCATCTCGTGGGAGCGGGCGCCCCAGATGTCCTTGACCACCTCGAAGTACCGGTCGGCGTACGGCGCGAGCAGCTCGCGCTGGTCGGTCTGGACGAAGCCCGCGATGACCGCCTCCTGGACGGCGTTCGGGAGCTTGTCGGACTCGACGACCGACGCCCAGGCCTCCGCCTTGGCCTCCTCGGTCGGGCGGGCGGCACGGGCGGTGGCCGCGTGCCGCTCACCGGCCGCGGTCTTGTCGCGCTCGTACTCACCCGCGATCTCCGCCTCGTCGAACCGGCCGACGGCCGCGAGCCGCTCCACGAACGCCCAGCGCAGCTCCGTGTCCACGACCAGGCCCTCGATGGTGTGCGAGCCGTCCAGCAGGGACTCGAGCAGGTCCAGCTGCTCCGGCGTACGGGCGGTCGCCGCGAACGCGCGCGCCCACGCCAGCTGGTGGTCGCTGCCCGCGTCCGCCGCGCGCAGGTGGGCCAGCGTGGCGTCCGTCCAGCGGGTGAGCAGGGCCTCTCGGGCGGCCGGGTCGGCGTACAGGTCGACGGCCAGCTTCACCTGGCGGTGCAGCGACTGCACGACACCGATGTCGGACTCCTTGCCGATCCCGGACAGCACCAGCGACAGGTAGTCGCGGGTCGCCAGCTCCCCGTCCCGGGTCATGTCCCAGGCCGACGCCCAGCACAGGGCGCGCGGCAGCGAGGACTCGAAGTCGCCCAGGTGCTCGGTGACGACGGCCAGCGACCCCTCGTCCAGGCGCACCTTGGCGTACGACAGGTCGTCGTCGTTGAGGAGGATCACCGCCGGGCGGCGCCGGCCGGCCAGCTGCGGCACGGCGGTCAGCTCGCCGTCCACGTCCAGCTCGATCCGGCCGTCCGCGGCGCGCACCAGCTTGCCGCTCGCCCCGTCGAGGTCGTACAGGCCGACCGCGATCCGGTGCGGGCGCAGGGTCGGCTCGCCCTTCGCGCCGGCGGGCAGGGCCGGGGCCTCCTGGCGGATGGCGAAGGAGGTGATGACGCCGTCGGCGTCGGTCTCGATCTCCGGGCGCAGGATGTTGATGCCGGCCGTCTCCAGCCACTTCTTCGACCACGTCCTCAGATCGCGTCCGGAGGTCTCCTCCAGCGCGCCCAGCAGGTCGGACAGGCGCGTGTTGCCGTAGGCGTGCCGCTTGAAGTAGGCCTGCACGCCCCGGAAGAACTCGTCCATGCCGACGTAGGCGACCAGCTGCTTGAGGACGCTCGCGCCCTTGGCGTAGGTGATGCCGTCGAAGTTGACGAGCACGTCGTCCAGGTCGCGGATCTCCGCCATGATCGGGTGGGTGGACGGCAGCTGGTCCTGCCGGTACGCCCACGTCTTCATGGAGTTGGCGAACGTGGTCCACGAGTGCGGCCAGCGCGAGCCGGGGGCGTACGCCTGGCAGGCGATGGAGGTGTAGGTGGCGAACGACTCGTTCAGCCACAGGTCGTTCCACCACTCCATGGTGACCAGGTCGCCGAACCACATGTGGGCCAGCTCGTGCAGGATCGTCTCGGCACGCACCTCGTACGCCGCGTCGGTCACCTTGGACCGGAAGACGTACTGGTCGCGGATGGTGACCGCGCCCGCGTTCTCCATCGCGCCCGCGTTGAACTCCGGCACGAAGAGCTGGTCGTACTTCTCGAACGGGTAGGCGTAGTCGAACTTCTCCTGGAACCAGTCGAAGCCCTGCCGGGTGACCTCGAAGATCGCGTCCGCGTCGAGGAACTCGGCCAGGGAGGGACGGCAGTGGATGCCGAGCGGGACCGACTGCCCGTCCTTCTCGTACACGCTGTGGACGCTGTGGTACGGGCCGACGATCAGCGCCGTGATGTACGTCGAGATGCGGGGCGTCGGCTCGAACACCCAGACGTCGTCCCGCGGCTCGGGCGTCGGCGAGTTGGACACCACCGTCCAGCCCTCGGGGGCCCTGACGGTGAACTGGAAGGTGGCCTTCAGGTCCGGCTGCTCGAAGGAGGCGAAGACCCGACGGGCGTCCGGGACCTCGAACTGGGTGTAGAGGTAGGCCTGGTCGTCGACCGGGTCGACGAAGCGGTGCAGGCCCTCACCGGTGTTGGTGTACGCGCAGTCGGCGACGACTCGCAGGATGTTGCGGCCCTGGAGCAGGCCAGGCAGGGCGATCCGGGAGTCCTCGAAGACCTCGGCGGGGTCGAGGGCGTCGCCGTTGAGGGTCACCTCGTGGACGGCCGGGGCCACCAGGTCGATGAAGGAGGCGGCGCCGTCCTCGGCGACATCGAAGCGCACCGTGGTCACGGACCGGTAGGTACCGCCCTCCTGCGCGCCGGAGAGGTCGAGATCGATCTCGTACGAGTCAACGGTGAGCAGCTTCGCCCGCTGCTGCGCCTCTTCGCGAGTCAGGTTTGTGCCAGGCACGCTGTCATCTCCTCGTGATGTGTGGATTGCGCCATCCTTCCACGTGACCCGCGCGAAACGCGATGTCCGGAACCCGCCGGTGGCCGGGGCGGCGGAGCGCGAGCCTGGGGGCATGACGACCGTGAGGGAAACGACGGGATACCGCGCACGTGCCATCGCCCCGGACGTGCTGGCGGGGCTGCGGGAACGGGACGACGCCGGACGTCCGACGGCCCCGTTCAGCGACGAGGAGGGCGGCGCGCCCCTGCGCTGCTGTCTGCGCCGCAGCGAGCCGGGGGAGCGGATCGCGCTGGTCTCCTACGCCCCGCTGCGGCGCTGGGCGGCGGAGACGGGCGCCACTCCGGGCGCGTACGACGAGCAGGGGCCGGTCTTCATCCACGCGAGGGAGTGCGCGGGGCCCGCCGGCGAGGGCCACCCGTTCTCCAACGCCCGTCGCGTGGTCCGGCGCTACGGCGCCGACGGGCGCATCCTGGGCGGGCGGCTGGTCGGGGAGGGCTCCGCCCGGTTCGGCGCGGCCTTCACCGAAGCGTTCGACGACCCGGCCGTGGCGCTCGTCCACGTCCGGGCCGTCGAGTACGGCTGCTTCCTCTACGAGGTGCGCCGGGACCGGGTGACCGGTGACTAGCCCTTGAGCTCCGCCGCCACCAGCTCCGCGATCTGCACCGCGTTCAGGGCCGCGCCCTTGCGGAGGTTGTCGTTGGAGATGAACAGGGCGAGGCCGTTGTCCACCGTCTCGTCGCGGCGAATGCGGCCGACGTACGACGGGTCCTGGCCGGCCGCCTGGAGCGGCGTCGGGATGTCGGAGAGGGCGACGCCGGGGGCGCCACCCAGCAGCTCGGTCGCGCGCTCCACGCTGATCGGGCGCGCGAAACGGGCGTTGACCTGGAGGGAGTGACCGGTGAAGACGGGCACGCGCACGCAGGTGCCGGACACCTTCAGCTCCGGGATCTCCAGGATCTTGCGGGACTCGTTGCGGAGCTTCTGCTCCTCGTCGGTCTCGTCCAGGCCGTCGTCGACGAGGTTGCCCGCGAAGGGGAGCACGTTGAAGGCGATCGGGCGCTTGTAGACGGACGGCTCGGGGAAGTCCACGGCCGCGCCGTCGTGGGTCAGCCTGTCGGCGTCCGCGACGACCTTCTGGGTCTGGCCGTGCAGCTCGGCGACGCCCGCGAGGCCCGAGCCGGACACCGCCTGGTAGGTGGCGACGACCAGCGCCTCGAGGCCCGCCTCCGCGTGCAGCGGCTTGAGGACCGGCATCGCGGCCATGGTCGTGCAGTTCGGGTTGGCGATGATGCCCTTGGGGCGGTCGGCGATCGCGTGCGGGTTCACCTCGGACACCACCAGCGGGACGTCCGGGTCCTTGCGCCACGCCGAGGAGTTGTCGATCACCACGGCGCCCTGCGCGGCGACCTTCTCGGCCAGCGCCTTCGAGGTCGCGCCGCCCGCCGAGAACAGCACGATGTCCAGGCCGGTGTAGTCCGCGGTGGCCGCGTCCTCCACCGTGACCCCGTCGAGGACCGTCCCCGCCGAGCGGGCCGAGGCGAACAGGCGCAGCTCGGTGACCGGGAAATCACGCTCCGCGAGGATCCCGCGCATGACCGTGCCGACCTGACCGGTGGCTCCGACGATTCCGATCCTCACGGTGACTCCTTCTGTTCACTTCACTGGCTCTGCGTACGCGGTACGCGCAGGACGGTTCCATCATGCGTCTGTCCCGGGTCCGTCTGTCCAATCATTGCCCACGGAGTGGGACGGCCCACTGGTGAGCTTCGCCGCAAACGCAAGGGGCGGGCTCCGAATGGAGCGCCCCGCCGTCACGTACCGGAGGTGGAGACCGCCGTTACGGGACGACCTTGCCGATCTTCACGCTGCCGAGTCCCGCGACGGTGCCGCGGGTGTTCAGCACCTGGACCTCGCCGAAGAACTCGCGGCCCGCGGGGGCCGGCTCGTTCGCGACGACGTCGGCGGAGATCTGCGCCGTGCCGTTCGGGGCGAGCGTGAACACCTTCGCCTCGTCGACCTTGACCGAGCCGAGCGCCGCCGAGTAGTACACGTCCCGGTAGTCGTAGGCCGTGGTGCCGGCCGGCACCGAGTAGGCGTCGATCAGGACGGTGTACGTGCCCGCGGCGGGCTTGGCGATGGAGACGGACTCCTCCGAGCCGCCCGCGGCCGAGTAGGCGACCCGCTGGCCGGCCGCGTTGTACACGTACAGGTCCAGGTCGGCCCCGGCGTCCGAGACGTTGCCGATGGCGACGTCCAGCCGCTCGGCACCGGCGGGGACGACCACCGTCATGGTCTGGGACTCACGGTTGGCGATGGTCGGGCGCGCCGACTTCGACGAGCCCAGCGAGCCGCCCTTCAGCTTGGCGTCCAGCCCGGCAAGCTTGTTCGTCAGCGTCCAGGAGACGGGGGTCGGCGTACCGGCCTTCGCCTCGTCGACCGACTGCACCGCGGGGCTGAAGTCCAGTCCGTACACCGCCGCGTTCAGCGTGTACGGGTTGTCCAGCAGCGGCGAGGTACGACGCGACTCGACCTCGATCTCCCAGACGCCCGGCATCGGCTTGGCGTACGAACGCACGTCCGGACGGCAGGTGTTGGCCGGGTTGTTGTAGTTCGGGTAGCAGTTCGGCGTCGAGGTGGGGTCCACCGGGGAGCCGTACGGGTGGATCGTGATGAAGCGGGTCTGGCTGCCGTCCTTGAGACCGCTCATCGAGACCTCGAGGGTCTTCGCGCCCTCCGGGACCGTCACGAAGTACGACTGGGTGCTGTTGCGCTGCGCGACACCCGACACCGAGTAGGCGTAGGACGGCTTGGCGATCTCCGTGGAGACCACGACGGTCAGCATGATCTGCTTGTCCGCGCCCTCGGTGCGGCGGTCGTCGACCTCGAGGATCGCGCTGTGCACGCCGGCCGAACCGGGACGCGCCTCGATCTTGACCGTCACCGGCTTGTTCAGCGGCAGCGAGACCTCGTCGTCGCCGAGGATCTTGAAGGTGCCGTCGTCGTTCTTCAGGCTCAGCTCGTGCCTGACCGAACCGGCCGGGCCCGTCGTACGGGTGACCTGGACGTCGTAGGTCTTCTTCTGGCCCTTCTTCAGACCGCCCTCGCGGTCGTACAGGCCGGTGCCGAAGTCGGGCGTCTTGAGCGCCCAGGACAGCGAGGTGCTGACCGGGGCCTTGACCGCGTACTCGTGCGCCGAGGCGCCCTTCTCGATCGACTTCCAGGCCTTGACGATGTCGATCAGGCCGGCGCCCTCGCTGTGCGGCTGCTCGCCCTTGATGTGCTTGGCGGTCGAGGTCAGCGCGGTGCGGAGCTTGGCCGGGGGCAGGTCGATGCGCTTCTGCTTGGCCGCCGACAGCAGCAGCGCGGACGCGCCGGCCGCCTGCGGGGACGCCATCGAGGTGCCCTGGAGCATCGAGTAGCCGGCCGGCAGCGAGTAGCCGGCCTCCGCGACCGGGCCGCCGGGCAGCCAGGTCTGGGTGGTGTTGATGGCCGCGCCGGGCGCCGAGATGATCGGCGTGAAGCCGCCGTCCTCACGCGGACCGCGCGAGGAGAACGGCATCATGGCGTACGACTTGTCCACCATGGAGCCGTAGTTGGCCGCCCAGGTCTCCTTGGAGATGGTCGCGCCGACCGAGATGACCTTGTCGGCGAGGCTGGGGTCGCCGATGGTGTTCAGGCCCGGGCCGCTGTTGCCCGCCGAGATGACGAGCTGCACGCCGTAGGTGTCGATGAGCCGCGTGTACAGCTGCGCGCGGGCGTTGTTGCCGTCGTTGAGCGCCGGCAGGCCGCCGATGGACATGTTGACGATGTCCACGCCGCGGTTGACGACGAGGTCGATCATGCCCTCGGTGAGCGCGACGTTGGTGCAGCCGCCGTTCCAGTTGCAGGCCCGGGAGGAGACGATCTTCGCGCCCGGGGCGGCGCCGTTCATCTTGCCGCCGAACAGGCTGTTGGCGGCGGTGATACCGGCGACGTGCGTGCCGTGCTCGGACTCGATCACGCCGATGTTGACGAAGTCGGCCTTCTTGCCGACCCAGGACCCGCCCTTGGGGTCCATCGGCACGTCCTTGCGGGTCTCGACGACGAACGGGACGCGCATGCTGGCGCCGGTCGCCGGGTCCGTCCTGTCCTGGCCGAAGTAGCCGACCTGGTAACCGTCCTTGTACGGCTTCATCGGGACGTCGTCCGTGAAGTCGTTGTTGTTGTTCAGGTCGACCCGGACGGTGCCGTTCACCTGGTCGTAGAGGACGCCCCACACGCTGGTCGTCCTGCCGTCGCGGTCCAGGTCGCCGTCGGCGTCGCCGCCCTTGGTCGCGGACTCGCCGAAGGTGTTGAACCGGAAGTCGCCCGCCGGTGTCTTCCAGGTCTTGCCGCCGGCGGTGAACTCGGGGCCCGAGACGCTGGTGGTCATCTGCAGCCAGGTGCCGTCGCCGTCGACGATCGGGTCGGTCGCGGTGACCCAGTCGACGATCTTGCGCTCACCGGTGGTGGTCTTCTGCAGCGCCGGGTGGGCGATGTCCACGCCGGAGTCGAGGATGCCGATGGTGACGCCCCGGCCGTCCGCCTTCGGGTTCTGCTTCACGAAGTCGACGGCGCCCGTCTCGAAGGACGGGTTGTACGGGTTCTCGGCGGGGGTGTTCTTGTCCGGAGCCGGGTAGGTGCCCTCGTCCGTGCCCGCGCTCTCGCCCTGAGGGGCGTCCGCCTCGGGCCTCGGATCGTCGAGCGGGATGTCCTGCTTGAGGTCGATGGCCTGCACGGAGGACAGCTTCGCGGCGGCGGCGATCGCCGAGTCCGCCTTGCCCGTCGGCACGGTGGCGCGGACGTAGCCGAGCTTGTCGTAGGCGCGGCCCACGGCGCCGCCGTCGACCGCGTCCAGCTGCTTGGCGACCTGCGCGGTCTGCCCGGGCGCGGTCGCGATCATCATGGTGACGTTCTTGGCGCCCTCGGCCTTGGCCTCGGCGAGCAGTTCGGCGTCGGCCGAACCGAGTTTGTCGCCCGCCGGCTTGACGGTCGGGTCGGTGGACGCGGGGCCGTCCTGGGCGACGGCCAGGGGTATCGGGCCGGCCACGGAGAGCGCGGCCACCACACCGGCGGCCATGGCGATGCGGGCCAGGCGTCTCGCGCCCGTGAGCGGCGCGCGCTGGGGGTCGGGGGTCATCGGCATCCCTTGCAGGTAACGGAACCAAGCGAGGTGCGATCGGAGTCGATCGCGATCGTCCGGATTTCGGAGTCGGATGATCGCTCAGCTTTACCCAAAGGAAAGATGTTTGACGAGACTTGGTCCTGGCGGGATGGAAGCATGGCGTACTTCCGCCATGCGTCACGAGGGGCATAGGGGTCCAAACCGTGGCGCTTCCCTCGACGACGCGAAGTCGCAACCACCCCTCCCGGAACGGGCGTTCACTCAGCCACGCCCTGTACCGCCCTTGCCGATTCACGCCGGACAGACCCCTTCCTGCCGTAACGTCCCCCTATGAAAAAGGAGTTGAGGGTGGCGGCCTACGCCGTGTGTGTGCGGGACGGACGGCTGCTGCTGGCCCGCTGGGTGGCGGGCGACGGCACCCGGCGCTGGACGCTGCCCGGCGGTGGCATGGAGCACGGCGAGGACCCCTACGACACCGTCGTGCGCGAGGCCGAGGAGGAGACCGGCTACACCGTCGAACCGGTCGCCCTTCTGGGCCTGGACTCCGTCCGCCGCAACTACCCGCGCCCCCTGGGCGCCCACGCCGACTTCCACGGCCTGCGCATCCTCTACGAGGGCCGTGTCACCGGCGGCGAACTGCGCCACGAGACGGGCGGCTCCACGGACCGCGCGGCCTGGCACCCCCTGGACGCGGTGCCCGCACTGCCCCGCGTCGGCCTGGTCGACGTGGGCCTGCGCCTGTGGCGCGACCGCCCACCCACGGGAAATCCTGCCTGACCGCACCCGGCCGACCGTGCCCGCCGGGCCGAGTGCGATCCCGCGCTTGCCTGTCGGCGCCCGGTCGATCGCGGCGCTGGCTCGCGCCTGCTTGTCCTGTGCCCGGCCGAGCGCGACACCGGCGCGGTCGCCTGTCCGCGCCCGGCCGAGCGTGCCTGCTTGTCCGTGCTGGGTCGGGTGCGGCATCGGCTTGCGCTCGCTTGTCCGTGCTGGGTCGGGTGCGGCATCGGCTTGCGCTCGCTTGTCCGTGCTGGGTCGGGTGCGGCATCGGCTTGCGCTCGCTTGTCCGCGCCGGACCGACCGCGGCACCGGCCCGTACGCCTCGCGGTGAGCGAGGAGGGGCTGCCGGATCACGTCCCGGCGGCCCCTCCTCTCCCCTCCTGGTGCGTCCCTGCCGGAGCCTTGGTCACTACCGGGGCAGCACCACCACGTACGCGGCCGGGTCGCGGTCGGTGGCTGCCATCAGGGCGGTGCGGACGACGGTCGCCTGCTGGTTCAGGGCCTCCCTCAGTTTCCTGGGGGTGATGTGGACGACCGTGATGCCCAGCCGCTCGAGCCGCTCGCGCTTGCGGGTGTACTCGGAGCACAGCGCCTCGTCGTCCGGCCGGCCGCCGTGGCGGGGAGCGAGGGTGTCCAGCTCCAGCGCGACCGCCTGCTCCGGCCAGTACGCGTCCACGCCGCCGAGACGGGGGCCGCCCGGCAGGCGCAGGTCCACGTTCCAGACCGGGTCCGGCAGGCCGTGCTCACGCACCATCCGGTACAGCCGGTCCTCCGCGAGCGCCCGCCCCTCGGCCAGCAGCAGGTCCACCGCGTCCACCACGTGCGGCCGGCCCAGCAGCCCAGCGCCGGCCAGCTCGCGGACCACGGCGGACGGCTCGCAGTACCCGCCGCGCACCGCTTCCGTCAGCAGCCGCCGTACCGTGCCCGCGTCGGACAGACCGGCCACCGCGTCCGCCAGGGCACGCGGCACCGGGGCCACCGGCAGACCCGTGACCGCCTCGGCGGCGGGCAGGCCGGCCGCCCGGACGATCCGCGCGCAGCCGGCCGAGCGCAGCCGCCGGCCGCGCTCCACCAGGACGTCGATCTGCTCCAGGGCCGGCAGGCCGGGCGACGTGGCGAAGCCGTGCAGGGTGAGCGCCGCCAGACCGGTGACCATCACCTCCGCGTACACCGGGCGGTGCGGATCCCCGGCGGTCGGCTGCGTCGGCACCCCGGCGGCTGTTCGCGGGAGCGGTCCGCGCGCCGCGTACAGGAGCACCGCGTGCAGCCGCTCCTCACTGGTCGGCGGGCCGGAATGGAGCAGGAACACCCCCGGCAGGAGCTGTCGCCAGGGCCCGCCGGCGCGGCACCGCACGGCCGCCTCGGCCGCAGACACTCCGTGCTCGCGCAGCTGAGCGGTGGTCAGGACCCGGCGGGGCGCCTCGGCGAGGTGGTGCAGGGGGCGGGGGGAGAGCGGGGTTTCGTGGTTCATGTCCGGCACGTTTCCCGCCCCGGGTCCGGCCCTTAACCGCTGTTACACGCCCGTTGGCAAATCTGGACAAGCTCGCCCTAAAGGACGGTTGTTCGGCTGCCGAAAACCCCTGGTCCCCTCGCGGGTGGACCAGGGGTTACGGCGAGCCGGGCACGCATCTTGTAACAGTTATCGCGCGCCCGACCCTTGGCCAGAACTACGGGTCATCCGGCGGGCGTTCCGGCCGCCGCGTCGCCCGCCTGTCCGCGCAGCGCCCGGGCCAGGTCGTCCCGGGCCTCCAGCACCAGGCGGCGCAGGGCGGGAGCGGCTCCCTCGTGCGCGGCGAGCCACGCGTCGGTCGCCTCCAGGGTCTGCGGCGAGTCCTGCAACGCCGGGAACAGCCCCCGCACGACGTCCATGCCGATCTGGATGGACCGCTCGGTCCACACCCGCTCGATCGCCTCGAAGTACGTCGGCGCGTACGGCGCGAGCAGCTCCCGCTGGGAGGCCTGTCCGAAGCCCGCGATGGTCGCCTCCACCAGCGCGTTCGACAACGCGTCCGAGTCCACCACCTGCTCCCAGGCCCGCGCCTTGACGGCGGCGGAGGGCCGCGCGGCCAGGCAGCGCACCTGGTGCCGCTTGCCGGAGGCGGTGTCGTCCCGGGCGAGTTCGGCGGCGAGCACCCTCTCGTCCGCCACCCCGTGCGCCGCCAGCGGCTCCAGGAACGCCCAGCGCAGCTCCTGGTCGACGTCCAGGCCGGCGATCTCCTCCGTGCCGTCCAGCAGGCCCTTCAGCAGCTCCAGGTCGTCCGGCGCCGAGGCCGTCGTGGCGAAGAAGCGCGCCCACGCGAGCTGGTGCTCGCTGCCCGGCTCGGCCTGCCGCAGCTCGGCCAGCGCGCCCTCGGCCAGCGCCCGCCCGCCCGTCTCCCGCCACTGCGGCGCCGCGTAGTGCACCAGCGCGGACTCCGCCCAGGCGTGCAGCATCTGGAGCACGCCGATGTCGGTCTCCCGGCCGGCGAAGCGCAGCACCAGGTCGACGAAGTCCCGCGCCGGCAGCAGCGCGTCCCGGGTCAGGTTCCACAGCGCCGACCAGCACAGCGCGCGGGCCATGGGGTATCCCCTGCCCGAAGAGCCTGGGGAGGGGTCGGTCAGGCCGCCGAGGTGCTCCCGCAGGGTCGCCAGCGAGGTCTCGTCGAAGCGGATCTTGCAGTAGGTCAGGTCGTCGTCGTTGACCAGCACCAGATCGGGCGCGTCCGCCCCCGCCAGCCCGGACACGACCGTGCGGGCGCCGACCACGTCGATCTCGGCGCGCGCGTACCGCTCCAGCGCCCCCGCCTGGGACCGCTGGTACAGGCCCACCGCCACCCGGTGCGGGCGCAGTTCGCCACGCGGCGGAGCCGCCTGATCGGATACAGCCGACTCGGCGGCCTCCTGCACCACGGCCAGCTCCTCGATCCGGCCGTCGGCGCCCAGCACCACCTGCGGGGTCAGAGAGTTGACCCCGGCCGTCTGGAGCCACGACCGCGCCCACGCGCCCATGTCCCGGCCGCTGGTCTCCTCCAGCACCGCGAGCAGATCGCCCAGCCGGGTGTTGCCGTACGCGTGCCGCTTGAAGTAGCGCCGCGCGCCCTCCAGGAACGCGTCCTGGCCGACGTACGCCACCAACTGCTTGAGCACGGAGGCGCCCTTGGCGTAGGTGATGCCGTCGAAGTTCAGCTTGGCGTCCTGGAGGTCGCGGATGTCCGCGGTGACCGGGTGCGTGGAGGGCAGCTGGTCCGCGCGGTAAGCCCAGGCCTTGCGGCGGTTGGCGAAGGTGATCCAGCCGTTCGCGAAGCGGGTCGCGCCGACCAGCGAGAACGAGCCCATGAAGTCGGCGAAGGACTCCTTCAGCCACAGGTCGTCCCACCACTCCATGGTGACCAGGTCGCCGAACCACATGTGCGCCATCTCGTGCAGGATCACATTGGCCCGGGCCTCGTAGGAGGCCTGCGTCACCTTCCCGCGGAAGATGTACTCCTCCCGGAAGGTGACCAGGCCCGGGTTCTCCATCGCGCCGAGGTTGTACTCGGGCACGAACGCCTGGTCGTACTTGCCGAACGGGTACGGGTAGTCGAAGTGGTCGTGGAAGAAGTCCAGGCCCTGCTTGGTGACCAGGAAGACGTCGTCGGCGTCGAAGTGCTTGGCGAGCCCCTTGCGGCACAGCGCGCCCAGCGGGATCTCCAGCCGCGTACCGTCCTCGAACACCCGCTCGTAGGAGTCCGTCACTTGGTGGTACGGGCCCGCGACCACGCAGGTGATGTACGTCGAGATCGGCTTGGTCTCGGCGAACCGCCACACCCCGCCCGCCCGTCGCCCACCACCGCCCTTCTGCGGAAGCGCTTCGCGCACTTCTTCGATGCGCTCGCCGACCCCGTTGCTCCACACCGTCCAGTCCTCCGGCGCCCGCACCTCGAAGCGGAACGGCGCCTTGAGGTCGGGCTGCTCGAAGTTCGCGAAGACCCGGCGGGAGTCGGCGGGCTCGTACTGCGTGTAGAGGTAGACCTCGCCGTCCTCCGGGTCGACGAAGCGGTGCAGGCCCTCGCCGGTGCGCGAGTAGGCGCACTGCGCGTCCACGACGAGCTCGTTGTCGGCGGCCAGGTCCTCCAGGAGGATCCGGGAGCCGTCGAAGACCTCGCTGGGGTCGAGGTCCCGGCCGTTGAGCGAGACGGCGGTGACGCTCGGCGCGAGCAGGTCCGCGAAGCTCGACGCGCCCGGCTCGTTGCAGCGGAACCGGATCGACGTCACGGACCGGAACGTCCGCGGACCGTCCCCGGTGTCCTCGCCCACCGCGGACCGCACGTCCAGGGACACCTCGTATCCTTCGACGGACAGCAGGGCGGCGCGCTCCCGGGCCTCGTCGCGGGACAGATTCTCACCGGGCACAGGCGGCACTCCCTCGGAACATTTCACGATGTGGACAGCACCGATCCTGCCATGCGGGTTTGCCGGGCGGCAGCCGGGAATGCCGTGCGCGACCATCGATGTTTCCAGTTCAACGACCCGTTACCGAGGAGAGCCATGTCCGAGACCGCCTCCGCCGCGACCCCGTCGTCCGGCAAGACTCCTGTCGACTTCTGGTTCGACCCGCTGTGTCCCTGGGCCTGGATCACGTCCCGGTGGGTGCTGGAAGTGGAGAAGGTGCGGGACATCGAGGTCCGCTGGCACGTCATGAGCCTGGCGGTGCTCAACGAGCCGAGGCTCGACGAGCTGCCCGAGGAGTACCGGGAGCTGCTGACCACCAAGGCGTGGGCGCCGGTGCGGGTGGTCACCGCGGCGTGGCAGAAGCACGGCCAGGACGTCCTCGGCCCCCTCTACACCGCGCTCGGCACCCGCTTCCACAACCGCGGCGAGGGCCCGACCCGCGAGGCCGTCGTCGCCGCGCTCGAGGAGGTGGGCCTGCCCGCCGACCTGATCGAGTACGCCGACCAGGAGGATTTCGAGTTCGACGCCGAACTGCGCGCCTCGCACAAGGAGGGCATCGAGAAGGTCGGCCAGGACGTCGGCACCCCGGTCATCGCGGTCCCCGGCCCGGACGGCGAGCAGATCGCCTTCTTCGGCCCGGTCGTCACCCCCACCCCCAAGGGCGAGCAGGCCGCCCGGCTCTGGGACGGCACCCTCGCGGTCGCCTCCGTCCCCGGCTTCTACGAGATCAAGCGCACCCGCACGGTGGGGCCGGACTTCAGCAACCTGTGACCTGCCGGTCGGCAAAAGCCCCCGCGAGTCACGTTCTCGCGGGGGCTTTCCTCTGCGCTCCGGGCGGTGCTGAGCGCCGCGTCAGCTCCGGGCGCGCATGCGCTGCCAGACGTACCCGACCACCGCCAGGAAGATCGTCATGCCGCCCGTCGAGTACAGCTGCACCCGGGTGCCGGACTCGCCCGCCATCAGGACGAAGACCGTCGCCATACCGGCCAGGGCCACCCAGGTGAGCCACGGGAACGCCCACATCCGGACCACCAGCTTCTCCGGCGCCTCCTGCTCCAGCCTGCGGCGCAGCCGCAGCTGCGAGACGGCGATGAAGATCCAGACGACGAGGATCACCGCGCCGATCATGTTCAGCAGCCAGGGGAAGACGTCGTTGGGCCGCCAGTAGCTCAGCAGCACGCAGACGAAACCGAAGACGGAGCTGGCCAGCACCGCGATCCGCGGCACCCCGCCCGAGACCTTCGCCAGCGCCTTCGGGCCCTGACCGCGCTCGACCAGCGAGTACGCGATGCGTGAGGAGCCGTAGATGTTGGCGTTCATCGCGCTCAGCAGCGCGACCAGCACCACCACGTTCATCAGCTGACCGGCCCCCGGGATGCCGAGGTGGTCCAGCGCGGCGACGTACGGGCCCTTCCCGACGACATCCTCGGAGTCCCAGGGGACGAGCGTGACGATCACCGCCATGGAGCCGACGTAGAACAGCGCGATGCGCCACATCGCCGTACGCACGGCACTCGCCACGCCGCGCACCGGGTTCTCCGATTCGGCCGCCGCGATGGTGACCGTCTCCAGGCCGCCGTAGGCGAAGACCGAGGCGAGCAGGCCGATGACCAGGCCGTGGCCGCCGTGCGGCAGGAAGTCGGTGAGGTTGGAGGCGCCCGGGGAGTCCGTGCCGGGCAGCACGCCCGCGACGGCCAGCACACCGAGGACCAGGAACAGGGCGATCGCGCCGACCTTGAGCGCGGCGAACCAGAACTCGAACTCGCCGAAGTTCTTCACCGCGGCCAGGTTCGTGCCGCAGAACACCACCATGAACAGCGCCACCCACACCCACTCCGGCGTGCCCGGCAGCCACCCGGTGACGATCTTCGCGGCTCCCATGCCCTCCAGGCCGACCGCGGTGCACAGCAGCACCCAGAACGACCAGCCCGCGGTGAAACCGGCCCACGGGCCGAACGCCCGCTCGGCGTGCGCGGAGAACGAGCCGGACGACGGGTACGCGGCCGACATCTCCCCCAGCATCCGCATGACCAGCATCACGAGGGCGCCGGACAGGGCGTAGGCGACGACGATCGAGGGGCCGGCGGCGGCGATGCCCGCGCCGGAGCCGACGAACAGGCCGGCACCGATCACACCGCCGAGGGCGATCATCGACAGGTGACGCTGCTTCAGGCCGTGGGACAGGGAGGCGTCGTCCGCCCGCGGGGGCGTCGATGGGGGTCCCCCCTGCTCGAGCGAAGCCGAGAGCTTGGGGGAGGTGGTGCTGCGTGGCATGGGGGCGGCTCGTCCGGTGGGGGGGCAGATGCGAAAACCCCCACAGTCTGAGCGGCCGCTCCACCGCGACGGAGCGGCCGCTCACCATCCGGACGCGCTGTGTGCGCACAGTGAGACGGTGATTACCCGCCCCGGTGTCGCGGACCGGTGCGCGGCGCGTGGCACCGACCGTGATCGAGCAGCCGAGCTGTTTGGCGGGACCCTACAGTCGCCATCCGCTCGGCGCGCGTGGCGGAAACCGCGCCACCTCAGTGACAGGCGTCACGTCCCGCCGGGTGTACGGCCGTTCCTTTGTGCGAAACCGACCAAGCCCCCGTTCCCCCCTTGTCGAGCGCTGACGGTGATCGCCGCGCCGCCGCTGGGATAGCGTCACGCTGTCCCGAACTGCCCTCACCTCGCGGAGTCCCCATGAGCACCGCTGCCGCCACCCCCGCCCGTACCGGGGTCGTCCTCGCCGACCTGCTGCCCTCCCCCAAGCTCTTCGAGCAGGGCGGTGCCCCCGCCCGTGTCCGGGACGTGGCCCTCGTGGTGGGCGGCGCCGCGCTCACCGGACTCGCCGCCCAGATCTCGCTGCCCGTGCCGCACTCCCCGGTGCCGGTGACCGGCCAGACCTTCGCTGCGCTGCTCGTGGGCACCACGCTGGGCGCCGGCCGCGGTTTCCTCGCCCTCGCGCTGTACGCGCTCGCGGGCGCGGCGGGCGTGCCGTGGTTCGCGGGCGGTGCCTCGGGCGCGGGCTCCGTCTCCTTCGGCTACGTCCTCGGCATGCTGCTCGCCGCCACGGTCGTGGGCGCCCTGGCCCGCCGCGGCGGCGATCGCAGCGTCTTGCGCACGGCCGGCACGATGGTGCTGGGCCAGGCGATCATCTACGCGGTCGGCGTGCCCTCCCTGGCCCTGGCCACCGGCATGTCCGCGTCCGCCGCGCTCGCCGCCGGCCTCACCCCGTTCCTGATCGGCGACGTCCTCAAGGCCGCCCTGGCGATGGGCCTGCTGCCCACCGCCTGGAAGCTGGCCGGGAAGTGACCGTCCCCTTCGGGATGCCGTAGCCCCCACCGGTTCCGCGAAATCCCGTGAAAGAGGCCCGCCGCGTCGCAGAGCGACGCGGCGGGCCTCTTTCACGTCCCGTGCGGCTGCCGGAGCCCGGCAGCGACCGTCGTCAGCCGGTCGGGACCTTGTCCGTCTCCTCGGCGGCAGGGGCCGCGACCGCCGTACGGCCGCTCCCGAGCTTCTGCTTGACGAGGGAGATCACCAGCACGATCGCCGCGACCAGCAGCGACAGCAGCACGGTCTCGCGGCCGTCGTGCTCGGTGTCGGTCAGCATGTAGCCGAAGACGAAGACGATCAGCGCGGCCGCCGCCCAGGTCAGATACGGGTACAGCCACATCTTCACGACCAGCTTCTCCGGCGCCTCCCGCTGGATGATCTTCCGCATCCGCAGCTGCGAGAAGCAGATCACCAGCCAGACGAACAGGGCGACCGCGCCGGAGGAGTTGACGAGGAAGAGGAATACGGAGTCCGGGAACTTGTAATTGAAGAACACGGCCACGAAGCCGAACACGACCGACGAGACGATCGCGGTCATCGGCACGCCGCGGCGGGTGGTCCGCGCGAACGCCTTCGGCGCGTCCCCGCGCTCGCCGAGCGAGAAGGCCATCCGGGAGGCGGTGTAGAGGCCGGAGTTGAGGCAGGAGAGCACCGAGGTCAGCACGATGAAGTTCATGATCTGACCGGCGTGCGCGATACCGAGGGAGTCGAGGGCGGCCACGTAGGAGCCCTTCTCAGTGATCGACTTGTCGTTCCAGGGGAGCAGGGCGACCACGACGAAGATGGAGCCGAGGTAGAAGACGCCGATGCGCCAGATGATGCTGTTGGTCGACTTGGTGACGGCGCGCTGCGGGTCCTCCGACTCGCCCGCCGCGAGGGTGGCGATCTCGCTGCCCATGAAGGAGAAGACGACGAGCAGGACACCGGTGAGGATGGCGCCGGGCCCGTTCGGCAGGAACCCGCCGTGGTCGGTGAGATTGCCGAGCCCCGCCTTGCCGCTGTGCACGCCGGGCAGTACGCCGAAGACGGCCAGCGCGCCGACGAGGATGAACGCGGCGATCGCCACGACCTTGATCCCGGCGAACCAGAACTCGAACTCGCCGTAGGAGCCGACGGAGACCAGGTTGGTGGCGGTCAGGACCACCATGACGATGAGGGCCCAGCCCCACTGGGGCACGGCCGGCACCCAGCCGGAGAGGATCTTGGCGCCCGCCGTCGCCTCCACGGCCAGCACGACGACCCAGAAGAACCAGTACAGCCAGCCGATGGAGAACCCGGCCCAGCCGCCGAGTGCCCGGTCGGCGTGCGCGGAGAAGGAACCGGAGGTCGGGTTGGCGGCGGACATCTCGCCCAGCATGCGCATCACGAGGACGACGAGCGTGCCGACGAGGGCGTAGGAGAGGAGGATGCCCGGTCCGGCGGTGGCGATGGCCGAGCTGGAACCGACGAAGAGACCGGCGCCGATGACGCCACCGATGGCGATCATCGACAGATGGCGGTTCTTGAGTCCGGCCTGGAGCCCCGAGCCGTGTCCCTCGGGGCTCGTGTGGCCGCTTCCGGTCTTCGGCAGGGGCGGCTGCGAAGTCATGGACGGAATTTCCTTTGCTCTGGTGGAGCGGTCCCCCGTACGAGCGGTGTACGGGATGGTCCAGTGAAACTGAGGTGTTGGAATCCGTGAACCTTCGAAATGTAATTGTTACTTGAGCTTTCCTTGAGCTTTGAAGAGTTCATCACATTCTTCTGACAGATGTGATAGCGCGGTGACCCGGCGCTGCCGCCCGCATTCCGCCGTGTCACACTCGGACCATGCGCGTGTATCTCGGCTCCGACCATGCGGGCTTCGAACTCAAGAACCACCTCGTCGAGTGGCTCAAGGCGGCGGGCCACGAGCCCGTCGACTGCGGGCCGCACATCTACGACGCCCAGGACGACTACCCGCCCTTCTGCCTGCGCGCCGCGGAGCGCACGGCGGCGGACCCCGACTCCCTCGGCATCGTGATCGGCGGCTCCGGCAACGGTGAGCAGATCGCGGCGAACAAGGTCAGGGGTGTGCGCGCGGCCCTCGCCTGGAGCGAGGAGACGGCTTCCCTCGGCCGCCAGCACAACAACGCGAACGTCGTCGCGGTGGGCGCGCGCATGCACACCACGGAGGAAGCGACGAAGTTCGTCGAGACCTTCCTCGACACCCCCTTCTCCGGAGACGAACGTCACATCCGCCGCATCGACATGCTCACGGCCTACGAATCAACGGGCGATCTCCCCCCGATCCCGCCCCACCACCCCCAGCAGTAACCGACTCCCCACCCCAGGCGCGGCAACCCTCAGGGGAGCCGTGCCGCCCCTTTGCAGGCCGGCTCAGCCCCTCGAGGTGGGGCCGGCCCCGGTGCAGAGGGACGGAGTCCCCGGCTGGAGGTCTCGGGCGAGTGCTACCAGGTGGGGGTGCAGGGGGCGGAGTCCCCACGAGGATCAGGGATCTCCGCGGGGCCCGGGGAATCCCCGCAGGGTCTACGCAGTCCCCGCGGGGTCCGGGGCGCAGCCCCGGCGGCGTCCGGGGCGGAGCCCCAGGGCCGGTGCCCCTCCACCCACCGAGTCGGGCGGGCGGGTGGGCGAAGAACCGCAAGAAGGGACACCCCCGTGCCAGAGGGGCACACCATCCACCGCCTCGCACTGGACTACGCCGCCCACTTCAAAGGCCGGCCGGCCCACGTCACCAGTCCCCAGGGCAAGTTCTCCACAGCCGCCACCCTCCTCACCGGAGGGGAGCTCACCCGCACGGAAGCCCACGGCAAACACCTCTTCCTCCGCTTCCGCGACAGCGACTGGATCCACATCCACCTCGGCCTCTTCGGCAAGGTCACCTTCGGCGACGCCCCCGCGCCCCCGCCCACGGACACCGTCCGCCTCCGCCTCGCCAACGCGACCTCGTACGTCGACCTCCGCGGCCCCACCACCTGCGCCCTGATCACCGACGCCGAGAAGCAGGCCGTGCACGACCGCCTCGGCCCGGACCCCCTGCGCCCCGACGCAGACCCCGACCGGGCCTACGCCCGCATACGCCGCAGCCGTACGACCATCGCCGCCCTGCTGATGGACCAGAAGGTCGTCGCCGGGGTCGGCAACGTCTACCGCGCCGAGGTCCTCTTCCGGCACCGCGTCGACCCCTACCGCCCCGGCAGGGACCTCACCCCGGCCGAGTGGGACGCCATCTGGGCCGACCTCGTGGCCCTCATGCGCGAGGGCGTCCGCAACAACCGCATCGACACCGTGCGCCCCGAGCACACCCCCGAGGCCATGGGCCGCCCGCCCCGCGTCGACGACCACGGCGGCGAGGTCTACGTCTACCGCCGGACCGCCCGGCCCTGCCACATCTGCGGCACGGACATCCGCACCGCCGACCTCGCCGCCCGCAACCTCTTCTGGTGCCCCACCTGCCAGCAGCCGGCGAAGGCCGGATGAGACACCCGTCTCAGAATCCGTGCGGCAGCCACGGCGCCACCGCCGAGCCGAACGCCACCGACGCCTGGGCCAGTGCCCCGCTCCGCAGCTCCCGCACCCGTCCGGCCGCCGCCAGCCCGGCCAGCGGCACGCCGCCGAGGTAGGCCGCACCCAACTCCCGTACGGACAACGAGAGTTCCGCCGCGTCCGAGGTCCGCTCGCAGGACGCCCCCTTCGCGTCCCCGGTCAGCCGCCACCGCCCGGCGTTCCAGGGGCAGAAGTCGTCCGCCACCTCCAACACCACGTCCACCGGGGTCTGGTAGGTCCGCGCGGCGAGCGCCGCCCCCACGTCCACGAGCCGTACGTACAGCGCGTCCCGCAGCCGCGGCCGGCACCGCCGGATGTCGGACACCAGGTACTGCCAGGCGTCGTCGACCGGCCGCTCCCGCACGATCAGCGTCGAGGTCAGGTCGATGCCGAACAGGAAGCGCCACAGCGCCGCGTCGCTCTCCGGGTCCAGCGCGGCCAGGTCGCTCAGGAGCACCGTGCCCTCGTGCCCGCCGACGCCCCAGCCGGGCTTGACCCGATAGCGGGCGTACCCCGTGACCTCGCCGGCCCGCTCGGTGACCACGCACTGCAGCGGCGAGGCGCCGTCCCGTGCGCTCTCCGGGTCGATCAGCGCCAGCCGCCCCCAGCCGGGCTGCCGGGCCAGCATCCCTGGCCGGCCGGGCACCAGCCGCGCGTAGACCGCCTCGCAGGCGTCCAGCGCGTCGGCGGGCGCCGCGTACCGCAGGCGTACGCCGTCCGTGCCGGCCGGGACCGTCAGACCGGCCCGGTCGGTGTCGATCTCGGCGCCGAGCTGGAAGGTCGCCGCGCCGTACCCGAAGCGGCCGTAGATCGCCGGCTCGGAGGCGGTCAGCACCGCCAGCGGTTCGCCCCAGGAGCGCACGTCGTCCAACTGCCGCCGCATCATCGACGTCAGCACACCGCGCCGCCGGTGCGTGGCGGCCACACTCACCATCGTGATGCCGGCCGCCGGCAGCAGGTCGCCGCCCGGCACGGTGATCCGGAAGCGGAACGCCCCCGTCGTGCCCACGCACGTGTCCCCGTCCCAGACCCCCAGGGAACGGTCCAGTTCGGTCAGGGAGTTCCACGCCTCCCGCTCCTCGGCCGACTCCGGGACTCCTCCGAACGCGCGGATCAGATTGTCGTACCAGCGGTCCCACTCGTCCCGCCGCAGCACCCTCGGCTCGGTCGCATGCTCAGTCGCCATGCGCCATGCCTACCAGCGCGCCGAGGACCGTGCGAACGAATTTCGCCCGGGCGGCAGCGAGACGGGCGCCGGTGAAGTTCACTGTGAATCCGAGCCTCGGACGGGGGACAAGTGGGACCTCCCGTGCCAAGCGTCAGGTCCGATGGATAGGGTCCCCAACTAATGGCAGCAGGACGACAGCGGCGCGCGGAAGCCGAGACGTTCACGGCCCGGTTGAAGATGCAGTGGCACCGGGCCCGCGTCGGCGTGCGCAGAGCCGCCGTCGACTACTTCCGCGGGGACGGCTCGGACTGGATCGCGCTCGGCGGTCTGCTGCTGACTATCCCGCTGATCCTGGCGCTGACGCTCGCCAACTCGGTGTGGTTCTCACCGGTCGCGCTGGTGCTGCCCATCGTCGCCGGCGGGTTGCTGCTGCGCCCGGCGAGCCTGCTCGGTCTGTACGCCGCCGCGGCCACGGCGCTGATCGTGGAGTCGGTGCGGCTCGGACCGTACACCGAGGGCCCGTCCCGGGTGACCCCGGGCGTGGTGCTCGTGGTCGCCGCCTGCGGCTTCTTCGGGCTGCTGATCGCCCAGTTCCGCAGCCGGGTCGGCGTGCCCTGGCGGCGCGGCGGCACCATGCTGTTCGACCTGCGCGAACGCATCCGCGTCCAGAGCAAGCTGCCGCAGCTGCCCGGCGGCTGGCACCACGAGATGGCGCTGCGCCCGGCCGGCGGCCAGTCCTTCTCCGGCGACTTCGTGGTCGCGGCCCGCACGAACGGCGGCCGCACCCTGGAGGTCGTGCTCACGGACGTGTCCGGCAAGGGCATGGACGCGGGCTCGCGGGCGCTGCTGCTGTCGGGCGCGTTCGGCGGTCTGCTCGGCAGCCTGCCCCCACACGCGTTCCTGCCCGCCGCCAACGGCTACCTGCTGCGCCAGGACTGGGACGAGGGCTTCGCGACCTCCATCCATCTGGTGCTGGACCTGGACTCCGGCGACTACGAGCTGTACTCCGCCGGGCACCCGCCGGGCCTCCAGCTCAGCGCGGGCAGCGGCCGCTGGGAGGAGAAGGTCGCCGAGGGCCCGCTCCTCGGCGTGTACGACGGCGCCCAGTTCGACCCGGTCAAGGGCTCCCTGCGCGCCGGGGACGTCCTGATGCTGTTCACCGACGGCCTGGTGGAGACGTCCGACCGCGACATCGTCGAGGGCATCGACCGCCTCACCGGCGAGGCCGACCGCTATGTCGCCGGCGGCTTCCACGGCGCCGCCTGGCACCTGATCGAGGCGGTGGCGAAGGACGTCAACGACGACCGCGCCCTGCTCCTGATCTGCCGCGAAGGCCCCACGGCTCTGGCGGCACGCTGACACACTGGGCACGTGACCGACACGTCCCGCACACCGCGCACCATGTCCCTGGCCGAGGTCGAGACCGTCGCCCGGGCCGCTCACGAGGGGCAGACCGACAAGGCGGGCCGGCCCTACGCCGAGCATCTCCGATCGGTCGCCGAGGGCGTACGGGCCCGGGGCGGTGACAGCGAGCAGATCGCGGCGGCCTGGCTGCACGACTCGGTGGAGGACGGCGTCCTGACCGAGCGGTGGCTTCGCGAGGCCGCGCTGAGCCGTCGTACGAAGGACATCGTGCGCGCGGTCACCAAGCGGGCGGGGGAGGACCCGGAGGCGTACGCGCGGCGGATCCTCGCCACGCCCGGCGCACTGCTGGTCAAGGAGGCGGACCTGGCGCACAACGCCGACCCGGTCCGCCTAGCGGTCCTCGACGAGGCCACCCGCACCCGGCTGACCGGGAAGTACGCACGGATGCGCGCACTCCTCGGTCTTCCGGACGGTCCTCTCAGACGCTGACCGAGCCGGTCTTCGCCAGGTGCGGCCGCTGTGCCTCCCGGCGCTCGCGGGCCTGCTCGCCCGCGTCCTGCCGGAAGGCCCATTTCATCTCCGGCTCCATCACGCACCGGAAGATCCGCCGCACGGGCCGCGTGCACAGCAGGGTGATGGCCGTCGCCGCCAGGACCGTGACGAGGATCTCGCCGAACGGGCCGCGCAGCCAGGCGTGGTCGAACCAGCCCTGGTAGTCGGCGCCCTTCAGGACGAAACCGTGCAGCAGATAGCCGTACAGCGTGCCCGCGCCGAGCGCCGTGAACCACATCCGGCGGCCCGGCACCCAGGCGAAGAAGCAGGCGGTCAGCACCAGCGAGCAGCCGAACAGCGCCAGTGTCATCACCGGGCCGACCCACCAGGGCGCGCCCAGATCCTGCGCGGCGTCACGGTGGTAGAACCAGGAGGCGTTCATCCGTGGCGCCGCCCACCAGGCGGTGATCAGCGCCGCCGCGAACACCGGCACCGACGCGATCCGCACCGAACGGCGGCGCACCAGCCGGAAGTGCTCGGCCTTCATCGACAGGCCCAGCACGAAGAACGGCAGGAACTGCAGCACCCGCTGCATGTCCAGGTCGTTGCCTATGGCCGGGCCGGCCGACGCCAGCATGGCGATGACGAGCGCGAGCGGCAGCGGCCGGCGGACCAGCTTCCAGAAGGGGGCGGTCAGCCGCCAGACGAACAGGGCGCACAGGAACCAGGTCAGGTACCAGGGGTCGAGGAGGCTGATGTCCTGGTCGGGGCTGTGGCCGACGTAGCGCTTGAAGAGGGAGAGGGCGGTCTCGAAGACGATGTACGGAACCACGACACCGGTGACCAGCCGTTTGAGCCGGTCGGGCCGGGCGTCGAAACTGCGCGAGAAGTAGCCGGAGATGACGATGAAGGCCGGCATGTGGAAGGCGTACACGAACATGTACAGGCCTTGCAGGACGCGGCTGTCGTCCCTGAGCGGCGTCCACGAGTGACCCACTGCCACCAGCACGATCGCCAGGTATTTGGCGTTGTCGAAGAACGCGTCGCGCTGTTTGCCCGGTCTTCCGTCCGACTCGCCCGATCCGCGCGGACTCGGTACTCCCGGGGCCGGCGACCGTGCCGGAGGGAGCGGCGTTCTTTTCTGGCCGGGGGACGAGGCAGCGTGGAACATCTGAGGCACCCTAGTGTTGTCCGGGGGTTCCGTAAAAGCCCCGCCGTCATGCGTGGTTATTCGCTGCGGCTACCCCGGATTCGACGAAGTCGGCATGCCTTCACGGGTGACGATCGACACATCTTACGAGCCTCTTCGCGCGAACAGTCACACCCTCAATGTCCGGACTCATCCTGATGAGTTGGTGCACCGGTTTGAGTCCTGGGCGACAAAACGAATTCCTTGCGAAAATAATGTGCAGGCATGGAAACGATCTCTAATGAATTCCCTGCCGGGGTGGGCGGCGACCGCCGTCGAAATGCCGTACGGATCACGGTCGGAGAAGCGCTCCGCCCCAGGAGGTGAGGGGGCCCCGGAGCGAGGGACTTGGCCGATGGTGCGTCAGCCGCCGCATACCGGGGCCGGGTTGGTGGCACGATGGTTCCAGCGGGGTGCGCGGGGCTGGCGTCCGCGGGCCGGGAGAGCGACCGACCGAGGGTGTGATCAGTTGTGGCCATTTCACTGTCAGTGGTGCTGCTGTTGGCGATCATCCTGGTGGTGCTGCTCCGAGGCGGATCCATCAAGGCCGGCCCGGCCATCATCGCCATACTCTTCGGCTTCTTCCTCGCCTCCACCGGAATGGCGCCGTCGATCAACCGCTTCCTGAACTCGATAGCGCACACGATCAACTCGATCAGTTTCTGACGCGGAAGCGGCGTGACGAAAACGATCAGGGCCGGGTCGGAGGAAGCACCCTCCGACCCGGCCCCGAGCCGTACAGAGCGGGCGACGGGAATCGAACCCGCGTAGCCAGTTTGGAAGACTGGGGCTCTACCATTGAGCTACGCCCGCACACAAGGCGCCGCTGGTCTGCCGACCGCGGCACACAAGGCATCGTAGCGGGTCGTGTGCCATCGACGCACACTCCGTTCCCGCGAGGGCCTCGCGAGCCACGTCCGTGGGCCGTCCGGGCCGCGTGGGGGCGTGCCGGGCGGCGCGCTCCCGGTGGTCGTGGAATGCGGCGTCCGCACTGCCTGCGGGCATGTACCCTACGTGTCGCACCAGACGGGGTGTGGCGCAGCTTGGTAGCGCGTCCGCTTTGGGAGCGGAAGGCCGTGGGTTCAAATCCCGCCACCCCGACCATCCGCCGGCCACCGGTCGGCGTCACCACGCGTGATCGCCTTTGGGGGCGCGGAGTGGCTGCGGTTACTATGCAAACTGCGCGCCCGTGTGTCCGGTCCTGCTGGGCCTGCGAACTCCTCCGGGCGGGGCGAAATCCGCCGGACCCGTCTGGCCCCGGCAGAATCCAAGCAGTCAGCCACAAGGAGACCGAACCGTGAAGAGCGCCGTGGAGACCCTGAACCCGACCCGGGTTCGGCTCACTGTCGAGGTGCCCTTCGAGGAGCTCAAGGACAGCCTCGACGCGGCGTACAAGAAGATCAACCAGCAGGTCACGGTGAAGGGCTTCCGCAAGGGCAAGATCCCGGCCCGCGTCATCGACCAGCGGTTCGGCCGCGGTGCGGTTCTGGAGGAGGCCGTCAACGACGCGCTGCCGAAGTTCTACACCGAGGCGGTCAACGAGGCGGAGCTGAACCCGCTGGGCCAGCCCGAGGTCGACATCACCGAGCTGAAGGACGGCGAGACGCTGAACTTCACCGCCGAGGTCGACGTCCGCCCGGCCATCGAGATCCCGGACTACTCCGGCATCGAGGTCGAGGTCGACGCCGTCGAGGTCGCCGACGAGGACGTCGACAAGGCCGTCGAGCAGCTGCGCGAGCGCTTCGCCTCGACGAGCCCGGTCGAGCGCGCCGCCGAGGACGGCGACGTGGTCACCATCGACCTGGAGGCCAAGGTCGACGGCGAGGTCCTCGAGGACGGCGTGGCCAACGGCGTCTCGTACACCATCGGCTCCGGCGAGCTGCTGGACGGCATCGACGACGCCGTGAAGGGCCTGGAGGCCGGTGGTGAGGCCACCTTCACCTCCGAGCTCAAGGGCGGCTCCGCGGTCGGCAAGGAGGCCGAGGTCACCGTCAGGGTCACCCAGGTCGCCGCGCGCGAACTGCCCGAGCTGGACGACGACTTCGCGCAGCTCGCCTCCGAGTTCGACACCCTCGAGGAGCTGCGCGCGGACAGCCGCAAGCGCCTGGAGAACATGAAGCAGTACGACCAGGCCACGCAGGCCCAGGAGCGCGTCCTGGACAAGCTGCTCGAGCTGGTCGAGGTCCCGGTCCCCGAGAAGCTGCTCGAGGACGAGATCAACACCCGCAAGCACAACCTGGAGCACCACCAGCTCGGCCAGATGGGCCTCACCCTCGACAAGTACCTGGAGATCCAGGGCAAGACCGCCGAGGAGTTCGAGACCGAGACCCGCGAGGCCGCGGTCAAGGGCATCAAGACCCAGTTCGTGCTCGACGAGCTGGTCAAGACGGAGAAGCTCAACGTCAACCAGGAGGAGCTCACCGAGCACCTCATGCGGCGCGCCGCCTCCTCCGGCATGTCCCCCGACCAGTTCGCCCAGGCGGTCGTCGAGCAGAACCAGGTTCCGCTGCTGGTCGGCGAGGTCGCCCGTGGCAAGGCACTGGCCGTCGTGGTCGAGGCCGCGACCGTGAAGGACACCAACGGCGAGATCGTCGACCTGGACGACGAGGAAGACGAGGCCGACGAGGCGGAGACCGCCGCCGCCGAGGGCGAGGAGAAGGCCGAGGCCTGATCCGTACGGCCCACGGATGCGCACGGAGGACGGGCCCCGGGTACGTTGGTGACCTGGGGCCCGTTCGCCTTTCCGGAGACCGCGCTACGCCCCCGGCGAACACTCCCCTCAGCGGGATTCGCCGAAGGGAGCCGCGCGTTAGGGTCCATGAGTACGGGGGCAGGGGAGTCCCCTGAAGCCCCTGGCAGGAACACGTGAGACGGCCCGGCGCCGTCGTAAGACGAGCAGGTGGATACGTGACGAATCTGATGCCCTCCGCCGCCGGCGAGCCTTCCATCGGTGGTGGCCTCGGCGACCAGGTCTACAACCGGCTGCTCAACGAGCGGATCATCTTCCTCGGCCAGCCGGTCGACGACGACATCGCCAACAAGATCACTGCACAGCTGTTGCTCCTTGCCGCGGACCCGGACAAGGACATCTACCTGTACATCAACAGCCCCGGCGGCTCGATCACGGCCGGCATGGCGATCTACGACACCATGCAGTACATCAAGAACGACGTGGTGACCATCGCCATGGGCCTCGCGGCCTCGATGGGCCAGTTCCTGCTCAGCGCGGGCACCCCGGGCAAGCGCTTCGCGCTGCCCAACGCCGAGATCCTGATCCACCAGCCGTCCGCGGGTCTGGCCGGTTCGGCCTCGGACATCAAGATTCACGCCGAGCGGCTGCTGCACACCAAGAAGCGCATGGCCGAGCTCACCGCCTTCCACACCGGCCAGTCGGTCGAGCAGATCACCCGCGACTCCGACCGCGACCGCTGGTTCGACGCCCACGAGGCCAAGGATTACGGCCTCATCGACGACGTCATCACCTCGGCCGTCGGCATGCCGGGCGGCGGCGGCACCGGGGCCTGAGCGGCTCCCACGGGGCCCACGAGGCCCCCTGAGCCGCTCCCGCGGAGTCCCGGCCCCGTGCGGGTGTCCGAGACCTCCGCGCAGCCCAGCCAGCCCCAGCCGACCGCCCAGCCCCTTTCCAGGAGACACCGTGAACGACTTCCCCGGCAGCGGCCTCTACGACCGTACGCGCGCCGAGTACACCGGCCCCACGGCCGAGTCCCGCTACGTCATCCCGCGCTTCGTGGAGCGCACCTCCCAGGGCATCCGCGAGTACGACCCGTACGCGAAGCTCTTCGAGGAGCGCGTGATCTTCCTCGGCGTCCAGATCGACGACGCCTCCGCCAACGACGTCATGGCGCAGCTGCTGTGCCTGGAGTCGATGGACCCCGACCGTGACATCTCGGTCTACATCAACAGCCCCGGCGGTTCCTTCACGGCGCTGACGGCCATCTACGACACGATGCAGTTCGTGAAGCCCGACATCCAGACCGTGTGCATGGGCCAGGCCGCCTCCGCCGCCGCCGTCCTGCTGGCCGCGGGCACGCCGGGCAAGCGCATGGCGCTGCCCAACGCCCGGGTGCTGATCCACCAGCCGTACAGCGAGACCGGCCGCGGTCAGGTCTCCGACCTGGAGATCGCCGCCAACGAGATCCTCCGGATGCGTTCGCAGCTGGAGGAGATGCTGGCCAAGCACTCCAGCCAGTCGATCGAGAAGATCCGTGAGGACATCGAGCGCGACAAGATCCTCACGGCCGAGGAGGCACTGTCGTACGGGCTGATCGACCAGATCATCTCGACCCGGAAGATGAACAACGCGTCCGTCCGCTGACGGGAGGCAGTATCGTCTGCCACTCCTTGGCACGGTGCACGTCAAAGCGAACCGTGCCAAGGGGGGCCCGAACGGGGGGCCCGGCAAGGTACCGTCGACATAAGGCAGCACCAGGAGCCGCTGGACGTAGGCGTCTCCCAGGCGAAGGGGAAGCACACCGTGGCACGCATCGGTGACGGCGGCGATCTGCTCAAGTGCTCGTTCTGCGGCAAGAGCCAGAAGCAGGTCAAGAAGCTCATCGCAGGGCCCGGTGTGTACATCTGCGACGAGTGCATCGATCTCTGCAACGAGATCATCGAGGAGGAACTCGCGGAGACCAGCGAGGTGCGCTGGGAGGAGCTGCCCAAGCCCCGCGAGATCTACGAGTTCCTGGACGGGTACGTCGTCGGCCAGGAGGCCGCGAAGAAGGCCCTGTCCGTCGCGGTGTACAACCACTACAAGCGCGTCCAGGCCGGCGAGAACGGCGGCGCGCAGGGCCGTGACGACGGCATCGAGCTCGCCAAGTCCAACATTCTGCTGCTGGGCCCCACGGGCTCCGGCAAGACCCTGCTGGCCCAGACGCTGGCCCGCATGCTGAACGTCCCGTTCGCCATCGCCGACGCCACGGCGCTGACGGAGGCGGGGTACGTCGGCGAGGACGTCGAGAACATCCTGCTGAAGCTGATCCAGGCGGCCGACTACGACGTCAAGAAGGCCGAGACCGGGATCATCTACATCGACGAGATCGACAAGGTCGCGCGGAAGAGTGAGAACCCTTCCATCACCCGCGACGTGTCGGGCGAGGGCGTCCAGCAGGCCCTGCTGAAGATCCTCGAGGGGACCACGGCCTCGGTCCCGCCCCAGGGCGGCCGCAAGCACCCCCACCAGGAGTTCATCCAGATCGACACGACGAACGTCCTGTTCATCGTGGGCGGTGCCTTCGCGGGCCTGGAGAAGATCATCGAGGGCCGGGCGGGTGCCAAGGGCATCGGCTTCGGCGCGACGATCCGCTCCAAGCGGGAGCTGGAGACCAAGGACCAGTTCGAGGACGTCATGCCCGAGGACCTGGTCAAGTTCGGCATGATCCCGGAGTTCATCGGCCGCCTGCCGGTGATCACCTCGGTCCACAACCTGGACCGCGAGGCGCTCCTGAAGATCCTGGTCGAGCCGCGCAACGCCCTGGTCAAGCAGTACCAGCGCCTGTTCGAACTCGACGGCGTGGAGCTGGACTTCGAGCGCGAGGCCCTGGAGGCCATCGCCGACCAGGCCATCCTCCGCCAGACCGGCGCCCGAGGCCTGCGCGCCATCATGGAGGAGGTGCTCCAGGGCGTGATGTACGAGGTCCCGTCCCGCAAGGACGTGGCCCGCGTGGTCATCACGGCCGACGTCGTCCTCTCCAATGTCAACCCGACCCTGATCCCGCGCGACGCGCGCGGCCGCGGTCCGGGCGAGCAGAAGACGGCGTAACAGCCGCCGCACGAACGACGAAGGGGCCCCGGTCGACCGACCGGGGCCCCTTCCTCGTCTGCCAGGTGCCGGCGTCAGGCCTTGACGCGCACGTCCTTGCGGAGCTTGGCCGCGGTCTCGGCCGCGTCCTCGGGGCTGCTCGCCTTGCCGGTCATGGCGGATGCGAAGTCGACCGGCATCACCAGTCCGAGGGTGCTGTGGTCACCCCAGATGCAGACCGGCATCGTCATGTTCTTGGGGGCGCCGGCCGAGCTGCCCGACGAGCCCATGTCGACCTTGATCTCCTGGCACTTGAGGACGGCGCCGTCGAGGCCGCTCGGGCTGTAGGCCTTCGGGCTGCCGAGGAGCTCTCCGCCGTCGCTCTTCTCCTTCTCGGCGTTCTTCTTCATGTCCGCGAACATGTTGTCGACGGCCTTCTCGGGGTCGTCGATGGTGCCGTAGACGCCGCCGAAGGTGATCATCTTCTGGCCGAGCGGGTTGCTCTTGTCCCCGGACTGGTAACTGGCGCTGACGTCCTTCGGGCTCTTCACGCCCCAGCTCTCGGCGTCCTTCAGGTCCGACTTGGACATGCCGTCGTTCCCGGAGTCCTCGGCCTTCTTGTACTGGCCGGCGAGAACCGTTGCGGGCGTGATCAGCTTGTGCGGGCCGTCGTCCGCGACGCTGGAACCGCCGCCACCGCCGATCAGGAAGTACGCGCCCACCGCGATCGCCGCGACGACCGCCACCGCGCCGATGATCAGTCCCGTCTTCTTGCCGCCGCCACCGGCGGCCGGGGGCTGCGGAACGGCGCCGTAGGGCTGGCCGTACGGGGGCTGCTGGCCGTAGGGAGGCTGCTGGCCGTAGGGGCCCTGCGGCGGCGGGACGCCGGGGCCCTGCTGCGGGTAGCCGTACCCTGGCTGCGGCTGAGCGGGAGGGGCCTGCTGGGGGTAGCCGTAGCCGGGCTGGGCGGGCGGTCCCTGCGGCGGCTGCTGGCCGTAGGGGCCCGGCTGGCCGTACGGCCCGGGCTGCTGGGGCTGCCCGCCGTACGGGCCCGGCTGGTTGTTGCTCATTCCTGGGTTCCCCTCCAGATGCTTATGTGTCCCTGACATCCTGGCCCAGGTACGGCGACGCCGTGTCATCGGGGTCGCCACCGTTACGAAACAAATGCGGTTCGGGACGGCGCCGTGACGCCTCTAAACTGACCCCGTGACCGACAACGCTCAGCAGCAGCCACCAGCGCCCGACACCGAACTGCCGACCCAGTACGCGCCGGCCGATGTAGAGGGGCCGCTGTACGAGCGCTGGGTGGAACGGGGTTACTTCGAGGCGGACGAGAAGAGCGACAAGCCGCCGTACACCGTCGTCATCCCGCCGCCGAACGTCACCGGCTCGCTCCACCTGGGGCACGCCTTCGAGCACACGCTCATCGACACCCTCACGCGCCGCAAGCGCATGCAGGGTCACGAGACCCTGTGGCAGCCCGGCATGGACCACGCCGGCATCGCGACCCAGAACGTCGTCGAGCGCGAACTCGCCAAGGAGGGCAAGTCCCGGCACGACCTCGGCCGCGAGGCCTTCGTCGAGCGTGTCTGGCAGTGGAAGAACGAGTCCGGCGGGCAGATCTCCGGCCAGATGCGCCGCCTCGGCGACGGAGTCGCCTGGTCGCGTGAGCGCTTCACCATGGACGAAGGGCTGTCGCAGGCCGTTCAGACCATCTTCAAGCGGCTCTACGACGACGAGCTGATCTACCGCGCCGAGCGCATCATCAACTGGTGCCCCCGATGCCTGACCGCCATCTCCGACATCGAGGTCGAGTACCAGGACGACGACGGCGAGCTCGTCTCGATGAAGTACGGCGACGGGGACGACACCATCGTCGTCGCCACCACCCGTGCCGAGACCATGCTCGGCGACACCGCCGTCGCCGTTCACCCCGACGACGAGCGCTACCGCCACCTCGTCGGCAAGCTCATCAAGCTGCCGCTCACCGACCGCTCCATCCCGGTCGTCGCGGACGAGCACGTCGACCCCGAGTTCGGCACCGGCGCCGTCAAGGTCACCCCGGCCCACGACCCGAACGACTTCGAGATCGGCCGGCGCCACGACCTGCCCGCCATCACCGTGATGGACGAGCACGCCGTCATCACCGTCCACGGCCCCTTCCAGGGCCTGGACCGCTTCGAGGCCCGCTCCGCCATCGTCGGCGCGCTGCGCGCCGAGGGCCGGATCGTCGCCGAGAAGCGCCCGTACGTCCACTCCGTCGGCCACTGCTCGCGCTGCAAGACCACCGTCGAGCCGCGCCTGTCCATGCAGTGGTGGGTCAAGGTCGGTCCGCTGGCGCAGGCCGCCGGCGACGCCGTCCGGGACGGCCGCGTCAAGATCCATCCGCAGGAGATGGAGAAGCGGTACTTCGACTGGGTCGACAACCTCCACGACTGGTGCATCTCGCGGCAGTTGTGGTGGGGCCACCGGATCCCCGTCTGGTACGGGCCGAACGGCGAGGTCGTCTGCGTCGGACCCGACGAGGAGCCGCCCGGCACCGAGGCCGAGGGCTGGAAGCAGGACACCGACGTCCTCGACACCTGGTTCTCCTCCGGCCTGTGGCCGTTCTCCACCCTCGGCTGGCCCGAGCAGACCGAGAGCCTCGCGAAGTTCTACCCGAACTCCGTCCTGGTCACCGGCTACGACATCCTCTTCTTCTGGGTCGCCCGGATGATGATGTTCGGCCTGTACGCGATGGACGGCACCCCGCCGTTCCACACCATCGCCCTGCACGGCATGGTCCGCGACCAGTTCGGCAAGAAGATGTCGAAGTCCTTCGGCAACGCGGTCAACCCGCTGGACTGGATGGACAAGTACGGCTCCGACGCCCTCCGGTTCACCCTCGCCCGCGGCGCCAACCCCGGCGTCGACGTGCCGATCGGCGAGGACTGGGTCCAGGGCTCGCGCAACTTCGCCAACAAGATCTGGAACGCCACGCGTTTCGCGCTGATGAACGGCGCGACGGTGGACGGACCGCTGCCGGACGCCTCGAAGATGTCGGCGACCGACCGCTGGATCCTGTCCCGGCTGAACTCGGTCGTCGCCGAAGTCGACGCGTACTACGACGACTTCCAGTTCGCCAAGCTGTCGGACACGCTGTTCCACTTCGCGTGGGACGAGGTCTTCGACTGGTACGTCGAGCTGTCCAAGACGACGTTCCAGGCGGGCGGCGAGCCGGCCGAGGTCTCCAAGCGGGTCCTGGGCGAGGTCCTGGACGTCACGCTGAAGCTGCTGCACCCGGTGGTTCCGTTCGTCACGGAGACGCTGTGGACGACGCTGACGGGCGGCGAGTCGCTCGTCATCGCCGAGTGGCCGACCGACAGCGGCTTCCGGGACGCGGCCGCCGAGCGGGAGATCGTGACCCTCCAGTCCGTGATCACCGAGGTGCGCCGGTTCCGCGCCGACCAGGGGCTCCAGCCGGGCCAGCGCGTTCCGGCCCGCCTGGTCCTGGACGGTACGGCGCTGGCCACGCACGAACCGGCCATCCGCCAGTTGCTGCGGCTCCAGCCGGAGGGCGACGGCTTCACCGCCACGGCGACGCTGCCGGTCGCGGGAGTCGAGGTCGCGCTGGACCTGTCCGGGGCGATCGACGTCGCCGCGGAGCGCAAGCGGCTGGCCAAGGATCTGGCCGCCGCCGAGAAGGAGAAGGCCCAGGCGCACGGCAAGCTCGGCAACGAGGCGTTCCTGGCGAAGGCGCCCGACCACGTGGTCGAGAAGATCCGTGCGCGGCTGGCCAAGGCCGAGGAGGACATCACGCGGATCGCGGCGCAGCTGGAGCGGTTGCCGCAGGCGTGATGGCCGTATGTCGCTGAGGGCGCCCGGAGCTGTCAGGTTCCGGGTGCCCTCGGTTGCCCTAGGGGTGGGTGCGCTTGCCCGCGCTTGCAGTGCGCCTCCCCCGAGTTCCCAGCCCACCCGTGCCGCCCTGGGGGTCCCCCCAGGCGTTCAGCACTGGGGGAGGCACGACTGCCCGCAGGCCATGCGGCACGCATGCCCGCAGGCTGCGTACGTAGACTGGGCCCCGTGAGTGAGCTCCCCCCGGACAGCAGCGGCCGGCCCGACCCCCTCGACACCTTCGACGAGATCATCGCCACCGAGACCGACCGCGATCCAGATCTCGCGGTGATCGAGGCCGGCAGCCGCACCCTGCGGACGCAGGGCGGCCCGCCGCAGGCGGGCGTACCCGGGCGCCCGGAGGACCCCGAGGTCGACAAGGCGCTGCGCGAGGTCGAGGCGGAGCTGGCCACCCGCTGGGGTGAGACCAAGCTGGAGCCCTCGGTCAGCCGGATCGCCGCGCTGATGGACGTCCTGGGCGAGCCGCAGCGGTCCTACCCGTCCATCCACATCACCGGCACCAACGGCAAGACCTCCACCGCCCGCATGATCGAGGCCCTGCTCGGCGCCTTCGAACTGCGCACCGGCCGGTACACCTCCCCGCACGTGCAGTCGATCACCGAGCGGATCAGCCTGGACGGCGCCCCGATCTCCGCCGAGCGGTTCGTCGAGACGTACCACGACATCAAGCCGTACGTGGAGATGGTCGACGCCTCGCAGGAGTACCGGCTGTCCTTCTTCGAGGTGCTGACCGGCATGGCGTACGCCGCCTTCGCCGACGCGCCGGTCGACGTGGCCGTCGTGGAGGTCGGGATGGGCGGCAGCTGGGACGCCACGAACGTCATCGACGGTGACGTCGCCGTGGTGACCCCCGTCGACCTGGACCACACCGACCGCCTGGGCGCCACGCCCGGCGAGATCGCGGGGGAGAAGGCCGGCATCATCAAGCAGGACGCCACGGTGATCATGGCCCAGCAGCCGGTGGACGCCGCCCAGGTGCTGCTGAAGAAGGCCGTGGAGGTCGATGCGACGGTCGCCCGCGAGGGGCTGGAGTTCGGTGTCGTGGCACGCCGGGTGGCCGTGGGCGGGCAGCTGCTGACCCTGCGCGGCCTGGGCGGCGACTACACCGAGGTGTACCTGCCGCTGCACGGCGCCCACCAGGCGCACAACGCCGCCGTGGCGCTCGCCGCCGTCGAGGCGTTCTTCGGCGTCGGCTCCCAGCGCGCCGAGCCGCTGGACGTGGAGACCGTGCGCAAGGCGTTCGCGTCCGTCGCCTCGCCGGGCCGGATGGAGGTCGTACGGCGCTCGCCGACCGTGGTGCTGGACGCCGCGCACAACCCGGCGGGCGCGCGGGTGACCGCCGATGCGGTCCAGGAGGCGTTCGACTTCAGCCGGCTGATCGGGGTGGTCGGGGCCAGCGGCGACAAGAACGTGCGCGGTCTGCTGGAGGCCTTCGAGCCGATCTTCGCGGAGATCGTGGTGACACAGAACTCCAGCCACCGCGCGATGGACGCCGACGAGCTGGCGGCGATCGCCGTCGAGGTGTTCGGCGAGGACCGGGTCCAGGTCGAGCCGCGGCTTCCGGACGCGCTGGAGGCCGCGATCACGCTCGCCGAGGAGGAGGGCGAGTTCACCGGCGGCGGTGTGCTCGTCACCGGTTCCGTCATCACCGTCGGTGAGGCCCGACTGCTCCTGGGGAGGGGCTGACCTCTCGTGCGTACGCTGTGTTCCTCGACCCTGATCGGCGAGTTCTTCGTCATCGGCTTCGCCGCGCTGGTCGCGATGAAGGATCCCGGCCTGTCCATGGCGAGCGTGTGGACGGTCAGCGGCATCGCGATGTTGCTGTGCCTGCTGCTGTGCGGCGTGGTGACCCGGCCCGGCGGTGTGGTCCTCGGCTGGGTGCTCCAGGTCGCGCTGATCGCGTCCGGCCTGGTCGTGCCGATGATGTACTTCCTCGGTGCGGTCTTCGCGGCGCTGTGGTGGGCGTCGGTGCACTTCGGGCGGAAGATCGAGGAGGCGAAGGCCAGATTCGCGGCCCAGGCCGCCGAGGCCGGCCCTCCGGCTGACGCTGCGTGACAGGGGCGGCGACACGCCCTGTAGCCTCGTCCCACCGCACATCTGCCAGGAGAAGGAGCCACCGTGACCCAGCGCACCCTCGTCATCCTCAAGCCCGACGCCGTCCGTCGTGGCCTGACCGGCGAGATCATCAGCCGTATCGAGCGCAAGGCCGGCTGGCAGATCACCGCGCTGGAGCTGCGCGGCCTGGACACGGAGACCCTGGAGCAGCACTACGGCGAGCACAAGGGCAAGCCGTTCTACGAGCCGCTGGTGGCGTTCATGTCGTCCGGCCCGGTCGTGGTCATGATCGTCGAGGGTGAGCGGGTCATCGAGGGCGTGCGCGCGCTGGCCGGCCCGACCGACCCGATCGCCGCCGCTCCGGGCTCGATCCGCGGCGACTACGGCGTGATCGTCCGGGAGAACCTGATCCACGCCTCCGACTCCGAGGAGTCCGCCGAGCGCGAGGTCAAGATCTTCTTCCCGGGCCGCGGCTGACCCCGAGAGCCCTCTCCGGCCCCGCCCCGGCTGACGATCCGTCAGCTCGGCTTTCCGCCTGACCTGGGCGGCCGCACGATCCCGGCCGCCCAGTGGCATACGCGGTGCCGATCGGGGGAACGAGTGCCCCCGATGGACCGTCTCCGGAAGCGAGGCGGTACGCCATCTGCTGACAATGGCGAAGACCCTCGCGCAGTGTTCGTGCAGGCGCGTCTACGATGGAAGCCTTCACGTCACAGCACCCACCTCGCCGTACCTGAATTGCCGTCAAACGCTCCCAGGGAAGGCCAGACGAATCCTGATGGGGAACTCAATGTCGTTCATCGGCCGTGACATGGCTGTCGACCTCGGGACCGCCAACACGCTGGTGTACGTCAGGGGTCGCGGGATCGTACTCAACGAGCCGTCCGTCGTGGCGATCAACACCAACACCGGTGGGATCCTCGCGGTCGGCGCCGAGGCGAAGAAGATGATCGGGCGCACGCCGGGCAACATCGTCGCCGTGCGTCCGCTCAAGGACGGCGTGATCGCGGACTTCGAGATCACCGAGCGGATGCTCCGCTACTTCATCCTGAAGATCCACAAGCGGCGGTATCTGGCTCGTCCTCGCGTCGTCGTCTGCGTGCCCTCCGGTATCACCGGCGTCGAGCGCCGCGCCGTCATCGAGGCCTCGTCCCAGGCCGGCGCACGCCAGGTGCACATCATCGAGGAACCGATGGCCGCGGCCATCGGCTCCGGCCTGCCGGTCCACGAGGCCACGGGCAACATGGTGGTGGACATCGGCGGCGGAACCACGGAGGTCGCGGTCATCTCGCTCGGCGGCATCGTCACCGCCCAGTCCATCCGCGTCGCGGGCGACGAGCTGGACAACGCCATCATCCAGCACGTCAAGAAGGAGTACTCCCTCCTGCTGGGTGAGCGGACGGCCGAACAGATCAAGCTCACGATCGGTTCGGCGTACGACCTCGACTCCGACGAGCACACCGAAATCCGCGGCCGGGACCTCGTCTCCGGGCTGCCGAAGACCGTCGTCATCTCGGCCGCCGAGGTGCGCAAGGCGATCGAGGAGCCGGTCAACGCGATCGTCGACGCGGTCAAGACGACCCTCGACAAGTGCCCGCCGGAGCTGTCCGGCGACATCATGGACCGCGGAATCGTCCTGACCGGCGGCGGAGCGCTGCTGCGCGGCCTGGACGAGCGGCTGCGCAGCGAGACCGGCATGCCGATCCACATCGCCGAGGACCCGCTGGACAGCGTGGCGCTCGGCTCGGGCAAGTGCGTCGAGGAGTTCGAGGCACTCCAGCAGGTCCTTGACTCGCAGCCCCGCAGATGACACAACTCATCGACTCCGCCGTACGAGATGATCTTTTCTCGTACGGCGGATCGTTGATATAGAGGCATAAGCTCCCGCAAATGGGCCCCTTGGGATTGCGCGCCCAGACCGCGCTTCGCCGGGGCCACCCAGTTCCTATGAGGAAGGGCACGGCCGCCGCACGTGAGGGACACGAAAGAGAGCCGGCTGCTCCTGGTGCTGCTGATCGCCATCGCGTTCGCACTGATCACGGTGGACATCCGCGGCGGGGAGAACTCCCCGGTGGACGGTGCCCGACAGGCCGCCGCCACCGTCTTCGGCCCGATCGAGAACGGCGTGTCGGCCGCGGTGAACCCGGTCGGCAACGCGGTCTCCGCGGTCCGCGACTCCGGCGGGCGCCACGACCGGCTCGCCGCGCTGGAGAAGGAGAACGCCGCCCTCAAGGCCGAACTCGGCAGCGACGACCGCAAACGCAGCCGCCTCACCCAGCTGAACAAGATGCTGAAGCTGGCCGGTGACGGCCAGTACGGCATCAAGGGCGCCCAGGTCATCGCCATAGGGGCGACCCAGGGCTTCTCCTGGACCATCACCATCGACGCCGGCGCCGACGACGGCATCCAGCGCGACATGACCGTCCTCAACGCCGACGGACTGGTCGGCCGCGTCACCACGGTGGGCCCCAGCACCTCCACCGTGCTGCTCGCCAACGACCCCGACTTCACCGTCGGCACCCGTATGGAGGGCAGCGACGAACTCGGCTTCGCCTCCGGCCAGGGCGACCGGCCGCTGCGCGTGCAACTCCTCAACAGCAAGGCGGACGTGAAGAAGGGCGACCGCCTGGTCACCTTCGGCTCCCAGGCCGACAAGCCCTTCGTACCGGGCGTCCCGGTCGGTGTCGTCTCCCGTGTCGACCCCTCCGGCGGCGACCTGACCCGCACCGTCTACGTCACGCCGTTCGTCGGCTTCACCAAGCTCGACGTCGTCGGCGTCGTCGTTCAGGCCCCGAAGAAGGACCCGCGCGACGAGGTCCTGCCGCCGAAGCCCAAGCCGACACCGACGCCCACGGTGACCGTGACGGTCACCCCCTCCGCCGACGCCTACCCCACCGACCGGCCGCAGCCGTAGGAGCTTCACGTCCCATGCGCCTCAACCGGATCCTGCTCTCCACCGCGTTGGTCGTCGTCGTCCTGGTGATCCAGGTGAGCGTCCTGTCCCGGCTGCACCTGCCCGGAGCCGTCCCCGACCTGTTGCTGCTCACCGTCCTCGGCCTGGCCATGGTCTACGGCCACGTCGGCGGCGCCCTGGTCGGCTTCGGCGCGGGACTGCTCGCCGACATCGTCCCACCCGCCGACCACGCCGCCGGCCGCTACGCCCTCGTGCTGTGCGTCATCGGCTACTTCGCCGGACTCATCAAGCCCGAGACCGGCCGGGTCAAGTCGGCCGCCGGCCCCCTGGTCGTGGTGGTGGCCGCCGCCATCGGCTCCACCCTGCTGTACGCGGGCGTCGGCGCCCTCGTCGGCGACACCGCCGCCCGCCATGTCGGCCTGGCCGGACTGCTGCTGACGGCCGCCGTGTACGACCTGCTGCTCGCTCCCTTCGTCGTCCCCGGAATCATGTGGCTGGCCAGACGCGCGGACAACGACCCGCTCGCCGAGTCCGGCTCCGCCGTCAAGACGACCGACATCTCCTCCGGCTGGCTCTCCTCCGGCACCGGACTGAGCATCGGCGGCCGGCGCGGCACGCTCGGCGGCCTGAAGACCAAGGCCCGCACCCGCACCACCCGGGTCGGCCGCATCAAGGGGGTCAAGCGGCTGTGACAGCACGGCAGTCGGCCGCCCTGCCGGCCGCACAAGTCCGTTACACGCACTGAGAGGGGGAGGCAGCACCCGTGACCAACATCCCTGAGACCGGCCGGACCCCACGCGTCCAGACCCGGCTCGTCGTCATCCAGATCCTCGTCCTCTCCCTGCTCGGCACCCTCGGCGGCCGGCTGTGGTACCTCCAGATCCGCGAGGGCGCCCACTACCAGAGGCAGGCCTCCGGCAACCACGTCCAGCAGGTCGTCCAGCCCGCCGTGCGCGGCTCCATCCTGGACGCCCGCGGTGTGGCGCTCGCCGACAACGAGACCCGGCTGGTGGTCTCCGCCTCCCGCACCGACCTGCTCAAGCAGAAGGACGACGGCAAGGCAGTCCTCGCCAAGCTCGCCGGCGTCCTCGGCATGGACGTCGACGAGGTCATGCTGAAGGTCCGGTTGTGCGACGCCAAGACCCCGCAGCCCTGCTGGAACGGCTCGCCGTACCAGCCCATCCCCATCACCGACGAGGCCACCCCGCGCCAGGCCCTGCAGATCCGCGAACGCGCCGAGGACTTCCCCGGCATCACCGCCGAACCCGAGGCCGTGCGCCGCTACCCCGGGCCCGGCAAGTCCAACTCCGCGCAGGTCCTCGGCTACCTCTCGCCGGTCACCGACGACGAGATCCAGCGGGCCAAGGACACCGACTCGCCCTATCTGCGCTCCGACATGGTCGGCCGCTCCGGCCTCGAACGACAGTACGACCGGGAACTGCGCGGCAAGGCCGGCGTCACCCGCTACGAGGTCGACAACCTCGGCCGCGTCATCGGCAAGTCCAAGTCGGACGACGCCCAGGCCGGCTCCAGCCTGGTCACCAGCATCGACTCCCGCGTCCAGCGGATCGCCGAGTACGAGCTGGACAAGGCGATGAAGGCCGCACGTACTCAGTGGGACAAGATCACCAACACTAACTACAAGGCCGATTCCGGGGCCGTCGTCGTGATGGAGGCCGGGACCGGACGCATCGTCGCCATGGCGTCCGCCCCCACGTATGACCCGAACGCCTGGGTCGGCGGCATCTCCGCCAAGGACTACAAGGCGCTCACCGGCAAGGACTCCAACTACCCGCTGCTGAACCGGGCCATCCAGGGGCAGTCCGCGCCCGGTTCGACGTTCAAGGTGGTCTCCACGGCCGCCGCGGTCGAGGCCGGCTACGACTTCAACGGCAACTACCCGTGCACCAGCTCCTACTCGGTCGGCAACCAGGTCTTCAAGAACTTCGAAGGGGAGAGCTTCGGCCCGATCTCACTCGGCCGGGCCCTGGAGGTCTCCTGCGACACCGTCTTCTACTACCTCTCGGACAGCGAGTGGAAGAAGGACGGCGGCATCAACCCCAAGAAGGGCAAGCCCAAGGACTACTTCTACAAGGCCGCCCACCAGTTCGGCCTCGGCAAGGAGACCGGCATCGACCTGCCCAACGAGGTCACCGGCCGCGTCCCCGACCGCCAGTGGAAGCAGCGGTACTGGGAGGCCAACAAGGACGCCTGGTGCAAGTCCGGCAAGAAGGACGGCAGCTACGTCGAGAAGATCGCCTACGAGAACTGCCTCGAGGGCAACAAGCTGCGCGAGGGCGACTCGATCAACTACTCCATCGGCCAGGGCGACACCCTCCTGACGCCGATCCAGGAGGCCGTCATCTACGGCGCGATCTCCAACGGCGGCACCATGTACACCCCGACCATCGGCAAGGCGATCGTCAGCCCCGACGGCAAGCACGTCACCGAGATCAAGCCGAAGTCCCACGGGAAGCTGCCCATCACCAAGGCCACCCGCGACATGATGGACCAGGCCCTGGCCGGCGTGGCCACCCGCGGTACCGCCGCCTGGAAGTTCTCCGGCTGGCCGCAGGACAAGATCCCGCTGCACGCCAAGACCGGCACCGCCGAGGTCTACGGAAAGCAGACCACGTCCTGGCTCGCCACCTACACCAAGGACTACACGGTCATCATGACCATCGCCCAGGCCGGTACCGGCTCCGGCGCCTCCGGTGAGGCCGTCCGCAACATCTACAGCGCCATGTACGGCGTCCAGGCCGACGGTTCCATCGACAACAAGAAGGCCCTGCTGCCCACCCCGCAGAAGAGCCTGCCGCAGATCCGGCCCGACGGCTCGATCGCCGCCCCGAAGGTCCCCGCCGACCCGGCCAAGGACCAGGAGGAGGCCGCCAAACAGGCCGCCGAGCAGGGCGGTACCGCCCCGAACGGCCAGCAGGGCGGCACGACGCCGAACGACCAGCAGGGCGGCACCACGCCGAACGACCAGCAGGGCGGCAACGCACCGAACGACCAGCAGCCGCCGGCGACCACCGCCTCGCCCCCCACAGGCAACCGCGACACCCGCAGGCGCCAGCGCCGAAAGGGAAGCCGGAGGATGACCGCATGACCGGCGCGAACAGCTTCTCCATCTCCGGATACGGACCCGAACGGGGCGGCTGGACCAGGGTCTTCGCCCGTGACTCGGCCGCCCGCCGGCTCGACTGGCCGATACTGTTCTGCGCGCTGGCGCTGTCCCTGATCGGCGCCGCCCTGGTCTACTCCGCCACCCGCAACCGCACCGGGATCAACCAGGGCGACCCGTACTACTTCCTGGTCCGGCACCTCATGAACACCGGCATCGGGTTCGCCCTGATGGTCGGCACCGTCTGGCTCGGCCACCGCACCCTGCGCAATGTCGTGCCCATCCTCTACGGGCTCTCCGTCCTCGGGGTGCTGCTGGTGCTCACCCCGCTCGGCGCCACCATCAACGGCAACCGCAACTGGATCGTCCTCGGCGGCGGCTTCTCCCTCCAGCCCTCCGAGTTCGTGAAGGTCACGATCATCCTGGGCATGGCGATGCTGCTCGCGGCCCGGGTCGACGCGGGCGACAAGATGTACCCCGACCACCGCACGGTCCTTCAGTCGCTCGGCCTGGCCGCCGTACCGATCATCGTCGTGCTGCTCATGCCCGACCTCGGCACGGTCCTCGTCCTGCTGACCATCATCCTGGGCGTGCTGCTCGCCTCCGGCGCCTCCAACCGCTGGATCTTCGGCCTGCTCACGGCGGGCGTCCTCGGCTGCATCGCCGTCTGGCAGCTGCACATCCTGGACGAGTACCAGATCAACCGGTTCGCCGCCTTCGCCAACCCCAGCCTCGACCCGGCCGGTGTCGGCTACAACACCAACCAGGCCCGCATCGCCATCGGCTCCGGCGGCCTGACCGGCGCGGGCCTCTTCCACGGCTCCCAGACCACCGGCCAGTTCGTACCCGAACAGCAGACCGACTTCGTCTTCACGGTCGCGGGCGAGGAACTCGGCTTCCTCGGCGCCGGCCTGATCGTCCTGCTGCTCGGCGTCGTGCTCTGGCGTGCCTGCCGCATCGCCCGTGAGACGACCGAGCTGTACGGCACCATCGTCGCCGCCGGAATCGTCGCCTGGTTCGCCTTCCAGTCCTTCGAGAACATCGGCATGACCCTGGGCATCATGCCTGTCACCGGCCTGCCCCTGCCCTTCGTGTCCTACGGCGGCTCGTCGATGTTCGCGGTCTGGGTGGCGGTCGGACTGCTCCAGTCGATCAGAGTGCAGCGGCCCATGTCGGCCTAGCGGCGACCCGCGCCCGGACCCCTGCCGCCGGAGCCGGACCCGCACTAGATTCGGGTCATGGCGGATATGAAGGCGAAAAGGGAGATCGAGCGGAAGTACGAGTCCGGCGACGGCCGGCTGCCCGACCTGACCGGCGTCGGCCCGGTGGCGGCCGTCGTCGACCAGGGTGTCGCCGAACTCGACGCCGTCTACTACGACACCCCCGACGAACGCCTCACCGCCGACGGACTCACCCTGCGCCGCCGCACCGGCGGCACCGACGCCGGCTGGCACCTGAAGTTCCCGGTCACCCCCGGCGTACGCGACGAGATCCACGCCCCCCTCTCGGACACCGTGCCACCCGGCCTCGCCGGGCTCGTCCGCTCCCGCGTCCGCGACGGCGAACTGACCCCGCTGGTCCGCATCCGCTCCCGGCGCGGCATCCGCCACCTCGTCGACGCCGACGGCACCCCGCTCGCCGAGGTCGTCGTCGACGCCGTACGGGCCGAACGGCTGACCGGTCACCGCGGCGCGGCCCAGTGGACCGAGATCGAGGTGGAACTCGCCGACGACAGCGACCCGGCGCTCCTCGACGCCGTCGACGAACGCCTGCGCAAGGCGGGCGTACGACCCTCCCCGGCGGCCTCCAAACTGGCCCGCGCCCTGACCGAGACCGCCCCGCCGGACCACCGCCGCCCCGCACCGCCCCGGCAGGGGACGCCCACGACGGCCGGCGACCACGTCCTCGCCTACCTGCGCGCCCAGCGCGACGCCCTCGTCGCACTCGACCCCGCCGTACGCAGGGACGAGTACGACTCCGTCCACCGCATGCGTGTCGCCACCCGCCGCCTGCGCAGCGCCCTGCGCACCTACCGCAAGGTCCTGGACCGGACCGCCACCGACCCGGTCCGCGCGGAACTGAAATGGCTCGGCACCGAACTCGGCCGCGACCGCGACCAGGAAGTCCTCACCGAACGCCTCACCGCCGGCCTCGACGCCCTGCCCTACACCCTGGTCACCGGACCCGTCCGCACCCGGCTGCGCACCTGGTCGCAGGCCACTCGCGGCGACGCGCGCCGACGGCTCCTCGCCGACCTCGACGGCGACCGCCACCTGGCCCTCCTCGACACACTGGACGCCCTGCTGGCCGACCCGCCGCTGCGCCCGGCGGCCGCCGGGAAACCGGCCAAAGTGATCACCAAGGCCGTACGCAAGGACCTCGCGGCGCTCTCCGCCCTGCTCCGGCACGCCCTCGACCTGCCATCCGGCCACGACCGCGACCTCGCCCTGCACGAGGCCCGCAAGAAGGCCAAGGCCACCCGGTACGCGGCCGAGGCGGCCGTGCCCGCCCTCGGCGATCCGGCCTCCGGGCTGGTGAAGGCGGCGAAGTCGCTGCAGGGCCTGCTCGGCGACCACCAGGACAGCGTCATGGCCCGCAGGGCCCTGCGCGAGCTGGCCGGCCAGGCACACGCGGCGGGGGAGAGCGCGTTCACGTACGGGGTGCTCCACGGACACGAGGAGCAGCGGGCGGCCGAGCTGGAGGCGCGGCTGCCGGAAACCTTGCGGACGATCAGGAAGGGGACGGCCCTCTGAGCGCTGCGGGCCCGCTTTCGGAGCGTTCGGGACAGGCCCGGGACCGGGTTAGGCTTGGTGGTCACCCCTGTCAGCTCACGAAGGTCCGTCGAGATGCCTGCCGAAGCCGCCGAGACCGTCGAGTCTGTGTTCCCGCAGCTCGAAGCTCTGCTCCCGCATGTGCAGAAGCCGATCCAGTACGTCGGCGGAGAACTCAACTCCACGGTCAAGCCCTGGGAGTCCTGCGACGTCCGCTGGGCGCTCATGTACCCGGACGCCTACGAGGTCGGCCTGCCCAACCAGGGCGTCATGATTCTCTACGAGGTCCTCAACGAGCGCGAGGGCGTGCTGGCCGAGCGCACCTACAGCGTGTGGCCCGACCTTGAGGCGCTGATGCGGGAGCACGGCGTCCCGCAGTTCACGGTGGACGGCCACCGCCCGGTGAAGGCCTTTGACGTCTTCGGCCTCTCCTTCTCCACGGAGCTCGGCTACACGAACATGCTGACGGCCCTGGATCTGGCCGGAATCCCCCTGGAGGCCAGGGACCGCACGATCGACGACCCGATCGTGATGGCGGGCGGCCACGCGGCCTTCAACCCCGAGCCGATCGCCGACTTCATCGACTGCGCGGTCATCGGCGACGGCGAGCAGGCGGTGCTGGAGGTCACGGAGATCATCCGCGCCTGGAAGGCGGAGGGCCGCCCGGGCGGGCGTGAGGAACTCCTCTTCCGCCTGGCGAGGACGGGCGGGGTGTACGTGCCCGGCTTCTACGACGTCGAATACCTCCCCGACGGCCGCATCGGCCGTGTGGTCCCCAACAAGTCGGGCGTCCCGTGGCGAGTGTCGAAGCACACGGTGATGGACCTGGACGAGTGGCCGTACCCCAAGCAGCCGCTGGTGCCGCTGGCGGAGACGGTCCACGAGCGCATGTCCGTCGAGATCTTCCGCGGCTGCACGCGGGGGTGCCGCTTCTGCCAGGCCGGCATGATCACCCGCCCGGTGCGCGAGCGCTCCATCACGGGCATCGGCGACATGGTGGAGGCCGGTCTGAAGGCGACGGGCTTCGAGGAGGTGGGCCTGCTCTCCCTGTCCTCAGCCGACCACTCGGAGATCGGCGACATCGCCAAGGGCCTCGCCGACCGGTACGAGGACGACAAGATCGGCCTCTCCCTGCCCTCCACCCGCGTGGACGCCTTCAACATCGACCTGGCGAACGAGCTGACCCGCAACGGCCGCCGCTCGGGCCTCACCTTCGCCCCGGAGGGCGGCTCGGAGCGCATCCGCAAGGTCATCAACAAGATGGTCTCGGAGGACGACCTGATCCGCACCGTCGCCACGGCCTACGGCAACGGCTGGCGCCAGGTGAAGCTGTACTTCATGTGCGGTCTGCCCACGGAGACGGACGAGGACGTCCTCCAGATCGCCGACATGGCTACCCGCGTGATCCAGAAGGGCCGCGAGGTCTCCGGCTCCAACGACATCCGCTGCACGGTCTCGATCGGCGGCTTCGTCCCCAAGCCGCACACCCCGTTCCAGTGGGCACCCCAGCTTTCCGCCGAGGAGACGGACGCGCGCCTGGAGAAGCTCCGCGACAAGATCCGCGGCGACAAGAAGTACGGCCGCTCGATCGGCTTCCGCTATCACGACGGCAAGCCCGGCATCGTCGAGGGCCTGCTCTCGCGCGGCGACCGCCGGATCGGCGCCGTCATCCGCGCGGTCTACGACGACGGCGGCCGCTTCGACGGCTGGCGCGAGCACTTCTCCTACGACCGCTGGATGGCCTGCGCGGACAAGGCCCTGGCCCCCTTCGGCGTGGACGTCGACTGGTACACCACCCGCGAGCGCACCTACGAGGAGGTCCTGCCCTGGGACCACCTCGACTCCGGCCTCGACAAGGACTGGCTCTGGGAGGACTGGCAGGACGCCCTCGACGAAACAGAGGTCGAGGACTGCCGCTGGACCCCCTGCTTCGACTGCGGGGTGTGTCCCCAGATGGACACTTGGGTACAAGTGGGCCCGACCGGCAAGAAGTTGCTGCCACTGACGGTCAAGAACGCTGGTCAGGGGCCCGCTTCGAGTGGCCACGAGCACTGACATGAGCGAGGCACTCGATCGGGTGATGGAGGCGCTGGCGGGGGCGAGTGAGGAGGAGGTGGCGGCTGCGCTAGCTGCGGTTGGCGGCGCACGTCCTCGCCCGCCGGCGCCTTCCACCGCCTCTCGGACGCCGCTGCCAGGCCCCGGAGGCGCCTCACAGATCGTCTCCGAGGTGGAGTGGCTTTGATGAGGGACAGTCCCAGATTTGTGTCCGACTGCGTTGCCGGTTGAGCCCTTTCTCTGTTGGGAGGGGGCTTGCAGGTGTCTGGTGGCGTGTGTGCCCCTGGCCGGCCGACCCGAGGCCCCTTGCGCTGTGGTGTCACGGCCGTGCCCAAGAGGCCAAAGAGTGCTGCTGCGCCCCTGAGCAGGTCTTGGAAGGCGGGGACCACGGCCAGGGGGCTCGCCCCTTCCACGCGCACTTCCCTAAACCTGGGGCTAAGCGCATCTGGTTGCGCTTTGCTTGTCGTATGACGGGCCAGGAGACGCCGCCGGTCGGCGGCGAGCCGGATCGGCGATGGACAATCAGCGATGTGCACGGCCGTGGGTCAAGTCCTCAGAAGGGCTTGGCCACTGTCCACTCCATGTTGCTACAAGCAGCTGACGGCTCGGAGTTCCGCCTTGGGCGCATCGACACGAGTGACGGCGTGGAGTACAAGGCAGAAATTGTTGCGGTGGCAGAGCCGAGACGGTTTGACTGCTGTCCGATCTGCCTCGCCCCAGATCCATCAAGTGATGAGCACGTGCCACCCAAGGCAGTTGGCGGATCGATAATGACATCGACCTGTCAACGCTGCAATAACCGGTTTGGGTCTGTGCTGGAGCGGGCGCTCGTCGACTGGTGGGAGGATGCGGTCGGTTCGGTCTCGCTCTCGCATGAGGACGTACGCGGAGTTCGCAAGACCTCCCGGGTGCTGATGCGTCAGAAGGACAGCGGCGAGTTCGTGCTTTTCCTCGATGGAGGGGCCATAGATCCAGAGATCATGCAGAGCATGATGACCCAGCCGAACTTTGCAATGACATACTCACCACCAGATGCCCGCCGCTATCGACTTGCAGCCTTGAAGAGTGCGTACCTTGGTGCGTGTCTGCTGATTAAGAGCATTCCGGAGACTCCCGAAGCTGTCGCGATACGTGCTGAGTTGATGGAAGTACGCGATCTTCCACCGCGTACACGGCCCAACGCCAGTGCTCTGTGTGACCGTCTGTCCATCACCAAGTCACAGGGGCCGGCCGTGCCAGGGGAGATCGCACTCGTCAGAACTAACCCATCAGACGGCGGAGTCCCCGAGTTCGCCATCTCGCTGTCCCGCACCCTGATGGTCAGCTGGCCAATCGGTGGCTACCTCGTATCCGTTGACGACAAGGGCAATGCCATCGGCACTGTGCAACTGTAGATGAAGCGCGCCTCGCGGTGAGCCAATCACCCGAAGATGGACAGGTTCATGCAGCTCCCTGTAGAGGCCGACTCCTTCGCGGCCGAGTGCTAGCACCAGCAGTACCTTTCGGACAGCAAAACCCGGGCGGGTACTGGGGGCTGGGCGGGACTGGGGGTCTCTTGCCCGATCGGTGTCGCGCCGGCCGATGGCTGACGGCTCGGTGCCCACGGCACAGAAGTGGGTCAAGCACCCGTCGTCGCTTCGCTCCTCCGGGCGGGCGCGGGTGACCGGCGGCGCCCGCCCAAGAGGCAGGCGCACAGAGCATGAGGTTAGAACACGTCGTGGCTGGGGCGGTCGCCTTCACGGCTTTAGGCCACATTGGCGCGAGCCTCGCAGATCACGGCCTAACATCGGGCATTAATGGACAGGTCCACAAGCCTGCCCGATCCGCGGGCCAGTGTGTGGGCCGTGATCACTCACGCCGAGGCAGTTCCAGCCCAAGCCGTTCCCCCGACCTAACATGGATGGTCAGGCCTTCGGTCGCAACGGCGCGGCGTCGGCCCTCACCGATCCCGCCAGTGACGTAAGCCTCCGCGATTGGTGACCCCCGCCCGCCGAGACCGTCCGTACGGAGTACGCATTGTGGACTTGACGAGCCGTCGGGCCCCCTGCGTAGGCGCTGGCACGATCGAAGCCTCTCTCCCCGGCCCGCGAGTGCCTGCCAGCTGACACACAGGTGTGGCAGCCATCAATCTGAACGATCACATGACGCGTCATCACATAGCCCTCTATGCTGAGTGGTCCAGCTCAAGAGGGCCACTTAGGGAAGAGGCAACGCCACTGTGCCGCAGTACAACCTCAACGCACTCGGCGCGTCGGAGTTCGAGAGACTCTCACAAGCGCTTGTCAAGAAGGTAATCGGCCTAGGCTCCATAACGTTTGGAGCAGGTCGAGACGGCGCCCGTGAAGCAACCTTTACAGGCACCTCTTCGATTTTCCCTTCCCCCAATAGCCCCTGGAAGGGAAACTGGATATTTCAAGTTAAATTCCACGACCTCTCCCTAACCACTCCCGAGAAGGCCAGGAGTTCCATACTTGCCGAGGTCGATCAAGAACTTGACAAAGTTTTCAATAAATACAAGCATCGCTGTGACAATTTTGTCATGATCACTAACGTGCCCATTTCCGCCGTCGCTGAAGTGGGGACGATTGACGCGGCACAGAAGCTCGTTAGCGCCAAGTACAAGGATTTGAAGAACTTCGCTTTCTGGGGAGCGGACGAGGTATGTAGATTTCTTGATGTGTTTCCCTCTGTGAGGCAGCCCTATCTGCACTTGCTGGTCACGGGTGACCTCATCGCACAGCTGCTTAACGAACGCAGGGCTCGACTTGATGAGCTGGCCACGACGATGAAGACGTACGTACGGACGAGCTACACCCGTGAGATGCATGCACAACTCGATCAGGCGGGAGACGTTTCAGATCAACCCGTGAGACTGCAAGATGTCTTCTTCGATCTTTATGCTGAAATTGACGAAGAGCGCGGCGTCGCACATCTCCACAGGAACCAGCAGGTACGAGATGTGCTGAGGAAGCATCAGTCACCTCAAAGATCGAGCGGAACGCTGGGGGCGAGACTTGGCAGCCTCTTGTTGTCAGAGGGGGTAAACCGGCTAGTTATCGTAGGAGGTCCCGGGGAAGGAAAGTCGACAGTCGGCCAGTACGTGGCCCAAGTCCATCGCTCGATGCTCCTCGGCCATGTGCGAGATGTGGCTTTGCGTCGGGGAACGGAAGTAGATGAGACCTACATACCACTCACACCCCGCATTCCTTTTAGGGTCATTCTTAAAGATTTTGGCCAATGGCTTGCCGAGAAAAAAGATCGAGGCCAACCAAGCGCTGGTACAATTGACGAATTCGTCTGCTCACAGATATCGGCGATAACCTCTCGGAACGTAACACCTGACGATTTTCATCACATCCTGAGGGAAAATCCAGCTCTGCTCATCCTGGACGGCCTGGATGAGGTGACGGATCCTGATCTGCGTAAGATTCTTCTTAGTCGCGTCGCCGAATTTGTGGATCGCTGCGAGACTCTGGAAGCTAACCTTCAAATCCTCGCAAGCACTCGGCCTACAGGCTACACGAAAGAATTTGACCCTGCAGTTTTCCTGCACATGCGTTTGAGTAAGCTTGAGCCAGCTCAAGTCAGGTCGTATGTCGCTCGTTGGGCTAAAGCCAAGTCTTTGGACGAATCCAAGTCCAGCCGAGTAAGACAAACGATGGACGAGTGTCTTCAGGACGAACAGATTCGCCTTCTGACGAACACTCCGCTACAGGTCACGATCCTATTGCTGATCATATCATCGGGAGGGACGCCACCGCGACAGCGAGAAGCGCTATTCAATGAGTATTTGGACATCATGTACCGGCGAGAAATGGCGAAGGGCAGGCACATTATCCAGTCCGAGAAAGAACTACTGCTCGGGCTTCACAAATACGTTGGATATATGTTGCACGAGAAGACGACTCGCGCTGAGGCAATGGCGTCTGTACTCCCTCGGCCAGACTATGAAAAGCATGTGCTCCAGTTCCTGACATGGCATGACCCATTCTCCTCGTCGAGTAAACGTCAAGCGGAGCTGAATGCAATCACCACTGAGGCCGGTGAGCGCTTGGTTCTGATCGTCGAACCAGCAGCCGACGTCTTTGGCTTTGAGCTGAGATCAATCCAGGAATTTTTTGCCGCCTGCCACCTAGCGGACACCTCTGCAGACACCGCTCAACGTTACAACAGGTTCGAGGCCATTGCGCGACTTCCGCACTGGAGAAACGTCGCGCTCTTCTTCGTCGGCCGCGTAGGCAGGAACTATGCCGGAGAAGCTGCAAATATTATCGAGGTGTGTCGAGGCATTGATCGCGACGCTCCAGACACATTTGTTCACCGCGGCGGCGCCCTAGCTCTGGAACTTGCGGCTGACCGAGCCTTCGGCCCCAACAGGAGAAGGCAGAATGCCCTCCTGGAGCTTGGTGTTGAGATTTTTGATAGGCACATCTCTGAGAACCGGCGTCAGCAGGTTCAAGATTTTCTACTGCGCCTTCCGATTGAAGATCAAAGGGATCTCGCAATCCCACTCCTTGAGAAAAAGATCGCCCTCTTGAACTCGGCGTATCTGGGTCCATTGCTGCGCACTCTTCACCGCTTGGACTCACGGAATCGACACGTTGTCCTCGCTTTTGAAAGGATGACAGAGAACGCAGATCTCATTGAAGAAGCGCTTACCCTCTATTTCGAACTCCGGCTCGGCACTGAGCAGGCCATCGAAACAGTGCGAAAGGTTGCGTCTCTTCTAGGAGCATCAATTTTTGGTCGCGTGCTGTCCCGTCTCCGCCTACAAGCGATATGGAGGGGATGCCAAGACCTGATGCACGCCGGCATGACTGACGAATTCGTGTCTCAAGCAGTACTAGAAGCCGTGCAGCGCGGGGCTTTTTCGTGGGTGAGAACTGAAGAACGTGACTTCTTGAACGACATCCTTAAACGTCCGTGGCCAGCGGACTGCGCCTCCCTAATCATGCGTTCTACGGCCCTCCTTCAGATCCATTCAGTTATCCGATCTACAGGCTCTGCGGGTTGGATTGTCCCGGAAGAGCAGGTTGTCGCATCAGACGACGTAATGGCAGGTAGCATCACACTCCTGGGATCTGAGGATTCTCCGTTCGATAGGAAACTTGCTACCACCCCGCTGTGGCTGTGCCACATTCTCCTAGGCCACGTAACGCCCGCCTCGGCAAGTGCAGCCATAGAATTCTTTCGCGCCCTACCGAAAGAATCCTCGTCTTTGGTGCCAATGTTCGGTGGTGTCTCATACGAGGTTTCTCCGGTAATTGACCTCATCTGTGTGGCAATCGAGAAGGGGGGCGAGAAGGATTGGAAAATCGCCGAGCATGCTTTGATCAAATGGGGAGGTAGGAGTGGCGTTACCCGTTGGCGCCGGCTTTGCGACGCACTCCTCAAAAGTCTGCTCGGCACACCGGCCTTGGAGCGCACTCAGGACTCTTCAGACCTCCTCCAAAGCCTTGAGGTGCGCCTATCGTCAGAACGGACAATCCTTGACATCCCCAGAGAAGTTTTTCCCACACTTATGGATTACGTGTGGGCACTCGCGGTTAAGAAAAGGCCTGGTAAGTATGCAGTAGATAGCACGGTTTTTGAACAAGCCGTGCGGCATGTGCTTGGTGGCTCACCAGTTCCTTCTGTATTGGGCGAACTCGCCATCAGGCTGTACACGGAAATGCCGCATTGGATAAGCAACCCCGAATTGCACCGCATGCGATCGGATGTGCTTACCGCTCTTCTCGACTCACCCAATAGCGCAGGTATCGCCGATATGATCCCTATCGCCGTGCGTGCGTGTCTGGAGTCAGGAGAAATCCCCGATCCCACTTTCCTCAGGGCTTGTGCCGCAGTTGGACGCAGGCACAAATTTCCTGGCTCCACCATCGTGCGAATTCCTGGGCGCAGCAACTCGGCAACTTTTAAGAGACTGCTGGGCGTTGTGTTTTCCGACGTGGAGGCGGAGATCCGAGAAGGCGCTCTGGTCATGATCAGAGACTTCAGTTACATGCACTCATACGAAACATCTCTTCGTGGAAGGCATGCTGCACGAGGGTCTCGCATTCGCGTCAACGGATTCGCGCGGATGCATCGCTTGCTAGCGAAGTCCAAGGCGGACATGGAGAGGGATGCGGGTCTGTGCATGTTCTCGGTGCGTGCGCCGAGCACACGCGAGGATTGGAGTATCCTTTACGACGCGATTCTCTCCTGTCGAGACCTGCGAACCGTGACATACGTCAGAATCGCCTTGAGGGATAACGCAAATAGCGAAAATGGGCAAGACTTGGCCGAGTGGATCTCCTTCATGCAGGAGTGCCTTCAGCATACTGAGTATCCGCCTCTACAGGCGTTGCTCACTGATACTCTCGACGAGCTCCTCGCATCGCAAGATCAAAGTCTTCGTCGATATGAAGACGACTTCGGCCTGCCGTTGTCGACGATGGTCCCATAGCGTTCGATCGAGACGCCGGGTGTTGACGACGCCGGTGCCAGATCGTGCGGGAAATCGCGGGGAACACCGGGGAGTCAACGGACCTGCTCACCAGGCTGAGGGTTCCTGCTCTCGCTGAGACAGCTTCTCCTGGGTACCGTCGTGGTCGTGTGTCCAGTGCACGTCGGGTTGGTCACCCGTAGGCGTGCGCTGGTTGATCGCGTGCAACTAGGGGAGCTGGTACGGGCATGGCGGTTGACGTTGCTCGGTCGGAAGAGGGGTTCACTTCGGCGGGGGCCACGCGGGTGATGGTGGCCGCGTGCCGGATTTCGGGGCTCGATGACAGGGGCTCGGAGTTGATCCGGCTCGGGGAGAATGCGCTGTTCCGGCTGGCCTCGGTGCCGGTGGTCGTGCGCGTGGCTCGTGGGCGGGAGTGGCTGACGACGGCTCGCAAAGAGGTAGCAGTCTCGCGGTGGTTGGCGGATGAGGGGTTCCCGGCCGCTCGTATCGTCGAGGATCTTGAGCAGCCGCTCGTGATCGACGGTCACCCCGTGACCTTCTGGCACCTGATCGTTGAGGGGGACCGGAAGGCGACGTATGGGGAGCTTGGGGCCACCCTGCGGGATCTGCACGCCTTGGGGGTGCCAGAGGGTCTTGAGCTGCCCTCGTTCGACCCCTTCGACAAGCAACAGCGGCGGCTCGATCTGGCTGTGATCCCGGAAGACGACAAGGTGTTCCTCCGGAAGCGGTGGCAGGAACTGCGGGACAAGTACGCCGAACTGCGCTTCGAGACGCCCAAAGGGCCGGCGCACGGTGACGCGCACGTGCAGAACCTCATGGTGGACGATCAGGGGCAGGTCATCCTGATCGACTTCGAAGCCTTCTGCTTCGATCACCCCGAGTGGGATCTCATGGTCACGGCCGTTGAACATCACAGCCTTGGGTGGCAGACCGACGAACAGTACGCCGAGTTCGTGGCCGCGTACGGGCGGGACCTGTATGACTGGCCCGGATACGAGACGTTGCGGGGGCTGCAAGAGTTTGGGATGACGACGTGGCTCATGCAGAACGTGCAGGAAGATGAGAGGACGGCTGCCGAGTACCGCCGGCGCATCGCTGGCCTGCGCAACGACGATGCGCCACGAGACTGGCAGCCCTGGTAACTGCTACTCGTCGTCGTCCAGACGGGCAAGCGCGTCCCGCACTTGGTCGTTGAAGGCGGCCACGATCGGGTTCGCTGCGTGGACGCTTACCTCGGCCTGGAAGTCGGTCACGTAGCGCTGGAAACGGGTGGACTGGAGGGAGTCACCGCCGTCGACTGCAAGGCTCGCGGTGGTGACGGCGGCCTCCAACTCGCCGTTGAGTAGCTGGCTCTGCGCGAGCACCATGCGACAGAACCCGAGGGTTCGGGCGTACTTCGGGTCGGTGCTGTCCACGGCGCGCTGTGCCTGTTCGACTGCTTCGCGGCGCATCTTGAGGTCACGGAAGCAGTGGCAGAGTTCGCCCATGAGTTCCGCGGAGTCAAAGTAGCCCAGCCATGCCGGGTCTTCGGCCGTGTCGGCGTGCTCGAAGTGGTGTTCTGCCTCGTTCATCGCGCGGCCTGCCGCGATGCGGTCGCCTGCGTTGGACAGGGCGCGCGCCTCCATCGCCGAGTAGTTCGCCATGGCGCGCGGGGTGGCCCGGCCCTTGGCGCCCTCGACGGCGGCGCGGGCAAGTTGGATTGCCTGGGCGTGGTGGCCGAGGTAGTTGGCCTGGTGGCTGAGGTTGCCGAGGATGCGGGCGCCGAACATGCGGTCGTCGATAACCTGTGTCAGGCGCAGAGTGGACGTCAGGTAGCGGTGGGCGAGACGGTGGTTTCCCGTGTCGTAGGCGGTCCATGCGAGCAGTTGCGAGACCTCTGCGGCGGCGCTGAATAACGCGGTGCCCGTCTTCTCGCTGTAACTGGCGTCCAGCAGGGGCAGGACCTCGTGTCGGAAGTAGTGGCGTAGTGCCTTGTGGCCGTGGCCTCCGCCGTATTTGAAGTCGAGTTGCATGAACATGCTCGCTGCGTCCCTGATGGCCCGGACGTCGCGCATGCCGACTCGTTGGTGAGCGGGCCGGTCGTCCCGGACGCCGTCGGGACGCGCGATCATCCATGACAAGACCGCTGCACTTAGATCGCCATCCGCGATGGTCAGCTGATCGGCGGCCGAGGCCTCGGCGCGCTCATCGGCAAGGCTTCCCAGCAGGGACAGCGCGTCGGGCACCGTGCTCGGGTATCCGACCGGCTGAGGGGCGGCCGGCCGCGCGAGATCGAAGAACCCGAGATCACCGGGTGTGATGCGGTGGCCCAGTTTGGCGCTCAGGACGTCAGCCATGATGGCCGCTGTCTGCGGCTGGATGCCCGCGCCCTCGCGCCATCGCTTCACGGAAACGTGAGTTGTTCCGAGGCTTACGCCGCGCTGTGCGGCGGCGTCCTGCATCCGCTTCGCCAGACCCTTGTTCGAGACCTTGGCCTCATCCATGACGGCGATCAACTGCGCGTTCGGCTCTCGGTTCATGCTCCCCTGCCAACCCGAGAATGACGGCGAGTGTTCATCGTGTCATAGCAGTCTCTCGTTGGGGGGTTCATTGGTGAACCCCCTTTGCGTTTGCCGGTGTTCACGTGAATCCCCTGGTGAACGCTCCCGGTCAGGGGCCTTCCGCCGTGTACTGGCTTGCGTGCAGCAAGCGGTGTCGGGAGAGCCGTCGAAGGCCCGGAAGGGGACATGATGGATGCGGGGAAAGCCAAGCGCCTGGCGGGCGAGTTGGACGCGTACGCCCACTGGTTCGTGGCGCCGAACGCGTCCTCCACTGGACACTTCCTGACGCTGACGCTCTTCGCCGAGTGCGGCAACACGGCACGTGTCGCACGCGATCACACGGCCGAGTTCCTGCGGGGCGCGGGCGCCTCTGACGTGATGGACGATGCCCGGCTTGTCGTCTCGGAGCTGGTCGGAAACGTGGTGAACCACGCGGTGCCGGATCGGGATCTGGCCCATCCGGGTGGCTGTCGACGCATCGACGTGATCTTCAAGGTCTGGCCGAAGTGGCTGTTCATCGGCGTTGCCGATGAGGACTCGACGCCTCCCCTGCTCCCGGTGGGCGACACCTTCTCGCCGGGCCTGGTGGCGGAACTGTCCGAGGCGGTGTTGCCGGACGCCGGGCGTGGGCTCCTCATTGCTCAGCGACTGGCCACGGCCGTGTGGTGGACGCCGGGAGACGGGGGCGGCAAGACGGTCTGGTGCCGCTTCGACCTGGACAGCGGGGCTGAGCACAGACCGCGCTGATGATCTCCGATTCGCCGCCTGGGGTTCTCCCTCGCGATCGGGAGCAGGCGGCGGACCGGACACCGATCGGAGCTTGACCTACTCCGGTCACGGGCGCGGCCTCTCGGGTCGCGGAAGCTCCCCTCTCGCCTGAGGGGACGCGCCTCACAACCACATACCGAGACCGGGCCACCCCATCAGCCCTGGAAAGCGAAGGGTGGCCCGGCTGGGAACACGGCGGTTCCCGGTGCCTGATGGTACCGGGGCCGTCGTGCTGCTCGTCTGCCCTGGGCCAAAGAGAGTTGATGATCCGTTACCTAGATCAGGGCAGAGGTGGGCAAGGTGACTGGCTCGGGTGAGAGCTGGCTGAGCGATGGCCTCGATGACGTGATGGGCGTCGACCACGGCCTGTGGGTGCCGGGGGTCGACTACGTGGCGGGCTGGCGGGAGGCTCGTGAGGTTGCCGACCGGTTGAACCGGGCGCTCCTCGGTGCGGGCTTCGAGTTGTCTGCCGTGCGGGCGGTCGCCTCGACGGGCGAGGACGGGCGCGGGGTCGTGCGGCTGGCGGGCTGGCCGGACGCGGTGGACCGGCTCGCCGGGCTCCTGGAGGCGCTTGCCGATGGCTACGGCGGTGCGCGGTGAGGGGTGTTTCCACTGGTGAGCGCGGTACGTGGGCACGTCGCTGGCCGGAGAGACTTTGGGCAGTAGCTGCCATGGGGCGAGTGAACAGGGGGCCTTACGCTGGCCCGGCGAATCGGGCAGGTACTGGACCTGCCCGCGGTTGTGTCCGATGGGCCCCCTGTTCTTCGAGGCTCGCCCCATGGGAGCTGCGTAAAGTCTCGGAGGCCGGCGACCCCCAGCCCACCACGCCCCGGCCTGCGATGGCCGGTCGACGCTGCGACTTCTCCGGCTGGCTGCGGCGTGGGGCGTCCGGCGACCGGACGGGACCGGCGGCCACGCCGCACGCCCGGCCGGGGCGGCCGGGCGCCCCGGCGCGCCGCAGGCGCGCCCTTGAGGAAGTGAAGGATGTTTCGACCGATGCCGGTTGCTGCTCAGGCGCGGGCGCGTCGCGCGGGCTGTTTGTCGGCGGTGATCCGGTAGGCGAGTTCGGCACGGTCCGCGCCGATGCGCAGCTCTTCGACGATCAGGGGGCGGTCGTCGGTGCCGTGCGTGACTCGGGCCATGTGCAGGATCGGGGTCGCATCGGGGAGCCGGAGCGTGGCGCGTTCGTCAGGCAGCGGCATGCGGGCGCGTACCGCCTCGGTCCACGACAGCTTGTGTCCGGCCTGGGTGAGTACCCAGTAGATCGCTGCCGGAGGCTTGCACGGCTCCTTGCCGAGCAGCGGGACAGCCTCGGCGATCTCGAAGGGAATCAGTGTGCGGTGCATGGCGCGCGTCCCGGTGCCGGGGTCGGTGAGCAGCCGGTCGCAGCCGAACAGCGCTTTCTCCTCGCCGAGTTGAAGCAGGCGGCCGGTGTCCTTCGTGGTGTGGGTGCGGTAGGTGCTCGGCTCCTCGGCCTCCTGCCAGACGTCGCCGTTGGGCATGACGAACTTGCCCTCGGCGGTGCGGCCGATGCGGCGTTCGACGGTGAGCACGGGCTGTCCGCTGGAGCGTACGAAGCTGCCCTTGCCGTGGCGGACATCGATCAGGCCTTCCGCGCGCAGTGCGGCGATGGCGTTGCGGACCGTGGGGCGGGAGACGCCGTAGCGGGCCATGAGCTGGGCCTCGGACGGAAGCAGGGAGTCGGGGGCGAACTCGCCCGTGAGGATCGCTTCCCTGATCGCTGCGGCCACCTGCTGGTAGAGGGCTCCGGGGCGCTGGATCTCGGTCATCTCGGCTTCTCCGGGTCGTGGTCGTAGGCACGTCGCACGCGCGACATCACTCGTCAGCATAAGTAGTTGCACCCCCGCCGTACAGAACTCCATAGTCATAACTCGTAAGGACAAGTGACGTCAGCACAACACTGGCGTCCTGACTGGCCAGGGAGGCCAAAGAAATGCAGTCCATTCCCGTGGACACGACGCGGCTGGGCGTACTGCGGTGCGCCATCGCGCCCGAAGCGAAGATCAGCAACCCCGAGACACAGGAGGTGAAGAAGGACCGGGACGGCAACCCGGTCTACACCGTCGCGGTCACCGTGCGGCAGGACCGGCGGCGGATCTCCGTCATCGAGATCGCCGTGACCGGTGAGCCCAAGGGCATCGAGGAAGGGCAGATCGTCAAGGTCACCGGGCTGACGGCGTTCGTCTGGTCGATGGGCGAGCGGCACGGCGTCAGCTTCCGCGCGGATGCGATCACGCCCGTGCCCGGTCCGGCGCACGTCAAGGGCGGTGGCGCCTGATGGGGCCGATCCTGCTCGCCTTCGCGCTCGCCGTGCTGGCCTGGGTGCTGGTCGTCGGTGATCTGGTGCGCCGGCATCGTCCGGCCTGGCACTGGTACTTCGTGGGCTACCCGGCCGCCGCGTGCCGGGTGGTGTTCACTTGGCGCAAGGTCGCCATGCTCAACGACCTCGCCGTGTCCCGGCGTCCGCCGCGTGGGCTGCTCGGGGACCTGGTGGTCAAGGGTGATCCGCTGCGGCCGGTGGCTCCGCGCATCTCCTTCCCGCGCGCCACGCGTATGGGCCTGACCGTGGTCGTGCGGCTGCACGCGGGCCAGACCCCGGCGACGTACCTGAAGGCGGCGGACGCGTTCGTGCACGCGTGGAAGGTGCACGCCGTGCGGGTCACCTCGCCGGAACGCGGGCTCGTCCTGCTGACGGCGACGGCCACGGATCCGCTGGAGCGGCCCGGTTTAGCGACGGCTCCGGCCGAACTCCTTTCCGCCCTGATCGGCGTGCTGGAGTCCGGCGGGGCCTGGGTGATGAACCTGCGGCTCGTGCCGCACTGGCTCATCGCCGGGGCCACCCGCTCGGGCAAGTCCACGCTGCTGGCACGGCTGATCACCCAGCTCGCTGGGCAGCCGGTGGCCCTGGTCGGCATCGACTGCAAGGGCGGCATGGAACTGGGCCTGTTCGCCGGACGGCTCAGCGCGCTGGCGACCTGCCGCAGGGAAGCGGTCGCCGTGCTCTCCGCGCTCGTGGTCGACATGCAGGACCGGATGAGCGCCTGCCGGTCCGCCGGGGTGCGCTCGATCTGGGAGCTGCCCGAGAGGTTGCGGCCGGTGCCGGTCGTCGTGCTCGTCGACGAGATCGCCGAACTATATCTCTCGGACGGCACCCGCGAGAGCAAGGCGGAAGCAGACCAGTGCTCCACGCTGCTGCTCCGGCTCGCCCAGCTCGGGGCCGCGCTGGGGATGCACCTGGTCGTCGCCGGCCAACGCGTCGGCTCCGACCTCGGTCCCGGCGTCACCGCCCTGCGGGCCCAGCTCGGCGGCCGGATCTGCCACCGCGTCAACGACCCCGGCACCGCCGAGATGACCTTGGGCGACCTGAACAAGGACGCCGTGGCCGTCGCCCAGTCGATCACCGCGGAGGAACGCGGGGTGGCCGTGTGCACCGGGCCGGACGGCGGCTGGAGCCGCGCCCGCTCCCACCTCACCCCCACACAAGAAGCCGTGGCGACCGCGAGGAAGTACGCGGCGACCACGCCCGAACTGCCCGGCCTGACGCGCGCCGTTGAGGCGCTGGAAGGAGACGAGAAGTGATCGGCGAAGGTACGGCGTTCACGTTCGCGGTGATCTTCGGGATCATCACCGTCCTCCTCGTCCGCTCCCGCGACGTCCGCGCCTGGGAAGCGGTCTGCGTCGGCCTCTTCGGCGTCTACCTCGGCCAGACCCCCGTGGTCTTCACCATCCACGGCCTCGTTACCTGGCTGATCAACGGCTTCTCCCACCCCTGACCAAAAAGGACACGCACACATGCCCATGCCCCGCGTGAGGTGCCCCCATTGCAAGGGCGACGGAGCCCGCAAGACCTGGACCGGACGACAGCGGCGCTGCCGCGTCTGCCGCGGCACCGGAACCATCCGCTGACCCCGCCCCCACCCGACCACGCAACGGAGGCGATCCCCATGACCCACAGCGCACCACCCACCATCCACCCGGCCGCCTCGGTGGCCCACCCCGGAAGGTCACCACCATCACCCCGCAGACCAGTCCCGCTGACCGGCGCGCCGCCCTCGACCGCGCGGCGCGCCTGCGTCAGCTCCCCGAAGCAGACCGCGACGCCATCCGCCTCGCACAAGACCCCAAGTTCGCCCGCTGGCTGGAGCAGATCACCGCAACCGGCGGCTGCTCCCACCCCGTCCACCTCTCCGGCTCCACCACCACCCTCGACGGTGCAACCGGCGAGATCCTCCACCACTACGACACCCGCACCGAGCCCGGTGAACGCCTCCTCGTCCGCTGCCGCAACCGGCGCGCAACCGTCTGCCCGGCCTGCTCCCGACTCCACGCCGGAGACACCTACCACCTCGTCCGCGCCGGCCTCCTCGGCGGCAAGAACGTCCCCGCCACCGTCCGTCACCGCCCCCGGCTCTTCGTCACCCTCACCGCCCCGTCCTTCGGCCCGGTCCACCGGTCCGGGGAGCTATGCCGCCCCCGCCGCGACGGCGCAACCTGCGAACACAGCCGTCCCCTCGGCTGCGGCGCCGTCCACGCCCCGGATGCACCGACTGTCGGGCAACCGCTCTGCCCCGACTGCTACGACTACACCGCCCACGTGCTGTGGCACGCACACGCATCCAAGCTATGGGACCGGTTCGTCATCGACGTTCGGCGGCGCCTCGCCTCCGCCGTCGGCCTCGTACAGTCCCACTTCGCCCAACACGCCCGGCTGTCCTTCGCCCGTGTCGCCGAGTACCAGAAACGCGCGGCCGTCCACGTGCACGCCGTCGTCCGCCTCGATGGCCCGAACGGACCCGCCGACGAACCCCCGGCCTGGAGCACCCCAGACCTGCTCATCGACGCCGTGCGCACCTCCGCCCGGCGCGTCCTGGTCCGCACCCCCTACAGCCCGGCCGTGGGCGAGCTGACTTTGCACTGGGGCGCCCAGGTCGACGCCCGCCCCCTGCGCACCGATGGCGACGGACCCGACGATGACGCAGTCGCCGCATACGTGGCCAAGTACGTCACGAAAGGCGCCAGCGAGACAGGCGCCGGCCTCGACCACGCGCTCTCGACCTTGGGCGACATCGAGTCGGCACCGGCCAGCGAACACGTTCGGATCCTCATGCGCACCTGCTGGCGTCTTGGCGGCCTTCCCGAGTACGCCCACCTCCGCCTCCGGGACTGGACCCACACGCTCGGCTACCGGGGCCACATCCTGACCAAGTCCCGTGCTTACTCAACGACGTACGCGGCACTCCGCGCCGAACGCGCCCACCACATGGGCCACGCGGACCTGCCCGACATGGTCACCGAGCGGCACTGGCTCTACGTCGGCTCGGGCCACACCCCCGGCGCTGCCCTCATCGCGGCCGGAATCGCCGAGGACCTTGCGGAGTCCCGATGGCTCGGCCTGGAAGCAAGGCAAGAGGGGGAGTGGTGTCGATAACTGCCCTGCCTGAACGGGAACTTCAGCAGCCTGGACGCTCGTCGCTGCCCCGGACGTCCAACGACAGGACCATGAGCCTGATTGAGAGCGAGATCGTGATCATTGACGATGACGGCACTGAAGAGCCGTTTGACCCTGTGTCTTGGTTCTCGTGAAAGGGGAAGCCGCCTCCCCGTGTGCCTCGGGAAGGCGGCTGCACTCGTACGTCGCCTGTGCTGTGTCAGAAGGCTTCTGCGAAGTCGTCCTCTCGGATCACGAGCCGCTCGCGTACGTCCCTCGGGATCAGCAGGCGGAGGTGCACCTTCGGCGCTCGCACCTTCGGCACCTTCGTGCGGGTGACCTCGCACCGGACGCCGACTCGGTACAGGTCTGCGGCCATGGCTTCCATGCCGCCTTCCTGCCAGTGCTCGCGGAAGGTCTTACCGCCGTGAACGTTGACCCAACGGTCCTTCGCCGTCTCGGGGTCGATGGCTTCCAACTCCCCGATGAGTTTGTCGAGCGTCGCCTCTGCTTGCTCCTTCGTGAATCGGGTCTTCGTGTACCGGCCCCCTGGTTCGAGCTCCTTCATATAGAGAGCGATGGACTCCTGAAGGCGCTTGATCTCCCGCCGTACCTCGGCACCCTCGGCGTACTGGCGAACCTGCACCGGGAAGTCGCCGAGGACCTTGAGCACGTCCTCCACGAGACGCCCGTAGACCTGGTCAGGGTTGGGTGCGCCGAGTCCGCCGCTCTTGCAGTTGCGGCACCGAAGGTAGTGGTAGATCCCGAACTTGTTGTTCGTGATCTTTACGGTCATGTTCGTCTTGCAGTCGGCGCACAAGAGCACGCCGAGGAACTGAGTCGCTCCGCCGACACGGCGCGGTGGCTGGTTCTTCTTGCGCTTGTCGAGAGCGGCGCCGAGGGTCTCGAACTCCTCTTCTGTGAAGATCGGGGGAGCAACCTTGATCGGCCTGCCGTCCTTGCCGAGGATCGCTTTCGAGCGCCGTTGCCCTCCCTGTTTGTCCTCCTCTACTCGGTAGCCCAGAAGCGCAGGGTTACGGAGGCGGCGGTGGAGCGTTGCCACGGTGAGCCCCTGGCTCATGAGCCCGGACCGCTTCAGGCAGCGCACCATGAACCGCGCGGAGCGTCCTCGGAGTGCCATGCGTCGAGCCCAGTGCAGTGCCTTGTGGGCATCGGGGTCTATGACGAGGACGGGCTTCCCCGAGTGGTCCTCACCCGTAACGTAGCCGTACGTCGGCTTGCCGATGATCCATTCTTCCTGGGTCTTCGCGTAGTCCCACAGGCTGGTGACTCGAGTGGAAGTGTTGGCTGCTTCGATCTCGGCGATACCGCCAATGATCGTGACCATGATCTTCCCGGCGGTCGTTGTGAGATCAAGGCTGTCGTTCTTCGAGACGAGGTTCTTCCCGCGTTTCAGGCTCCACTCGATCATCGTCGAGAGATCAGAGAGGCGGCGCACGAAGCGGTCGAGCTTCCAGAACAAGAGCTCATCGAACTCTGGGGAGCGGTTGTTCAACCAGTCCCCGAGTTCCTTCCTCTTCCATGGCGGAACCTTCGTTGCCGACACGTTCAGGTCTGAAGCGACGCCGACGACACGACAGCCTCGCTCCCTTGCCAGGATGCGGAGGTCTAGCTCCTGCCGCACCGGCGACGTGGTTTCGTCCGTCAGTACAGACAGGCGGACGGATAAGAGAGCCCGAGGAGCGTCCTCGGGCAGTAGGGCCTCAGCTGCCTTCAGGTCCTCCAGAAGTGCGAGATCTGCGTCAGTCCACTCGGCCTTCACTGAGTACTGCCTCTGGTCGGCTGCTGTGCGCTTCCGTGTACGTGTCCCCATGTCTGCGACCGTAGAGCTGGTTTTGACCGTGTGTCCATACGCCCGCAGATGGACACCGCCATACAAATCGGCCCGACCGGCAAGAAGTTGCTTCCTCTGACGGTCAAGAACGCTGGTCCGACGCCAGCTGCGAGTGGTCACGCGCACTGACGTGAGCGAGGCGCTCGATCGGGTGATGGACGCGCTGGCGGGGGTGAGCGAGGAGGAGGTGGCGGCTGCGCTGGCTGCGGCCGGCGCTTCGGTCCCTCGCTCGTCGGCGCCGTTGGCGCCCTCCCGTACTCCGCTGCCGAGCCCAAGGAGCGCCTCGCGGATGGTCTTGGAGGTGGAGTGGGTTTGAGGTCCGTACCAGCTTGTGCGTGACTGCGTGGCTCCGCGAACCTCCGCCGAGCTGCCCGGCAACAGCGCGTAGGAGGTCTCGTTGGCGGGTTGCTGAAGCTGGCCAAGCTCGGCAAGGTTGAGGAGCCAAGCAGAAGATCGGATACCGGCCGCCGTCGTGGAGAATTCGCAGGCGGTCATCCTCGCAGTCGGCGATGGCACCGGGGCGGTCCCTCGAACGTGACCCGCATGCCGCCCTGCACGGTCAGTCCGTAGCTGGTGCGGATGCGCTCGTTTGAGGGGCCGGCTGGAATCCCACTCGATCCGTTGGGCCGTCTGGGTGCCTGGTGTGGAAATGATGGCCGCTCGTTGAAACCGACCACTCCCTGCTCGGGGGTGACCTGCTCAGTCGATCTCCTCACCCATACGGCACCTGACCTGTGAGCGGACGCCACAGTCGCAGTCCGGCTGGCCAGTGGTTGGAGAAGCTGCCTCGCATGCCATGCCCGGCGGGCACGTAGCGCCTTTGGCTGCTTCGATGGCGGAAGTGCGAAGGGAGACGCTGGTGTCTGTGGCCCGGTCGTTGTCGCCTGAGAGCGTGACCGAGCTGACCCGGGCGCTGGACCTGAGCGGGGTGTTCGCCAACGGCACGCTCGGCGGGGTGCTGGCCCGGGCCAGTCGTCTGGATCTGTTCGGCTTCCTGGTCATCGGCATCGTCTCCGGCCTGGGCGGTGGAATCCTCCGCGACACCCTGTTGCAGCACGGCACGCCCGTGGCCTTAACCGACTACACCTATCTCACGGTCGCCACTGCCGGTACCCTGCTGGCTTTCGTAGCCGATCTGAGCCGCCACACGTCCGGTTGGGCCTTCAACCTCCTGGATGCCTCGGCGCTGAGCGTCTGGGCGGTCGCCGGGGCGCAGAAGACGCTCGCTGTCGGCCTGGGCTGGCTGCCAGCCGTGCTGCTGGGGACCATCACAGCGGTGGGCGGCGGGGCGATCCGGGACCTGCTGCTCGCGCGGACCCCTTCCGTCTTCGGCGGCACGCCGTTGTACGCGACCGTCGCGATCGTGGTGAGCGCGGTGATGGTGGTGTGCAGCCGGTTCGGCGCACCCACCGTAGGCGTCCTGGCCGGAATCACGGTTGGCGTCTCGCTGCGGCTGGCCGCGTTCCACTGGGCGGTTGGGGCTGCAGCGGGATCGGCGGAAGATCCGCCAGGACTTCAGGCGTGCGACGCCGCGTTCGACCGGTGCCCGTGCCGCCGCCAGGGCCCGGTTGACGTTCTTCTCCGTGAGGGTGAGTTCTTGAAGGGGCCTGCGTTTGATGCCGGTGGCCCCTGGGTGACCACCGGCATCAAACGCTGTGCCGGCGCCGAAGAATGCGGGCGGGCCACGGTGGACGCACGCAGTCACTTAGACGGACCTGTCAGCACGCGCTCCGCTCCCGACTGTGGTTTCGTTCCTTGCACAACTCCCCGCCCGTCCGAGCGGGCGATACGAACGAACGTAATACGCGCATTGAATCGAGGAAAAGATGACGACGTACCGGGTCGGCTACTTCGTGGGAAGTCTGGCGACTCACTCCATCAATCGGACGCTCTCGAAGGCTCTGATTCGGCTGGCCCCGGCTGATTTGGAATTCTTTGAGATTCCGATCAAAGATCTTCCCCTCTATAGTTACGACTACGACAGCGACTATCCTGCCGAGGGTAAGGCGCTCAAGGATGCCATCGCCTCCGCAGACGCCCTCCTATTTGTGACCCCCGAGTACAACCGATCGATTCCGGGCGCCCTCAAAAACGCCATCGACTGGGCCAGTCGCCCCTGGGGGAGCAACTCATTCGCGCACAAACCCTCCGCTGTGATCGGAGCGTCGCCGGGTGCCCTCGGCACTGCCCTCGCCCAGCAGAGTCTGCGCGGTGTCCTAAGCTTCTGCGACTCGCCGCAAATGAATGCACCGGAGGCCTATGTCAGATTCAAGCCCGATGTTTTCACCAGCAACGGTGAAGTCGTCGACGAGCATACGGAACGTTTCCTCCGAGATTTCATGGAGGAATTCCGGGATCACGTTGTCCGGGTTCTTACGGTGCTCCCGCGAAAACCCTGAGGCTTGTAGATTTGTATTCGTTACGATCAGTAAGAGGCAACACGAAAGGTTCATGCGGGTCGGCCACGGATAAACGAAGAGCGCTTCTACCTGTATCCCATGAAACGTGTAGTAGTCGTTCTGGATAACGAAGAAAAAACTATCGATTGAAGCCGTAAGGGACTACGACGCCTTTCGCGCCTTGCGCCCTGGTCTTCCCGGCGCCGGCAAAGGAGGCGGACATGGGGCATGCGGCCGCCGACCTGGACGATCTGACCGCCTTCCTGGCCCGCCTCACCGCCTTGCTGCTGCGTTCTTCCGCTGAGGGCGCTTACTCCATCGAGCGAGCTGTGGGCACCAGCGCTCAGGCCTTCGGAGGCCAGGCGTCCGTAGTCCTCGTGCCCGAAGCGGCCGTGCTCTCGATCGTCGCGGCCGACGGCCGGATGCGCACCGTCTGTGTGCACGGCTTCCCGGAGGTGTTCCGGCTCGATCAAGCCGCGGCACTCAAGCCCTTCCTGGCCGACGTAAAGACGGGCCAGCTCGGGGTAGCCGAGGCCAACCGCAGGCTGGCACGCATCGAAGCCGCACCGCCGCCGTACCCCTGGTGGCTTAAGTTCCTCGGCGTCCTGCTGTTCTCCCTGGGCTTCGCCCCGCTGGTCCAGCCCACCTGGTACGAGATCACCACCACAGCCGTCCTGGGCGCGATCGCCGCGGCACTCGTGGTCGCCGCCGTTCATGCGCCGCGACTGTCCAAAATTCTCCCCCTGGTGGTCTCGGCCGTCGTCTCCGTCGTCACCATCGAAGCGTTTGCCGGCGATCCGGCACACGGCGGCCCGGTCCTGTTGATGCTCCCGGCGCTGTTCTATTTCGTTCCGGGTGACTTCCTGAGCGCATCGACCACCGAGCTGGCTGTCGGCCTCATCACCACCGGCGCGATCCGGCTCGTCTACTCCATATTCCTGCTCGTTCAGCTCTACCTTGGCGTCCTGATGGGCATATTCGTCACCGGTACCCCCCTCAACGCCCTCTTCGACACCGCCGCCAGAGCCGACCTACCCAAGTGGGCACTGATCCTGGGCGGGATCGCCTTCACCGCTGGCACGGTCCTGGCCTTCGCAATTCCCCACCGCTTCTTCGGGACTCTCCTCGTGCTGGTTTACGCCACCGTCGGGGTGCAGTCACTGTTCACCAAGCTGATCCGGGAGACCGGGGGCACATTCGTCGCTGCCGTGGTGCTGGCCGCCGCAGCCAATCTGCTGGACCGCAACCCCGCCTGCCCACCTCGATTGATCCTCATCCTTCCTGGCTTCTTCGCCCTCACCGTCGGCTCGCTGGGCCTGCGCGGCCTGACCACCCTGGCCGGGGGCTATGTCATCGAAGGCTTCCAGGACCTGCAGAAACTCATCACGATCGTCACCGCTATCGCCATCGGACTGGTCGTCGGCATGGCACTCACGCATTCCCGCACCACAACGCGGCCCACACCTCCCCATGCCTCCTCGACGTCCCAGCGATCGCCCTGACCAGGTTTCGCCGCACCGCCCACGGCAACTCATGGCTAGACCGTGGACAGTGGCGCCTGCGTCCTGGCCAGCCGTGCGACCGTTTCACCGGTCGTCGTCGGCACCGACTCGACCGCGAAAATCGACGGTGGCCGGCCCGGGGCGCCGGAACCTCCACGACCTCAAGTGCTCTGCATACCGTCTCCGAGGTGGAGTGGGTCTGAGGGTGGTTCCAAGTCTCTGCGCGTCTGCACGGCCCCGAGCCCCCTCTCAAGCTGATGGAAGGGGGCTCGTTGGTGTGCGGTGGCGTGTGAGTGCGCGGGCCTGGCACTGTGGAGGCCTTCAACGCGGCTGAGCTGCAACCTCCTCTGCCTCGTCAAAGTGGCTCGTTGCGCTCCTCACGCGCGGCCTGGCCCCCGTCCGGCCTGCGACTGTCCTCCGCCCTACTCCAACCCGGCCGGCCCCCGTGCCGTGCGCACAGCAATGGGGGGCGCTGGTGCCCACGACCCCGTACTCCTGGTGAGTTGCACCGGCAGTGGATCTGCGCGACGAGGGATGTCGGGAATAGCCTGGAAAAAGGGACTTCGGGGTGAGATGGACCCTCCTGAGGTATCCAAATCGTCGAGGGGGACGCGAAACAGGGAGGAAGAATGCCCTGGAATCTGAGCGGCACGTACCTGGAGAGCTGCAACTGCGACGTGGTGTGCCCCTGCACCACCTCGGGCCTCACCGCTCCGGCCGACCACGAGCGCTGCCAGGTGACCTTCGCGTTCCACGTGGACAGCGGGACCGTGGACGGCGTGGACGTCTCCGACCGCAGCGTCGCCGTCTTCATCGACGCACCCCGGGTGATGGCCGAGGGCAGCTGGCAGGTCGCGCTCTACGTCGATGTTTCGGCCGACGACAGTCAGGCGGAGGCGCTGGGCAAGGTCTTCTCCGGCCAGGCCGGTGGGCCGATGGCGGCGCTCACTCCGCTCATCGGCGAGGCTCTCGGCGTGGAGCGCGTCCCCATCGACTACCGCGACGACGGCCGCCGCCACGCTGCGCGGGTGGGCGACGCCATCGACATCGAGATCGAGGACCAGGTCGCCCCGCAGTTCGGCGAGGACGGTCCGGTGATGGGCCTGACCGGCATGTTCCACCCTGCGAACAGCACGCTGACGATCGCCCGGTCCATCCGGGCGACGGGCGCCGGCGTGTACGGCCGGTCCTGGGACTTCACCGGCGGCAACGGACACTCAGCGCCCTTCATGTGGTCCGCATGACCGATGGACCGGTCACCGGCCGCCGCAGGGCGTGCCCTGCCGGGCTTCTGCTGGTCGCTGCGGCCATCGCCTGGAGCTGGGTGGTGACGCGCTGGGGCGGTATGCAGGCGACGACCGCCACCATGGGCCTGGGACTGACCGCTTTCCTGGTCGTGTGGACGCTGATGACGGCCGCGATGATGCTGCCCTCCACGGCGCCCGTCGCTGCGCTGTATGCACGCACCATCACCGTGCGCCGGTCGAGGCGCATGGTCGCTTTCACTGTTGCCTACCTGCTCGTCTGGGCCACGGCCGGGCTGCCGGCGTACGCGCTGGCCGTGGGCCTGGGCCGGGCGGCGACCCTCCCCGCCGCGGCAGGGACCGCAGTGGCCGCGGCCGTGTTCGCGGTCAGTGGCGTCTACCAGCTCACGCCCCTCAAAGACCGCTGTCTGGCGAGGTGCCGCTCGCCGATCGGGCTGATGCTTCGCTACGCCTCGTACCCAGGGCCCTCTCGCGACCTGCGTGCCGGAGCCCACCACGGTGCCTTCTGCCTGGGCTGCTGCTGGCCGCTCATGCTGCTCTTGACGGCGTTCGGTCTGATGAACCTGTGGGCCATGGTGGTACTGGCCGTCGTGATCACCGCTGAGAAGCTCGCTCCGGCCGGCCGCCTGGTGGCCCGTGCCGTGGGTGTCGCCTCGATCGCTCTGGCCGTCGCCGTGTTCTGGGTCCCGGCCCTGGCTCCGGGTCTCACCGATGGCGGTGTGATCGGCATGTGACGAATGCCGCGCCCGTGGCGGGGGTTCGCCGCCGTTGGGGCGAAGTAGACGTTGACCAGCCGGTGTGTAGGTCCGGGCGCGTCCTGAAGCATGCGATGGCATCGTTGGCGTCTTCCGCCGCGGCGTGTGCTTGCGTGCAGAACTGCGCCAGCTCCCGCAGGGCTGAGCGTTGCTCGACCGCAGCGAGGCCGGCGAACCACTCGACGCCTTGCGCCATGGGACGACTCCCTGCGCAAGCTCGCTCAGCACAGCTCTAGATCTCGCACGGACTGGGTCGTGGAGAGGCCTCGCGGATCGTCTCCGAGGTGGAGTGGGTCCAAGCGCGCGAGTTGTGCCGGTCGAGTCCCTTCCCTGTCAGGGAGGGGGCCCGGTGCTGCTCAGCGGTTCGGGCTTGCGGCAGGTGTTGCCCAGTCCCCAGCCCCGACTAAAACTGACGGACGTTATATGACAGGCGGGTCGCTCCGCTCCCCGCACGCGGCCCGAAGCTCCGGCCGGGCCGCGGCGATAGCCAGCTCACCCAGTCCGAGCAGGATGAGCCGGTCTACGCGCAGCGCGCGAGGTGTCCTCTCCCTGATCCGTGCCGAGCCCAGCAGGGCGGCTCCGCCGATGTGACGCTCCTGCGTGGATTTCCATCCGCCCACCGCCCACACGTCACTTCATATTTGCGCAATCTGGAAACTGTGCCGTTATGCTGCCGCCGATTCGCGACAGAGGCTCGCTCGCCGCGGCGTCTGGAGGGAGGACGGAACGTGCGGAACGCGGGTACGGCGGCAGGCGCGCCCAGGACCGGGGTGCGGATCGGCCGGCTCGGACGGCATCCGGTGAGGTGGCACACCGCTCTGCTGACTGTGTGGACGGCCCTCTGGTTCGTCGTGGCCGATCGCCACGGCGCCGTGTCCTGGCACTATCTGAGAACCGGTGAGGAGCTGCTGTTCGGTGAGATTCCGGGCGGCGGCCTCGCACTGTACGCCAACCACCCCGAACTGCAGATCGGCCCGGTCAGTTTCGTGGTCGCCGGCCTGTTCACGCCGTTCCCCGAGGCCGTGGGCGAGAAGCTGGCGGACGCGTTCATGTCGGGCCTCGGGCTGTACATGCTGGTCCTGGTCGGTCGCACCGCCGCCGACCACTACCGGGGGACCGGACTGAACCACCGGCGCCTCCAGCAGCGCGTACTGGTCGCCGGGGCCGCCTTCATCCCCATGTGGGTGGAGGTCGCGGTGCGTTTCGCGCATCTCGACGACGTGCTGGCGCTGTTCTTCACCACCCTCGCCGTGCGCGCGCTGGTGCGCGGCAACGCCACCGCCGTCGGGGTCCTGCTGGCCCTGGCCGTTGATTCCAAGCCCTGGGCTGTGGGCTTCCTGCCGCTGCTGCTGGCGCTGCCCCGGCCAGTACGGCTGAGGGCGGGCGCCTGGGTGGTCGGGCTGGTGGCCGCCGCCTGGCTGCCGTTCTACTTGACCCATCTGGACACCTTCGCTGCGGCGCACTTCACCATCCCCAACCAGCCGGCCTCCGCCCTGCGCTGGTTCGGCGTGAACGACCCGGGCACCCCCTGGTGGGATCGCCCCGCGCAGATGACCCTCGGCATGGCCCTGGGCGCGCTCGCGGTGCGCAGGCACCGCTGGGCCGCCGTGGTGCTGCTGGCCGCCGATGCGCGGATCGTGCTGGACCCAAGCGTGTACACGTACTACAACGCCTCGGTCCTGCTCGGCACGCTGATCTGGGACTCGATCGGTCAGCGGCGGCTGGTGCCCTGGGTGAGCTGGATCGCCCTGATCTCCCTCTACGGCAGCACCCTGCTGATCCCCTCCGACTCCGCGCGGGGCCTGATCCGGCTGGCCTTCGCGGTCGGTTCCGCCCTGTACGTCCTGTGGTGGCCGCAGCGCACCCTCCGCAGCCGACGCGGGCCGACCGGTTCCGCCGGCCCGTCGGCCGAGCAGGATCCGGTCGCACGGGTTCCCGGCGCGGGGTCTGTCAGGCGGGTACTTCCGGGGCAGCGGCCCCGGCCGGACGGTCAGGCGCGGCCGGTCAGTTCGTCGGCGTACACCTGCGACAGCGGCTGAGGTTTCACGTACTGCCGGCAGTTGCACTGCCCCGCCTCGAAGCGCAGCGGCTTCTTGTGGGGGGCACATCACCGAGGCGCTCGGCTTCGCCATCGCGGTGGCCGAGTCCGACGCCAAAGCGATGGCCGAGGCCGAGGCTCAGGGCAGGAGCGGTTCCTGAACGGCTGCCGCCGCTGACGGCCGGTCAGCGGCGGCCCTTCCACCGGATCGAGTAAGCCCCCTCCCGAACGGGACGCTGTTGGTGAATCCGGGGCCCGCGTGACGACGGCCTGTGCGTCCCCGTTGGGGTTGTGCAGGCCGTCGTCGTGTTCGGGATGGGCTCGTCCAGTCGAACAACCGGGCCTGGACTGATTACGCCACATCAACTTCACTGACGGGTCGGGCGGTTATATGAGTCAGACCGTCAGTGCCGCGCGGGTCGAAAGAAGACGGTCGGAACCACCTGGGGGCTTTCGGCGGCGGGCGGCAGCAGGATCTGCGGGTATCGGCACAATTACCCGGGGACCAAGGCCTGCGCGACGATTCACAAGTGATCCGAGGCGCGGAGCGGGTGGTTCGGCCGCTCCGTTGTCGTGTGCGGTGAGTGGGGAGCCGGGGTCCGGCTCCTGCGGCTTCCTGACGAGTGATGTGTACACCTCGTGGATCCGGCGGGGGTGCCGCTGCGTCCTCTCCGGTATGGATCTGGAGAAGCGGGGGACCGGGGAGCGGCCGCCCGAGGGGTGCCTCGTGGTGGCGGTCCGCATGCCTGTGCGGATCGTCGTGCTGGTTCTGGTCGTGCCGGTGCGCGTGGCGTGGGACGCGCTCGTCGTCGGCGGGCGGTTCCTGCGCGACACCGTGCTGCGACCGCTCGGCCGGGCGCTGACGTGGCTCGGGCGCGTACTGGTCGTCGTACCACTCGTATGGGCGTACCGGTGGCTGCTGACGCCGATCGGGCGCGCGCTCGTGTGGTTCGCGCGGAGAGCCGGGGACCTGCTGGCGTGGGTGTACGCGCGCGTGCTCACGCCGATCGGGCACGCGGCGGAGTGGCTGCTCAGGAGGCTCGGCCTCGTGCTCGCCGCCGTGGGAGCGGCAGTGCTCGCGGGCGCGGCCTGGCTCGTGCGGTGGCTCCTCGTGGCCCCCGCCACGTGGTGCTGGACGTGGATCCTCACACCGGTCGGCCGTGCGCTCGTCTGGTGTGGGAGGGGGCTGTGGCGGGTCCTCACGGCGGTGGCCGCCGGGGTCGGTGTGGCTTTGTGCTGGACCTGCCGTGTCCTGTTCGTCCTGCCCGCGCTCGCGGTGTGGCGATGGGTGCTCACGCCGGTCGGCCGTGCGCTCGTCTGGTGTGGGAGGGGGCTGTGGCGGTGGGTGCTCGTCCCCGTCGGTCGCGCTCTGGCCGTCGTCGGGCGGGAGGTGGCGGACGCCCTCGGGCACGCCTGGCGGGTGGCCGGGCGGATCTCCCTCGCCGTCGGGCGGTTCCTGGGGACCGTTCTGCGGTGGCTCGTCGTGGAGCCGGTGCGCTGGGCGTACCGCCGGGTGCTCACGCCGGTCGGGCACGCCGTCCGGGAGGCCGTACTGCGCCCCGCGGCGCGGGCCGCGCGCCAGGTGGGCCGTGCCACCCGGCAGGCGTTCGCCGCGGCACGCGGCATCGCCCGGCAGACCGGCACCGACCTGCGCCGGGCGCTCCTCGGGGAACCCCGGCCGGTGGCCCGTCGGGAACCTGTGGCGGCCGAGACGCGTACTCTAGAGACAAGGACCGGGCGCGAAGTCTCCCCGCCGACGCGGGGGTGATCCGGACGGGACGGCACCGGGAAGGTGTCGCCCGGACGCTCTCCGCCGACGCGGGGTGGCGCCACGGACCGTCCGCCGTACACGAGGAGAAGTTCCACTGGGCAAGCGACAGCCCGAAGGCCCGCCGCCCGCACCTGCGGTGCAGCGCATCCGACTGCGCTACACCAAGCGTGGCCGCCTCCGGTTCACCAGCCACCGTGACTTCCAGCGCGCCTTCGAGCGTGCGCTGCGCCGTGCCGAGGTGCCGATGGCGTACTCGGCGGGGTTCACGCCGCACCCGAAGGTCTCCTACGCCAATGCCGCACCCACCGGCACGGGCAGTGAGGCGGAGTACCTGGAGATCGCGCTCACCGCGCCCCGTGACCCGGAGCGTCTGCGTGAGCTTCTCGACGAGTCGTTGCCCTCCGGGCTGGACGTCGTCGAGGCGGTCGAGGCCCGTACGGCGGGGCTCGCCGACCGGCTGGCCGCTTCCGTGTGGGAGCTGCGGCTGGACGGCGTCGACCCGGCCCAGGCCGAACGAGCGGTCGCGGCCTTCAAGGAGGCCGAGACCGTGGAAGTGCAGCGCCTGACCAAGAACGGCGTGCGCACCTTCGATGCCAGGTCCGCGGTGGTGGACCTGGAGAGTGTTCAAACGCATGGTTCGGCGGCCGATGGGCCGACCGACCAGCCTTGTGCGATACTGCGGCTGGTTGTTCGGCACGTGACGCCTGCCGTACGACCCGACGACGTCCTGTCCGGTCTCCGCGCCGTGGCCGACCTGGCGCCGCCGGTCCCCGCAGCGGTGACCAGGCTGGCGCAGGGGCTGCTCGATGAAGAGACCGGCACGGTGACCGACCCGCTCGCGCCCGACCGCGAGGCAGACCCGGCCGCCCCGGCCGATTCAGTGGGGGCCGCCGTCCCTGCCGCCGCGAAGGCGCCTGCGTAGGGACGGTTCCGCACCGGGACGGACGTCGAAGCGCCGCCCTCGTACTTGGGAGCCACCTGGGTCGGGCAGCGCACCGACCAGAAGACTTTCGCCAGGCCGTACACGACAAGGCGTACGGAACCGGCGAGACAGGACACAGAGAGCTCCCGTGCGGCGCCCGCGCCCCGGACGGCGGCCATCGCGCACCGCGCGGCCGCGGACGTCAACGGTGTCGATCGACGTGATCGGCGCCGGACCAGGCGCGGCGCCCGGGAGCCTGACGGGAGATTCGCCCGCATGCTCGAACCGACCGAACCCATCGAGGGTTCCGAAGAACTGAACACCCCCAGCGACACCCTGCCGCCGCGTCGTCGGCGCCGTGCCGCGTCCCGCCCGGCGGGTCCGCCCGCCGCCGCGTCCTCCGAGGCCGCGGCCGAGATCACCGCTCCGGCCGTATCGGCCGCCGTCTCCGCGGAGCTCGCGGAGCAGGTGGAGGAGCTGGAGATTCCCGGGACCGCGGAGGCCGCCGAGGCCGTGACCGCCGAGACGGCCGCGGTCACCGGTGAGGAGCCGGAGGAGACCGAGGAGACGGAGGAAGCGGCCGAGGCCGCCGCCCCCGTGGAAGCCGCTGTCGAAGAGGCGGCGCCCGCGCGCCGCTCGCGCCGCCGTGTTTCCGTGCCCGCCGGGACCCCCAAGGCCATCCGGGGCGAGGCTGCAGCCGAAACCGTCGTGCCGGCGGAGGCCGTCGCCGAGACGCCGGCCACCGGATCCGGTGCCGTAGAGACGCCCGCCGGGTCCGTGGAGGTCGGCGAGGCCGCCGCTCCGCGGCGCACCCGTCGGCGTGCCACGCGCAGCGTGGCCGCGCCCGCCGCGTCCGTGGAGGCGGTCGAGACGGTCGTCGCCGCCACGCCTGCGGAGAGCGTGGAGCAGCCGGCGGGCGCCGAGGCTGTCGCCGAGCCGGCGGCGGAGGCGCCCGCGCCCGCCGCTCGTGCGCGGCGCCGCGCGACCCGGAGCGTGTCCGCGCCCGCCGGTGCCTCGGCACCGACCGAGGCCGCCGAGGCTCCCGTGGTGAGCTCCGCTGCCGGGGTCACGGCCCCCGAGACCGCTGCCGAGAGCGCCGAGCGCGAGTCCGTTGCCGAGGTCGTGGAGGACGCGGCTCCGCGCCGGGTGCGCCGGCGTGCCACGCGCCGCGGGTCCGAGCCCGCCGTGGCGGAGTCCGGGAGCGACGCCCCCGCCGACGAGACCGCGCCGCAGGCCGCTGCCGAGGAGGCCGCGTCCCAGGGCGTCTCCGCCGCCGTCGAGCCCGAGACCGCTGCCGAGAGCGCCGACGAGTCCGTTGCCGAGGTCGTGGAGGACGCGGCTCCGCGCCGGGTGCGCCGGCGTGCCACGCGCCGCGCGTCCGAGCCCGCCGCCTCCCACGCCGTCACCGAGGCCTCCGCGGCCCAGCCCGCTGAGGCTTCCGGCGAGGGCGAGGCCCCCGCCGCCGTCACCTCCACCACCCCCGCCGCCGAGGCCGGGGCCGAGGAGTCCGGGACGCGGCGGAGCCGGCGTCGGGTCGTGCGCCGTGCCGCTACCGGGTTCTCCGAGCCCGCCGCGGAGTCCGCCGTCGGCGACGGCGAGTCGCCGCGCCGGCCTGCACGGCCCCACGTCGCCGTGTTCCAGGCGCCCGTCTTCACGGAGCCGATGTTCCAGACCCCGGAGCGGGCTGCCGCCGCCGCGGCGGCCGAGGCAGCGGAGGGCGAGGCAGCGGAGGGCGAGGAGTTCCTGGAGGAGCGGGCCGAGCAGGCCGAGCATCCCGACCAGGGCGGCTCGCGCCGCCGCCGTCGCCGCCGGGGCTCCGGTGGCGAGGAGTCCGAGACCCGGGCGGCCGCGACCGCCGACGAGTCCGCCGAGGACGAGACGGAGGAGGAGGCCGCCGAGTCGGCCGAGGAAGCCGTCGAGGGCGAGGACGGCGAGGAGTCCGGTTCCCGCCGTCGCCGTCGCCGCGGTGGCCGGCGCCGTCGCCGGGGCGAGTCCGCGGAGGCCGGCGGGGACGAGGACGCGGAGGAGAGCGAGGAGCTCGCCGCCGAGCAGGCCGCGCAGGACGCCGAGGACACCGCCGAGCAGCTCGAGGAGGACGACGAGGACGCGGCCGGGGCCGCGGAGTCGGCCGAGGAGGACGAGGGCCGGCAGACGGGCGGTGGCTCCAGCAGCAGCCGCCGTCGCCGTCGGCGTCGTCGCCGGGCCGGTGACAGCGCCGCCGACAGCGAGCCGTCCGCCGACGACCCCGAGCGCACCGTCGTCAAGGTCCGCGAGCCCCGCAAGGCCGCCGAGCCGTCCGACGAGGTGCAGTCCATCAAGGGCTCCACCCGCCTGGAGGCCAAGAAGCAGCGCCGCCGCGAGGGCCGCGAACAGGGCCGCCGCCGTGTGCCGATCATCACCGAGGCCGAGTTCCTGGCCCGCCGTGAGGCCGTCGAGCGCGTGATGGCGGTCCGGCAGCACGGGGACCGTACGCAGATCGGCGTCCTGGAGGACGGCGTGCTCGTCGAGCACTACGTCAACAAGGAGCAGTCGACCTCGTACGTCGGCAACGTCTACCTCGGCAAGGTGCAGAACGTCCTGCCCTCGATGGAGGCCGCCTTCATCGACATCGGCAAGGGCCGCAACGCCGTCCTGTACGCCGGTGAGGTCAACTTCGAGGCGCTGGGCCTGGCCAACGGCCCGCGCCGGATCGAGTCCGCCCTGAAGTCCGGGCAGTCCGTCCTCGTCCAGGTCACCAAGGACCCCATCGGGCACAAGGGCGCCCGCCTGACCAGCCAGGTCTCCCTCCCGGGCCGCTACCTCGTGTACGTCCCCGAGGGCTCGATGACCGGCATCAGCCGCAAGCTGCCCGACACCGAGCGGGCCCGGCTGAAGACCATCCTCAAGAAGATCGTCCCCGAGGACGCGGGCGTCATCGTGCGCACCGCCGCCGAGGGCGCGAGCGAGGACGAGCTGCGCCGCGACGTCGAGCGGCTCCAGGCGCAGTGGGAGGACATCCAGAAGAAGGCCAAGAACGGCAACGCGCCGACGCTGCTGTACGGCGAGCCGGACATGACCGTCCGGGTCGTGCGCGACATCTTCAACGAGGACTTCTCCAAGGTCATCGTCAGCGGTGACGAGGCCTGGGAGACGATCCACGGGTACGTCTCGCACGTCGCCCCGGACCTCGCGCCGCGTCTGCAGCGCTGGACCAGCGAGGTCGACGTCTTCGCCACGTACCGGATCGACGAGCAGCTCGCCAAGGCGCTGGACCGCAAGGTCTGGCTGCCCAGTGGCGGTTCGCTGGTGATCGACCGGACCGAGGCGATGGTCGTCATCGACGTCAACACCGGCAAGTTCACCGGCCAGGGCGGCAACCTGGAGGAGACGGTCACCAGGAACAACCTGGAGGCGGCCGAGGAGATCGTGCGTCAGCTGCGGCTGCGCGACCTCGGCGGCATCATCGTGATCGACTTCATCGACATGGTCCTGGAGTCCAACCGCGACCTGGTGCTGCGTCGCCTGCTGGAGTGCCTGGGCCGCGACCGTACGAAGCACCAGGTGGCCGAGGTGACCTCGCTGGGCCTGGTGCAGATGACCCGCAAGCGGGTGGGCCAGGGCCTGCTGGAGTCCTTCTCCGAGACCTGCGTGCACTGCAACGGCCGCGGTGTCATCGTCCACCTGGAGCAGGCGAGCGTCAGCGGTGGCGGCGGGAGCAAGCGCCGCAAGCGCGCCCGCGCCGGTGCCGAGCAGCCGCACGAGTACGAGGCTGTGGCCGCCGAGGCGGTCGTCCCGACCGCCGAGGAGGAGGCGGAGACCGAGGCGGAGGCCGCCGAGCCCATCGCGGTGCCCGCGCTGGAGATGGCCCCGGACGAGGAGCTGTACAGCAGCGTCGCCGAGGCGGAGGCCGCGGCGAGCCGTGGCCGTACACGGCGCCGCGCGGGTCGGCGGGTGTCCGCGCCCGCCGGCGCGCCGAAGGCCCACGCCGACGGTGGCACCCCGGCTCCCACGGCCCAGGACGTCACGGCCGCCGAGGAGGCCGCGCGCCCGGTGCTCCAGGAGTCGGCCGAACAGGCTCAGGCCGAGCCCGTGGCCGTCGAGGACCCGGCCGTCCCGGCGCCCGCGGCCGAGGCCCCGGTCGAGGAGGCCGCCCCCAAGGGCCGTACGCGTCGTCGCGCGACCCGCAAGGTGTCGGCGCCGGCCGGTTCCCCGGCGGGTGCCGGGGAGGCCGTGGTGACGGTGACGGAGACCGCGCCGGCGGCGCCCGCCGAGCCGCAGGACGCCGCGGTCGACGCGGCTCCGGTTCCGGCGGGGCAGCCGGAGGCTCCGGCCGAGTCCGCCGCCCCGGCCCGTCCGCGCCGCCGCGCCGTGCGCGAGACCACCGCTCCGACCGCGCCCGAGGACACGGCCGTCGTGGTCGTCCCGTCGGGCACGGCGGAGGAGGCCGAATCGGCCGCGGCCGCTCAGGCCCCCGCGGAGGAGCCCGCCTCGGAGGCGACTCCGGCCAAGAAGGCGGCGGCCCGCAAGACGGCCAAGAAGGCGACGGCGAAGAAGGCCGCCACCAAGAAGACCGCGGCCAAGAAGACAGCCGTGAAGAAGGCCACGGCCAAGAAGGCGGCGAAGACGACGACCGCCAAGAAGACCGCGGCCAAGAAGACGACGGCTAAGAAGACGACGGCGAAGAAGACCGCGGCGGCGGCCCAGCAGGCGCCGTCCTCGGCCGGCTCGTCGGTGGAGGAGTGACGAGGGCCTAGCCCCGGCCGCGTGCCCCGGCCCGGACACCCCTGCGGTGTGCCGGGCCGGGGCACGCGGCTGTTTCCGGCCCGGCGGGGTGAGCGGCGCGCCCGGTGACGCGCCGCCGCCCGCGCGAACGCACCCGGCCCGCCCGGGCCCCGGTCGAACGCCTGAGGTAACGGAGAGGTGGCGAACAGGGGAACACACGTGCACCTTTGATAGCCTGAACGGCGGTATCGGCCGCTGCCGAGACGTACGCCCAGGCGTTTGCCGAGGACCACAGCCGACGAGCACACCGGACATCTCGCTCGCGGCTGACTCTCCCTCAGGGCTCCCCGTCGGCGGGGGGATTCGGGGGAGAGCTGTACGCCGTCCCTGAGCACCGGTGATCCACGGGAAGCGGACGAACGTGCCAGGCGGCCACCTCCCGGCTCAGGTACGTCGTGCGGCTGCAAGGCCGTTGAAGAGGAGGACGCCGATGGCGGACGCCCTGGAGCCCATCCCGGCTGCCCGGCCGGTGATCGGCGATGAGGAGATCGAAGCCGCGGTGCGCGTGCTGCGCAGCGGCAGGGTCGTGCAGGGGCCCGAAGTGGCCGCCTTCGAGTCGGAGTTCTCCGAGTTGGTCGACGGACGCCACTGCGTCGCCGTCAACTCCGGGACCTCCGCGCTCCATCTGACCCTGATGGCCCTCGGTATCGGCCCGGGCGACGAGGTGATCGTGCCCTCGTTCTCCTTCGCTGCCTCCGCCAACGCCGTCCGCCTGGTCGGTGCCGACGTCGTCTTCGCCGACATCGAACCCGGCAGCTTCTGCCTCGACCCGGACGCGGTCGAGGCGGCCGTCACCCCGCGCACCGCCGCTGTCATGCCGGTCCACCTGTACGGGCACCCGGCGGCCATGGACCGGCTCCTGCCGATCGCCGAGAAGTACGGCCTCGCCGTCGTCGAGGACGCCTGCCAGGCCCACGCGGCACGGCTGAACGGCACCCCGGTCGGCGCGTTCGGCACCGCCGGAACGTTCAGCTTCTACCCGACGAAGAACATGCACGCCCTGGAGGGCGGCATGGTCACCACCGCCGACCCTCAGATGGCGCGCACCCTCAGGCTGCTGCGCAACCAGGGCATGGAGCAGCGCTACGCCAACGAGATCGTCGGAGCCAATACGCGGATGACGGACGTCGCGGCGGCGATCGGGCGGGTGCAGCTCGGGCGGCTCGCGGAGTGGACGGACCGCCGCCGCGCCAACGCCGCCCACCTCGACGAGCACATCACCGCGCTGGTGACGCCACCGGTCGCCGGGGGCGCGCGGCACGTCTACCACCAGTACACCGTGCGGGTGCCCGAGGGCATGGACCGGGACGCGGTGCAGGAGCGGCTCACGGCCGCCGGAGTGGGCAACGCGGTCTACTACCCGACTCCCATCCACCGGCTCACGCCGTACTGGGAGCCGGACCGCAAGGCCGGCCGGACCTGGGACCTGCCGCAGACCGAGCGGGCCGCCGCCCAGGTCGTGTCGCTGCCGGTTCACCCGTCGCTGACCGACGCCGACCTCGTGCGCATCGCCGACGCCGTGAACACCCTGGGAGACACACTGTGAGCAGGGCGAAGCTGCGGGCCGGTGTCGTCGGCCTGGGGTCCATGGGCCGCCACCACTGCCGGATCCTGTCGGAACTCGACGGCGTGGAACTGGTCGCCGTCGTCGACCCGATGGGCGACAAGTTCGGTAGCGCGCGGGGCGTGCCGGTCCTGGAGTCCGTCGAGCAGCTCGTCGCGCTGGGCGTCGACTACACCGTGGTGGCCTGCCCGACCGCGCTCCACGAGGAGATCGGCCTGCAGCTCGCCGAGGCCGGAGTGCACGCGCTGGTCGAGAAGCCGGTGGCCGACACCGTCGAGGGCGCGCGGCGCCTGGTCGAGGCGTTCGAGTCCCGCGGCCTGGTGGCCGGCGTCGGCCACATCGAGCGCTACAACCCGGCGCTGCAGAGCCTGCGGGCCCGCCTGGAGGCGGGTGAACTGGGCGAGGTCTTCCAGGTCGTGACCCGCCGGCAGGGGCCGTTTCCGCACCGAATAGCCGACGTGGGCGTGGTCAAGGACCTGGCGACCCACGACATCGACCTGACCGCCTGGGTCACCGGCAAGCCCTACGCGTCGGTCTCCGCGCACACCGTCTCCAAGAGCGGCCGCCCGCACGAGGACATGGTCGCCGCCGTCGGGCAGCTGGCCGACGGCACCATGGTCAACCACCTCGTCAACTGGCTCAGCCCGCTCAAGGAACGGTTCACCTCGGTCACCGGCGAGCGCGGCTGCTTCATCGCCGACACCCTCACCGCGGACCTGACCTTCCACTCCAACGCGGCCGTCGCGACCGAGTGGGAGGCCCTGCAGGCGTTCCGCGGTGTCGCCGAGGGCGACATGATCCGCTACGCGATCCCCAAGCGGGAGCCGCTCCTCGTCGAGCACGAGTTCTTCCGGGACGCCGTGCTCGGCCGCTCGCGCCAGATTTCGACGCTTCGCCAGGGCCTGCGGACGGTCGAGGTGGCCGCCGCGGTGCTCGAATCCGCCGCGACCGGCGACACCGTGCGGCTGGACACGGCCGACGACGCCGTGCCGTCCGGGGCCTGAAGCCTCAGCCCACCGCTTCCGGCCGGGTCCCGTGTCCCGGCCCCGCAGACCGCCCCGAGAAAGAGGCACCCCGTCCATGAACATCTGCGTAGTCGCCCTGGGGAAGATCGGCCTGCCGCTCGCCGTGCAGTTCGCCTCCAAGGGCCACCGGGTGATCGGCGTCGACGTCGACGAGAGGGTCGTCGACCTGGTCAACGCCGGTACCGAGCCCTTCCCCGGCGAGCACGCCCTCGACGTCCGGCTCAAGCGGGCCGTCGACGACGGGCTGCTGTCCGCAACCACCGACACCGCCGACGCGGTGGCCCGGTCCGAGGCTGTCGTCGTGGTCGTGCCGCTGTTCGTGGACGCCGAGGGGGTGCCGGACTTCGGCTGGATGGACGCGGCGACCAAGGCCGTCGCACAGGGCCTGAAGCCGGGCACCCTGGTGTCGTACGAGACCACGCTCCCTGTCGGCACGACCCGCGACCGCTGGGCGCCGATGCTCGCCGAGGGCTCGGGGCTGACCGCGGGCGAGGACTTCCACCTGGTGTTCTCCCCGGAACGGGTCCTCACCGGACGGGTCTTCGCCGACCTCCGGCGCTACCCGAAGCTGGTCGGCGGCATCGACGAGGCGTCGACGCGGCGCGGCGTGGACTTCTACCGGCAGGTCCTCGACTTCGACCAGCGCGACGACCTGCCGCGCCCCAACGGCGTGTGGGATCTGGGCACTTCGGAGGCGTCCGAGATGGCCAAGCTCGCGGAGACCACCTACCGGGACGTCAACATCGGCCTGGCCAACCAGTTCGCGCGGTTCGCCGACACCGTGGGCATCGACGTCAAGAAGGTCATCGAGGCCTGCAACAGCCAGCCCTACAGCCACATCCACCAGCCGGGCATCGCGGTCGGCGGCCACTGCATCCCGATCTACCCGCGGATGTACCTGTGGAACGACCCGCAGGCCACCGTGGTGCGCGCCGCCCGTGAGGCCAACGCGGCCATGCCGGTGTACGCCGTCGACCTCCTCGCGGCCGCCTACGGCGACCTGACCGGCGTGAACGTCCTCGTGCTGGGCGCCGCCTACCGGGGCGGAGTCAAGGAGACCGCGTTCTCCGGCGTCTACGGCACGGTGGAGGCGCTGCGCGAGCGCGGCGCGGTGCCCTGCGTCTCCGACCCGATGTACACCGCCGAGGAGCTGACCGCGCACGGCCTGCCCCCGCACGAGGGCCAGACGGTGACCGCCGCCATCCTCCAGGCCGACCACGCCGAGTACCGCGAGCTGTCGGCAACCGACCTGCCCGACGTACGCGTTCTGGTCGACGGCCGCCGCACCACCGACCCGGCCCGCTGGGAGGGCGTGCGCCGCGTCGTCATCGGCGGCTGACCCGGCCCACTGAGCACGACGTGGACCTCCTGCCCGAGCACGACGTGGGCCCCTTGCCCGAGCACGACGTGGGCCCCTTGCCCGACGATCCTCGGGCAGGGGGCCCACGGCCGTCCGGTGACCCGGGTCAGGCGCCGGCCGCTTCCTCCATGAGCCGCACCACGCGGCGGGCCGCGGTGCCGTCACCGTAGGGAACGCCGCGCGGCGCCTCGGGCGCGGGGCGGCACGCCGTGGCGGCCCACTGAGTTGCCGGCAGTTCGTGCGGGTCGGGCACGAGGACGTTCCAGCCGCCCTCCAGGGTCTCGACCCACTCCGTCTCCGGCCGCACTGTGGTGCACGCCCGGTCGAGCAGGTACGCCTCCTTCTGGAGCCCGCCGGAGTCGGTGACCACGCCGGCGGACGCGAGCACCGCGGCGACCAGACCCGCGTACGGCAGGGGACGGCCGACGCGGACGGATCCCTGCTCCAGCTTGATGCCGTGCTGCTCGGCGCGGGCCACGAGGCGCGGATGGGCGAGCAGCGCCACGGGCAGCGGAAGCCCGGCAAGTGCCCCCACAAGCGCGGAAAGACGCTCCGGGGCGTCGGTGTTGTCCGGCCGGTGCAGGGTGGCCAGCAGGAACGGCTGCGCCGGGTCGATGCCCTCGGGCAGCGCCGGCGCCGGGTGTTCCCCGGCGAGCACCGCGTCCCGGATGCGCAGGCAGATGTCGACCATGACGTCGCCGGACAGCCGAGCGCGGTGCTCCAGTCCCTCGCCGACGAGGTGGCGCATGGCCTCCTCGGTGGGCGCGAGCAGCAGGTCGGCGCAGTGGTCGGTGAGCACGCGGTTGTGCTCTTCCGGCATGCGGCGGTTGAACGAGCGCAGCCCCGCCTCGAGATGGGCGACCGGGATGTGCTGCTTCACGGCGGACAGAGCGCCCGCGATGGTCGAGTTGGTGTCGCCGTACACCAGGACCCAGTCCGGCCGGTGCGCGTCGAGGACGGGGTCCAGGGCGGACAGAACCGCGCCGGTCTGCACGCCGTGGCTGCCGGAGCCGACCCCGAGGTGCACGTCCGGGTCCGGGATGCCCAGCCCGCTGAAGAAGACGTCCGACAGGTCGGCGTCGTAGTGCTGGCCGGTGTGCACGATGACGTGCTCGTGCTCGGTCTGCGCGAACGCGGCGGCTATCGGGGCCAGCTTGACCAGTTGGGGACGGGCTCCGACGATGCTGATGACTTTCACGGCGTCTCTTCTTCTCGGTCAGGGGGGCGGTGGCCCGGGCGGGCGGCCTCACTCGGCGGGTGCTGTCCGCGGTCGCGTCCTCGGCACCGAAGGGCGAGGTCCGATTCTGCGCAGCGTGCGTTCCGCGGGGCGTTCGAGCCACTGGGCGGATGACTATTTTCATGGATCAGGTTCGGGGCGAACGACCAGTGTCCCAGCGGCAGCGGCATGCGGGGACGCAACGATGATCCGCCCGGCGACGCGTGGCGGGGAGTCAGGAGTTGCCGTGAGACGGACGGTGGCCGTCGGCGAGGGAAATTCTCGTCGAACGTGTGTGATAATCCCTCCATTTGGAGGCGGCGGGACCGACACGTCACCGAAGGGTGGAGGAAGGCCACGACCACCAGGGAACCGGCCTGGCCCCCAGTCCGTGTGCGCCCCCGCTCTCACCATGGCTGAGCGAGGAAGCACGGCCGCCACAGTCAACCACTCCAGTCGAGGACAAGTCTGTGCCACCCGCCGACCTGACATCCGCCGAGGGCCAGGACAAGCCGCATCTGCTGTACTTCGCGATCGGTTTCCCGCCCGCGGCCAAGGCCTGTGCCTACCGCATGCGGGAGACCGCCAACCAGTTCGCGGCTCACGGGTGGCGGATCACCGTGGTCACCATCGAGGACGAGTCCTGGATGATCGACACGGGTATCGACCCGACGCTGTCCGCGCCGGTCGACCCCAGGATCGACGTGGTGAAGCTGCCGCTGTCCCGGGACGACCTGGAGACGGACCTGCGGAAGTTCTCCCGCGAGCGCGCGGTCGACCCCGACGCCTGGCTCCGCAAGGCCCGCGAGGACGTCCAGGAGGTCTTCCCCGACCCCGTGTTCGGCGACTGGCGCCCCGACCTGGAGGAGGCCGCCCTCCGCATCCACGCCGAGAATCCCGTGACCCTCTCGATGGCCAGCTGCCTGCCCTATGTGCAGCTCGCCGCGATCCGGCGCCTCTACGACGATCACCAGGTCCCCTACGCGGTCGACTTCCGCGACGGCTGGTCGCTCGACGTCGTGGAGGGTGTCGAGGCGTTCCTGGAGGACTCTCCCGCGGGTGTCTGGGAGTCCCGGATGCTGGCCGACGCGGTGGCCTTCTGGTGCGTCAACGACCCGATCGCCGAGCACTACCGCAAGCGCTACCCCGACGCCCGCTCCCGGATCCACGTCGTGCGCAACGGCTACGACGCCGACAGCGTCGACCTGCCGGCCACCGTGCGCGACCCCGACGCCCCGCTGGTCTTCGGCTACCTCGGGACCGTGACGTTCCCGGCGCCTCTGCTGGCCAAGGTCCTCGACTCCTGGAAGGCGGCCCGCGAACGTGAGCCGCTGCTGGCCGACGCCACACTCGAAGTGCGCGGACACATCGGTGCCGGAGCGCGCCAGGGGGCGAACCGGCACCTGGAGATGCTGTACGAGGCCGCCGCCGACGGCGTCGTCGTCGGCGGACCGGTGCCCAAGGGGCAGGTGTCCGAGCTCTACGGACGGTGGAACGCCCTGTTGTTGATCATCGTCGGCGGCAAGTACGTCACGTCCGGGAAGGTCTACGAGTACATGGCCACCGGGCTGCCCGTCGTCTCGGTCCACGAGCGTGAGCACGACGCCTCGGACCTGCTCGAGGGCCATCCGCTGTGGACCGGCGCGTACGGCCTCGACGTCGAGAAGCTCACGGAGTCGTTCTGCCGGGCCGCGCACATGGCGACGTCGGCCACGGACGAGCAGCGCCGGGGGGCCAAGGCGCACGGGGCGTCCTACCAGCGGGGCGCGGTGATGGCGCCCGCGGTCCGCGAACTGACCGAACTGGTTCTCGACGCGCGGAACGCGGCGAAGGAGAAGGTGGAATCGTGATGGACGTGCTCGTCGTGGTGGGGCGCACGCCCAACACCGACATCCTCCGGACGTTCGTCGGCGAGATGAAGAAGCTGGACGTCCGCGTGCATCTGGTCGGGACGTTCGCGCAGAACCGGATCGACGCGGAGTGGGGGATCGACACCGTCCACCGGGTCGCGACCGACGGCGCCAACCTCGACTGGCGCGCCCGCGGCCGCGCCGTGCACGCGCACCCGCACGAGCGCTTCTGGGCCTACGTCGGCGCGGACGACAAGGTCCTGCGCCTCGCCAGGGCGGCCGGTGTCATCGTCGCGGTCGACTCCAAGGCCTGCTACAGCGGCTGGGAACTGGCGCGGCTGAACACCGGCGCGCACGCCTGCGTCGGCCTCGGCGCGGCCCAGCGCCTGGTACGGGCGCTGAAGGACGGCAACGCCCCGGCCGTTTCCGTGCCCGACGCGGTGGACGACGGTCCCCGGCGCGACCGGATCTCCGACGGCGCGCTGCTCCTGGGCCACGAGAAGGTGCTCGGCTCCCGGATCGGTTCCGCCGTCGCCCGGCGGGTGCCGCTGCTTCCGCTGCCCCGCCGGACCCGGGTCGATGTGACACGCAGTGTCATGACCGGCCTGTTCGGCCTCCGCGAGGCCCGGGCGGCGGTGACGACCGCCGGCGCGGTCGCCCAGCGGCTGCGGGACACGGAGTCGCGGGCCGAGGTGCTGCGCACGGCGACGCGGCGTGCGTTGAGCCAGGGATTCACCCCCGACACACTGCTGGCGTCCGCCGAGGCCGATCTCGCCCACGCCGACAGCCTGTTCGCGGCTGGCGACGCGGCCGGTGCGGCGGAGTTCGTGCACCACGCGCTGCAGACGGCGTTCCACCGGGTCGCCCACATAGATCAGCGGGAGAGCCCGCTGCCGAAGCGGGCGGAGGAGTTCGCCCGTCTGACCGCGGCGTCGACGGCCGCGTCCGCCGTGACCGCGGGGCGCGGCCGGGCGCATCCGGTGGCGGAGCCGGAGCCGGGCCGGCCGCGGCGCCTGCTGGTCGTGACGGACGGCAACGACAACTTCCTCGGCCTGATCAGGGATCACTACGAGTCGAATCCCGACGTCGAGCTGAGGTTCCTCGACATCGCCGACTACCCCGGCATCAAGCGGCTCGCCGGCAACCGCCGCCGTCTCCTGGAGAACCGCCTCGGCGGCGATCCGATGTACGGCTTCACCGCCGAGCAGCACCTGCGTCCCTACCTCGACTGGGCCGACACGGTGTTCATCGAGTGGTGCGCCGCGGCCGCGGCGCTGTTCACCAGCGTGGACCCGGGCACCGCCCGCATCGTCGTGCGGCTGCACCGCTACGAGGCGTTCTCCTACTGGCCCCGGCTGACGGACTTCTCCCGCGTCGACGATCTGGTCTTCGTCGCGGACCACATGCGTGACCTGGCCCTGCGTTCCGTGCCGGCCCTGACCGGACCGCGGGCGCCGCGCACGCACGTCGTCGACAACGGCATGGACCTCGCCGGCTTCGCCCTGCCGAAGAACCCCGACGCCCGCTTCACCGTGGGCATGGTGGGCTTCGGGCGGGTCGCCAAGGACCCCCTGTGGGCCCTGCACGTCATCCGGGAACTGCGCCGCCGCGACGAGCGCTACCGGCTGGTGATGATCGGCGGCGCCATGGACACGAAGGCGAGTCAGGCGGCCGCCGCCTATCAGCGCTCCTTCCAGCGCAAGGTGACCGCGCTGGAGGCGGAGGGGGCCGTGGAGCGCCGGGGAGCCACCACCGACGTGCCCGGCCAACTGCGGGACGTCGGCGTCATCCTCAGCAGTTCCGTGAGCGAGGGCTGCCACGTCGGCGTGATGGAGGGCGCCGCCAGCGGGGCGGTTCCCGTCGTCCGTGACTGGCCCTTCTTCGCGGGGCAGAAGCACGGCGCCTCGACGCTCTACCCGGCGGACTGGGTGGTGAGCACCCCGGAGGCGGCCGCGGACCGGATCCTCGCCGTCACCGCCGACGAGGAGACGTGGGCGGGGCACGGCCGCGAGAGCGGGAAGTACGCCCTGGCCAGGTGGGACTGGCCGGTGGTCCGGGGAGAGTTCGACCGGCTCTTCGGCATCGGCTGACGTCGAGAGCCGGCCCTTGGTCCAGGAGGGCATGAGACGGCCCGTGGTCCGCAGGCACGCTCCTGCGGACCACGGGCCGTTCGTCCACTCCCTCAGGCGTCGCGCTCGCTGAGGACGCCGTCCTCCTCGTCGTACAGCGCACCCGTCTGCGGGCACTGCCACACCCCGGCCTCCTGCTGCACGAGCTTGTGCCCGGCGCGCCCCACCCAGCCGGTCTGCCGCGCCGGCACGCCCATCACCAGGGCGAAGTCCGGTACGTCCTTGGTGACGACGGCTCCAGCGGCGACCATGGCCCAGCGGCCCACGCGGACCGGGGCGACGCACACCGAGCGGGCCCCGACGGACGCCCCCTCGGCCACCGTGACGCCGACGGCCTCCCAGTCGCCGCCGCGCTTCTGCTTGCCCTCGGGGTCGACGGAGCGCGGGTTGTGGTCGTTGGTGAAAACGACGGCCGGCCCGATGAAGACGCCGTCGCCGAGTTCGGCCGGCTCGTAGACGAGTGCGTAGTTCTGCAGCTTGCAGTTGTCGCCCATACGCACGCCCGAGCCGACGTACGCGCCGCGGCCGATCACGCAGCCCTCGCCCAGACGGGCGTCCTCACGGATCTGCGCGAGGTCCCACACGCTGCTTCCGGCACCGATCTCGGCGCTCTCGTCGACCTGGGCGCTGGGCTGGACCCTGTAGTTCACCTGGCTGCCTTCCCCTGTTGGCTTCGGCAGCGAGCATATTCCCCGCCGCGGGAGGACCCGCGCCCGCCCGCTACGCACGCGGACCCCAGCGGCGTGATCATCCCGGGCCCGGCAGGCGGGTGGACGCCAGCGAGTGGCGCCGCCTGGAGGCGTCCGGCCAGGTTGTCATGCACGAGGCTGCCGACCGGTTCCTCGTGGAGCTCCGGGGTTGTCCTCTCCCTCGGCGGGCACCGGCATTTCCATGGCACGCCCGCCCTTCGAACCGGATCCCCTGCTGTGCATGTTCCATCAGGTGATCGACGTACTGAGCCGCTTCGGGGAGGGGCGTGCCGGGGTGGAGGGCCTGATCCTGGGCATCGCTCCGAAGCCGCTCATCGACTGTTCGGCTGAGCCACCCGCCGAGGCAGGCAGAGGGGGCGGGGCCCGGTTTGACCCCTCGAGCCGGGCCCCGTAATCTTGACCGTCGGCGTGTCGCCAGACCCGCCTCATCCCCGTAAACCTCTTCCTCCCGGGAACGGGCCCGCACGGGCCGTGGCCGGGAGAGGCCGTTCGCGTCTGTCGCAGGGCGGCTGGACTGCGGGGATGCCGTTCCGAGCGAGAGAGTGAGATCCGCGTGTACGCCATCGTGCGCAGCGGTGGTCGCCAGCACAAGGTTGCTGTCGGCGACATCGTTGAGGTTGACAAGATTTCCACCGCCAAGGTTGGCGACACGGTCGAGCTCTCGACCCTGCTCGTTGTCGACGGCGACGCTGTGACCAGCGACCCGTGGGTGCTGGCCGGCATCAAGGTCCAGGCCGAGGTCGTGGACCACCACAAGGGCCAGAAGATCGACATTCTGCGCTACAAGAACAAGACCGGCTACCGCCGTCGGCAGGGCCACCGCCAGCAGTACACGGCGATCAAGGTCACGTCGATCCCCACGGCTGCGAAGTAAGGGACTGAGGAGACATGGCACACAAGAAGGGCGCATCGTCCACCCGGAACGGTCGCGACTCCAACGCCCAGCGGCTCGGCGTGAAGCGCTTCGGCGGTCAGGTCGTCAACGCTGGTGAGATCCTGGTCCGCCAGCGCGGCACCCACTTCCACCCGGGCGCCGGCGTCGGCCGTGGCGGCGACGACACGCTGTTCGCGCTCCAGGCCGGTGCGGTGGAGTTCGGCACCAGCCGTGGCCGCAAGGTCGTGAACATCGTTCCGGTCGCCTGATCGGAAGCTTTCGCGAGGCGGACCTCACTTCCCCGGCGGGAAGGCGGGTCCGCCTTTCGCGTGTTACGCAGTAACCACATCCGTACATTTGCGCAGTGCTGGAGGCACACACCATGACCACCTTCGTGGACCGCGTCGAACTGCACGTCGCCGCGGGTAACGGAGGCCACGGCTGTGCCTCCGTGCACCGTGAGAAGTTCAAGCCGCTGGGCGGCCCGGACGGCGGCAACGGCGGGCGCGGCGGCGACGTGATCCTCACTGTCGACCAGTCCGTCACGACGCTGCTCGAGTACCACCACTCCCCGCACCGCAAGGCCACCAACGGCAAGCCCGGCGAGGGCGGCAACCGCTCCGGCAAGGACGGCGAGGACCTGGTGCTGGCGGTGCCGGACGGCACGGTGGTACTGGACAAGCGGGGCAACGTGCTCGCCGACCTGGTCGGCCACGGCACGTCGTTCGTCGCCGCGCAGGGCGGCCGGGGCGGCCTGGGCAACGCGGCGCTGGCCTCCGCCCGGCGCAAGGCTCCCGGCTTCGCGCTGCTGGGCGAGCCGGGGGACCTGCAGGACATCGTCCTGGAGCTGAAGACCGTCGCCGACGTGGCGCTGGTCGGCTACCCGAGCGCCGGCAAGTCCTCGCTGATCTCCGTGCTGAGCGCGGCCAAGCCCAAGATCGCCGACTACCCCTTCACCACCCTGGTGCCCAACCTGGGTGTGGTGACGGCCGGTTCGACCGTCTACACCATCGCCGACGTGCCTGGACTGATTCCGGGTGCCAGCCGGGGCAAGGGCCTGGGCCTGGAGTTCCTGCGCCATGTGGAGCGGTGCAGCGTGCTCGTGCACGTGCTGGACACGGCGACCCTGGAGTCCGACCGCGACCCGGCGTCCGACCTCGACGTCATCGAGGAGGAGCTGCGACAGTACGGCGGCCTCGACAACCGCCCGCGCATCGTGGTCCTGAACAAGATCGACGTTCCCGACGGCAAGGACCTCTCCGAGATGGTCCGGCCCGATCTGGAGGCGCGCGGCTACCGCGTCTTCGAGGTGTCGGCGGTGGCGCGCACGGGGCTGAAGGAGCTGTCCTACGCGCTCGCCGACCTGGTCGCGAAGGCGCGTGCCGCCCGTCCGCAGGAGGAGGCGACCCGGATCGTCATCCGGCCGAAGGCGGTCGACGACGCCGGCTTCACCGTCACCCGCGAGGACGACGGCCTCTTCCGCGTCCGCGGCGAGAAGCCCGAACGCTGGGTGCGGCAGACCGACTTCAACAACGACGAGGCGGTCGGTTACCTCGCCGACCGGCTGGGCCGCCTAGGTGTCGAGGAGGCGTTGATGAAGTCAGGCGCCCGGTCCGGCGACGGCGTCGCCATCGGACCCGAGGACAACGCGGTCGTCTTCGACTGGGAACCGTCGGTCATGGCGGGTGCGGAGATGCTGGGACGGCGTGGTGAGGACCACCGCTTCGAGGCGCCGCGTCCGGCAGCCCAGCGGCGCCGGAACCGGCAGGCCGAGCGGGACGAGGCGGAGCAGGGGTACGAGGGGTTCGACCCCTTCGCCTCGTAGACCGGCTTCATGGTGCCGGCGCCGGGTCATTCCGCCGGTGCCGGCACCGGCAGCGGCCATGCCATCGCCGACAGGTCGATCCAGCCCGGCAGGGCCTCCATGCGGGGCAGCGACAGGGCCAGCACGCCGCCCGGTGAGATCTGCAGAGTGGCCACGTTGACCGTGGACGCCGGCAGGGTCTGCAGCAGAGCGACCCCGCGGTGGGTGCGGGCCGGGCTCACCGCCGTGTCCAGCACCGCGCTGACGGGGGTCGTACTCGAGGTCCACCGGGATCCGAAGCCGCCGCCGTCGGCGGGGGCGATCGAGCCGGTGAGTTCGACGCGGTCGCCGTTCAGCCGGTAGCGCGGCGGGTCGCCGTGAGCGGCGACGGCCGGATTCAGCGGCAGGTCCCGCCATACGCGGTCGGCCGGCCGAGTGCCCTCGGGCAGCAGGGGCCAGGGGCCCGCGAGCCAGTCGCCGAGCCTGCCCGACTTCGCCGCCGCCTGGAGCGCCGCGTCCCCGCGGCCGGTGACGAACTCCCGCAGAACGTCGTCGCGGATGCCCCCGTAGAGCCTGCCCACGTCGGGCAGGAGCGCTGCGACGTCGAGTCCCGGCGGAGCCTCGGGGAGCCTTCTGAGGAAGCCTAGATAGGTGAAGGCGGCGTACCGCTCCATCAACCGCCGCACCCCGGGGCCGTGGCGCGTGCCCACGTCGAGCAGGTGCAGGTTGAGGTCGAGGTGGTCGCGGTAGTTTCCCGCGTCGGCCCGCAGGGAGTCCATGATGGAGGAACCGTCGCCGCGCTGCCGGTAGAGGTAGACGGAGCGGTCCAGCAGGTTGACGCGGCGCGCGGACAGCAGCGCCGGGACACTGAACCAGGCGTCCTCGAACAGTACGCCCTCAGGGAAGGCCGCCCGGATGCGCCGCAGGAACGGCACGGAGAACAGCTTGTTCCACACGCTCGCCGAGAACACCAGGTCCGGGTACTCGGTGATGTCCTCGACGCACCGGTCGCCGTCTCCGAAGTACCGCTTCCAGCGGCCGTAGGGGCGCAGCGGGACGTTGGTGAAGTCGGCGACGACCAGGTCGGCGTCGTTGCCGCGGGCCGAGGCCAGCATCGCGGACAGCCCGTCGGGCACCATCACGTCGTCCGCGTCGGCGAAGGCGACATGGGCGGCGCGGACCTCGCGCAGCCCACGGTTGCGAGCCGCCCCGGGGCCCGCGTTGGGCTGGGTGATCAGTTCGGCCTGCGGATGGCGGTCGGCGAACGCGGCGAGCAGTTCGCGGGTGCCGTCGGTCGATCCGTCGTCGACCAGGATCACCTGGGTCCGGTCGAATCCGTCGAGGGCGGCGACCGAGTCCAGGAATCGGGGCACGTACCCGGCCACGTCGAAGCAGGGCACGATGAGCGCGGCGTCGTACGAGGGCTGGTCCGTCACCGAGGGCTCCAGTGCTGGGGAGGGGCGATGCCTGCGGGGACGCGGCGCGGGAAAACGCCGATGCCGGTCTCCGACGTGTTCAGGAGACCGGCATCGGGGTGGGCCGCGTGCGGGGGCGTCAGCCGTCGACCGAGGCGGACACGGTGACCGGCTCCACGGCCGCGGTCGCGGCCGCGGCGGTACGGCGGTACGAGTCCATGGCGCGCTCGAAGTCGCGGGTCGAGAGCATCAGTTTGTAGATGATGGAGAGTTCGAAGAGCACCAGCAGGATGCCGGCCCCGATCGTCACGCCCATGATCGCCCCGACGAGCGGGGCGATGATGAACACCGCCATCTGGAACTCGATGCCGCTGACCAGGTGGGTGCGGATGCGGTGGCTGATCAGGAAGTCGCGGACGCGGTTGTAGCGCGTGAACCGGCGCACGAACGACTGCTGCGTGACCACCCCGAGGGAGGGGGCGGCGGGCTCCTCGGCGCGCGGGCCGGCCACCGTCTCCTCCTCGCCGGCTTCCACGGCCTCGTCCTTCGCCTCGGCGGTGATGCGTGCGGCCGCGGCGACGCGGGGCGCGGGCGCCCGGGTCACCTCGGCGACCTCGGCCGCGGCCTGCTGGAGCTTGGTCCGCATGCCCTGGCGGACCTTGTAGATCTGCAGGGCGTCGATGTACCGGAGCATGTCCAGGAAGACGACGGCCAGCGCCAGCCAGATGTACGTGACGTCGCCGGTCTGGTGGTACTGGCCGCCCATGAGGGCGACGGCGCAGACGAGGACCCGGATGCGGTCGAAGACGTAGTCCAGCCAGGCGCCGAACTCGGATCCGTTGCCGGTGAGCCGGGCGAGCTTCCCGTCCATGCAGTCCAGGATGAAGCTGCAGTGGTACACGACCGCGCCGACGACCAGCCAGGGCCACTCGCCCTGGGCGAAGCAGGCGGCCGCTCCGAGGCCGAGCACGAGCGCGGCCCAGGTGATCTGGTTCGGAGTGACCCTGGTCCACTTGGCGGTCCACCGGACCAGGGGCGTGGCCACCGGGTCGACGAGGAGAACGGTCCACCAGGCGTCCCGCTTCTTCTCAGTGCGGCGGCGCACTTCGGCGAGCGGAGGTATGTCCATGGTCGGCAGGAAGCCCTTTCGGGGGTGGCCCTCGGCGAGGCACCGAGGAGCGCGCGGAGTGGTCGGACGTGCCACGCGAGGCGACCGGGGCATGCCGGTGCGCCTTACGTCAAAGGACGTTGGTTTTACCACGGTAATCCAACAGTCAAAGGCCATCCTAGGGCGGACCGGGCGCGGCCAACCATACGCCGTTCGCCAAGGCTTAAGGCAATGCTCAGGCGATAGTGGTTGCCCCGTTCACCCAAAGCTGTGTCAAGAATCACATGTGGCCGGGACATAAGGTGGATGGTGTCTGAATCGTCCCTGATTGGGGGCCAAGTGGGCGCGCGGGTTAGGCTAATCTGCTCTTGAGTCAGCCGCTTCCTCGCGCCACTTGGTCTTTGCCGCCTGGCGCGCCTCCGTGGGGGGTTCCTCCCGGAGTCGCCTTGCCGTGCGAGCCGAGGTTCGGGCACCTTCCAGGCCAGTGCCGACGCGAGGGCGTCCGGCGTGGGAGCTGTGATCTCCGACTTTTCAGTGCTTGGCAATGGAGGCGTGATGTTCCCGCGCGTGGACGCTGCACCTGGCATCACCGTCGTCGTCCCCGCGTACAACGCCGCGGCGACTCTCGGCAGGGCCCTCGACTCCCTGGTGGTGCAGACGTGCCAGGACTTCGAGGTCGTGGTCGTCGACGACGCGTCGCGAGACAGTAGCCGGGCCGTCGCGGAGAGTTACGCGGATCGAATTCCGCGGCTGAGGGTCATATCCCGGCAGACCAACAGCGGGGGCGTGGGAGCACCCCGCAATGACGGAATTCGTGCGGCACGCGGCGAATACGTCATGTTCCTGGACTCCGACGACGAACTGCCGGTCAAGGCATGCGAACTGCTGCTGGAGTCGGCCCGGAACACCGGCGCCGACATCACCGCCGGGCGTGCCCACCGGATCAACCTCCGGCGTGACACGACGCAGGTGTGGCAGTCCATGCTCTACGGCGCGGACCGGACCGTGGACGGCATCCGGAACTGGCCGGAGCTGATCAACGACCCCATCGCCGCCGCGAAGCTGTACCGGCGGGACTTCCTGCTCGAGAACGAGATCTTCTTCCCCGAGGGAGTCTTCTACGAGGACACCTTCTTCTCGGCCAAGTCCTACACCCTCGCCTCCGGTATCTCCGTCCTCGCCGAACCGGTCTACCGGTGGATCTGGGAGGACGCGCGGGACGGCACCGCCTCGATCACCAACCGGCGCGCGGAGATCCGCAGCATCTCCGACCGGGTGGCGGTGCACCGGCTGGCGGACGAGTTCCTGCGCGATGCCGGCGCCGGGGACGTCAAGGTCTACAAGGACGCTCGCTTCATCAGCCACGACGTCCGGCTGTACGCGAAGGAACTCCGCGCGGGTGACGAGCAGTTCCGCACCGCCTTCCTGGACGTCGTCTCGGAGTACCTGACCGAGATCGACGAGCGGGCCTACCCGCTGTGCGGGCCGCTCGACCGGGTGCGTGCCTTCTACCTTCGGAACCGGCTGGTGGACGAGGCCCTCACGGTCGCCGACTTCGAGCAGCGCCGCGGCGTCGTCTCCACCGACCTGGTGCGCCGCCAGGACCGCGTGTACTGGTCGGCACGCCATGCCGACCTGCCGGGGGCGGACGAGTTCCTCGACGTGACCGAACTCGGCCTGCAGGACGAGTCGTTCGAGAACTGCAAGCTGTTCAATCGGGTCACCTCCCTCGCCGTCGACGGCACGACGGTCACGCTCGAGGGCGAGATCCTCAATCAGTTCCAGCGGATCGGAACCGGCGACGCGGTACGCCTGGCGCTGCACGTACGTGCCAAGGAAACCGGCGAGCGGACCGTCGTGGAGGTGCCGGACGTCCGGGTGGACGAGTCCCGGATCTCCTACCAGGTCTCGTTCGACCTGGGTTCGGCGGCCGCCGTGATCGCCTCGCGGAGCCTGGTCAACCTCAACATGCAGGTCCTGTGGCAGGGGCGCAAGCACACCACGGCCCTCTGCGTCCGCGGCAGCAACCTGGCACCACTCGGTCGCGTGCTGGAGCCCTCCGGTCTGTGGCCGGACGTCACGGGCAGCGGCAACCTCGTGTGGCGTCCGGCCGAACCGGACGACGCCAGGGGGGCGACGCGCAAGGCGCCGGACGCCGCGCACTGGCAGTGGTGGCAGGGGCGCGAGCTGCCGGCGAACACCCCGGAGCCCGCCGAGCCCGCCGCGACCGTCGTGGTGTTCTGCGCCGGATACGGCGACGAAGCGCTGCGGGCCGCCCTGAACTCCCTGGCCTGCCAGGAGGAGTTCGGCCGTACCCGGGTGCTCCTGGTCACCGCCGGGACCGGTACGGACGCGCCCGCCGCGGTCGAGTTCGCCGACCGCTACGGCAACGCGAGCCTCGTCCGCACCCCGGACGGCCGCGACGCCGGGGCCTCCAGGCAGGTGGTCCTCGACCGACTGGCAGGTCCGTACGCGGCTTTCATGGACGGATCCGGTGTCCTGGCCGAAGGCGCGCTGGCCGGGCTGCTCGCCGCGGCCGCGGACGACGTCGACGTCGTGGTCGCCGACACCTGGCAGGCCTCCGAGGCGCTGCGCGAGGCCGACGTGTTCCTGTACGAGTGCTTCGCGGCCGGTGACCGGACCGTCGACGGCCTCGCCGACGCCCCCGACCTGCTCTTCGCCGCGTCGCCCGGCGGCAAGCTGTTCCGCTGCGACCTGCTGCGCGAGTGCGGTTTCCACGTCGGGGACGGCTGGGACCTCGAGCACATCACCCCCGTGGCCACCGCTCTGCTGAGGGCCCGCCGCATCCGCGTGACCCCGGCGCTCGTCTACGGCGTCACCGACGACGCCCGCTCCGGGCTCCCCGCCCGTGACCGCCGGGAGACCGTGCGGAGCCTGCTGGCCCTGCACCAGTCGCTGCTGGACGGCCACGCGACGGCGGGCCCGGAGCGGCGGGCCGCGCTCCAGCGCTTCGTGGCGGGAAGCTTCCACCCGTACCTGGTGAGCCTGCCCAAGATGATGGTCGGCGAGGAGCTCGAAGCCCTCTACCCGAAGCTGCGGACCCTCTACCGCGACATCCCGGACGATCTCGTCCTGGACTGCGCCGGTCCGAACGCCTCGCTCCTCGCGCATCACGCCGTGAAGGCGGGCAACGCAGCGCTCTTCACCCGTCCGTTCGAGGAACCCCGTTTCCTGCCGGAGCTGTCGGTCGCCGGACCGGTGCTCTTCCGCAGGATCGAGGGCGACGTGGACGTCTCCACGCTGCTGCGCGTCAAGTCCCGGTCGGCCCAGGCGGAGTCCGTCCGTCCCGTCGACGGCGAACTGCGCGTCGAGGGGTTCCTGACCCTTGGTCACGTCGACATCTCCGAGGACTTCGGCAACCGGCTGGAACTCGTGTTCAGCGGGCCCGGCGGCCGGGAACACGCCGTACGGGCGCAGCAGGTGTACCGCCGCGACCGCTGGCACATCCGCAAGCAGCGGGATTTGCACAGCGGCTGGCGGGCCGACCTCGGCCGCGAGGAACTGGCGGCTCTGCACGGCGGCGCGTACTCCCTCGCGGTCCGGCTGCACGGCCCCGGCGGCTTCGTCGACATCCCGGTGACCGCCCGCCCCGCGTTCCACCGCTTCAAGGGCGTCGACCGCATCGGCGCCTTCCGCTACGAGGTGTCGGCGGACACGGAGAACGTGGCCCACGTGCGGGTGGCCCGGCGGCGCTCGGTGGCGGGTGTCGCCGACCGGATGCGGCGCCTGGGCCGCGAGACGGGCCGGATCGTCACCCGGCAGCCGGGCTGGCTGCTGCGGCTGCTCTACTGGCTCACCCGCCCCGTGCTCGCCCGCCGCGACATCTGGATCGTCGGCGAGCGCCACGACACCGCGCAGGACAACGGCCACCACTTCTTCCGGTGGATGCGTCAGAACCACCCCCGGCGCAACGTCTACTACGTCATCGACGCGAAGGCGGCCGATCGCGCGAAGGTCCAGGACTGCGGCAACGTCCTCGCGCTCGGCTCGCTCAAGCACCGGCTCTACCTGCTCAACGCGGCCCGGCTGATATCGCCGTACGACCTCGAGGCCTACCTCGCGCCGCCCAGCATGGGCAAGCTCAACTACCTGCGCATCTTCGGCGACCTGCTGAAGTACCGCCGGGTGTTCCTTCAGCACGGCGTGACGTACAACGACGTCTCGCAGTCCGCGCACCGGCAGGCCACGAGCGTCGACCTGTTCGTGGCCGTGTCCCGGGACGAGGCCGCCTACATCCGCGAGGAGATGGGCTACCGCCCCGACGAGGTCCAGGCCCTGGGCTTCCCCCGGTTCGACAAGCTGCAGCCCGTCGAGGGACAGCCCACCGTGCTGCTCATGCCGACGTGGCGACGCGACATCGTGGTGCCGTCGTACAACCGCAGGCGCCGGCCGCGCGTCCAGTTCCCGGCCTCGGAGTACTTCCGGTTCTTCTCCCGGCTGCTGGAGGACGAGCGGCTGCGGGCCGGGCTGGAACGCTCCGGCGTCCGGCTGGAGTTCTACCCGCACTACGAGATCCGTCCGTACCTGCGCCACTTCAAGGTCGACCACCCCAACATCACCGTCGCGGACCAGACCAAGCGTGGTGTGCAGGAGGCGATGAAGGAGTGCTCGCTCCTCGTCACCGACTACTCGTCCGTCTTCTTCGACGTGGCCTACATGGGCAAGCCCCTCGTCTACGTGCCCTTCGACGAGGACGACTTCTACGGCCAGCACTACCGCCGCGGCTACTTCGACCTGACCCGCGACGGGTTCGGGCCGGTGTGCCGGACGGTGGAGGACGCCGTCGACGAGATCGTCGCGGCGATCGACCGCGGCTTCTCGGTCGGCGAACCGTACGCTCAGCGCGTCGACGAATTCTTCGGTCAGCGCGACACGGAGAACTGCGCACGTGTCTTCCGGGCCATCGACGGCCTGGACGGGCGGCGCGACGGAAAGGGATGACCCAAGCATGTGGATGATCACGGGTGGTGCCGGTTTCATCGGGGCGCACGTCGTGCGCGCGATGACCGAGGGCGGCCGGAAGGTCATGGTCTACGACGATCTGTCGACCGGCAGCCGGGACCGGGTACCCGCCGGGGTGCCCCTGGTGGTCGGCAGCGTGCTCGACCGGCCCCGGCTGGAGGCGGCGATCCGCGAGCACGGCGTGACCGGCGTCGTGCACATCGCCGCCAAGAAGCAGGTCGGCGAGTCCGTGGAACGCCCCCTGTACTACTACCGGGAGAACGTCACCGGCCTGCAGACCCTGCTGGAGGCGATGACCGGGACCGGCGTCGAACGGCTGGTCTTCTCCTCCTCCGCGGCCGTGTACGGCATGCCGGACGTCGACCTGGTCACCGAGGAGACCGAGTGCGTCCCGATGAGCCCGTACGGCGAGAGCAAGCTCATCGGTGAGTGGCTGATCAACGCCGCCGCCCGGGCCCACGGCATCCGCAGCGCGTCACTGCGGTACTTCAACGTCGCCGGTGCCGCGTCCCCGGAGCTGTCCGACTCCGGCGTGTTCAACCTGATCCCGATGGTCTTCGAACGCCTTGAGGCCGGCGAGGCGCCGCGGATCTTCGGCGACGACTACGCCACGCCCGACGGCACCTGTGTCCGCGACTACATCCACGTCCAGGACATCGCCTCCGCCCACCTGGCCGCCGCCACACGTCTGGAGACGGCGCCGGCGGGCACCGCATTGACACTCAACGTCGGGCGTGGCGAGGGCAGTTCGGTCCAGGAGATGGTCGACCGCATCCTGAAGGTCACCGGCCGGGAGGGCACGGTCCCTGAGGTGACCGAACGCCGTCCCGGGGACCCGGCCCGCGTCGTCGCCTCCGCCGACCGCGTCCGTGAGGAACTCGGCTGGTCCGCCCGCTACGGCCTGGACGACATGATCGAGTCCGCCTGGCAGGGCTGGCGCCACCGGCACGACTGACCGGCCGGTCGGCGGGTTCCGGGCTGCGGGTGCCCGAAGGCGTCCTGGCCGGGCGTCAGGGTGTCCTTGTGGCGCTTCGGGCAGGGCGCGCCCCACGGCTGCCCCGGCCGGGACGGCGCTCCTGTGGCGTTCCGGCTGCTGAGGCGGGGGCGTCCGCGTTTCCGTCGCCGCCCCCGCCGTTCCGAAGACCGCCGCCGAAGCCGCCCCCGGCGTTGCTCCCCGGGGGCTGTCCCGAGGCCGTCCGCCCGGAGCGGCCGGGCGTGTCGGGACCAGTGCCGGCAGTGCTCCTCGGCGTTGAGCCGACGGCCCCGACGGCGAGTCCTTCGCCCTGCCCCACCGCGGGACGCTCCGGCGGGGCCTTTCCCGGCAGCCCCGGCCGGAGGAACCGGAGAGGGCGTGCACCCGCCGGGCGGCCCGCCCCGCGGGCCCCCGGCCCACCGCCCTGTCCGGTGAGTGGACCGGCGCGCGGCCCGCGATCCCATTCGCGTAGATTGCCAGGCAGGGCAGCCGGAAACCGGACGAGGGGGCACAGGGCAAGGTGACAGGGGCAAGGCAGGCCGTGCGCGAGGCCCGCAGGATCGTCGTCAAGGTGGGTTCCTCGTCGCTGACCACCGCCTCGGGCGGCCTGGACGCCGACCGCGTGGACGCGCTCGTGGACGTTCTCGGCAAGAGCCTCAAGGAGGGCGTCGCCCGAAGGGACTCCGCCGAAGGCGGCGGAGGACGGAGGGAGATCGTCCTCGTCTCCTCCGGTGCCATCGCCGCCGGCCTCGCCCCGCTGGGCCTGCGCCGCCGCCCCCGCGACCTCGCCCGTCAGCAGGCCGCGGCCAGCGTCGGCCAGGGCCTGCTCGTGGCCCGCTACACCGCATCCTTCGCCCGCTACGGCATCCGCGTCGGCCAGGTGCTGCTGACCAGCGACGACACCAGCCGCCGCGCCCACCACCGCAACGCCTCCCGCACCCTCGACAAGCTCCTCGCGATGGGCGCCCTCCCGGTGGTCAACGAGAACGACACCGTCGCCACCGACGAGATCCGGTTCGGCGACAACGACCGGCTCGCCGCGCTCGTCGCCCACCTGGTCCGCGCCGACCTGCTGGTGCTGCTGTCCGACGTGGACGGCCTCTACGACGGCGACCCGAGCAGGCCGGGTACCTCCAGGATGGCGGAGGTCCGGGGCCCCGGCGACCTGGCGGGCATCGAGATCGGCAGCGCCGGCAAGGCCGGCGTCGGCACCGGCGGCATGGTCACCAAGGTGGAGGCGGCCCGGATCGCGGCCGCCGCCGGCATCCCCGTGGTGCTCACCAGCGCCGTCCACGCCGCCGACGCCCTGTCCGGCGGCGACACCGGCACCTACTTCCACCCCACCGGCAAGCGCTCCGCCGACCGGCTGCTGTGGTTGCAGCACGCCTCCACCCCGCAGGGCTCGCTCACCCTCGACGACGGCGCGGTCCGCGCGGTCGTCGACGGCCGCAAGTCGCTGCTGCCCGCCGGGATCGCGGCCGTGGAAGGCGAGTTCACCGCCGGCGACCCGGTCGAGCTGCGCGACGGCGCGGGGCGCGCGGTGGCCCGCGGGCTCGTCAACTTCGACGCCAAGGAGATCCCCCGGCTGATCGGCCACTCCACCCGCGAACTCGCGCGCGAGCTGGGACCGGCGTACGAACGCGAGGTCGTACACAGGGACGACCTGGTGCTCCTGGAGCCGTAATGCGCCGAAACGTCCGGCCACCCGGGTGCCGAAGGTGGGGGACGTTCCGTAAAACCGCCCCGCGGAGCCGTGCGGCCTGTTCCACTTTGAGGCAGGGACGCATTCCGCATGAGCGGGACCAGCGGTACAGCGATGCCAGCGAGCGCTGCGTGAAGGAGGACGTCGTGAGACGAGTGCGCCCTGGGGCGGCGGCGTCCCGCGGTGGCCTGACGAGCGTGGCGGCCGCAGACGGCTACGAGGAGCCGCAGGACCTGCCCCGGCTGTGGCACGTCACACTCAGCGTCTCCGGCGCCCAGGCCCCGCTGAAGGAGGTGCGGCGCGGTCTGGAGCAACTCGCTCACGACCACCCCTTCCTGCTGACCAGCCGGTACGCGGGCGACCACGCCGAGATCCGCTACTGGGAGGAGGCCCGCGACCTCCACGACGCGGCCGCCGTCGCCCTGCGCCTGTGGGGCGAGCACCGGCAGAGCGCCCAGCTGCCGCCCTGGGAGATCGTCGGTCTCGAGGTCGTCGACCGCGAGACCTACCACCAGCGCCTCGCCGAGGGGTACGGGGCGCCGCCGGCGACACCGGTCGGGGTGCACCCCTTTTGACCCGTCTCGGGGTGTGGGATGACCGGTGGCCGCCCCTCGCGGCGCACTACCCTTCCCTCATGACCACGCTCTCGCCGTACGACTCGATGCCCCCGGTCACCCAGGCCGCGTACCGCGCCAAGGCCGCCGCCGCCGACCTCGCGCCGCTGCCGCGCGTGGCGAAGGACGACGCCCTGCTGGCCGTCGCGGACGCCCTGGAGGTCCGTACCGGCGAGATCATCGAGGCCAACGCCAAGGACGTCGCCAAGGCCCGCGAGGCCGGCACCAGCGACGCCATCGTCGACCGGCTCACGCTCACCCTCGAGCGGGTGCGCGCCATCGCCGCCGACGTGCGGGACGTGGCGGCGCTGCCCGACCCGGTCGGCGAGGTCGTCCGCGGCAACACGCTGCCGAACGGGCTGGACCTGCGCCAGGTCCGCGTCCCGCTCGGCGTGGTCGGGATCATCTACGAGGCCCGCCCGAACGTCACCGTGGACGCCGCCGCCCTCTGCCTGAAGTCGGGCAACGCGGTGCTGCTGCGCGGCTCGGCCTCCGCCTACGAGTCGAACACCGCCCTGGTCCGGGTCATCCGCGACGCCGTGGGCGGGGCGGGGCTGCCCGCCGACGCCGTGCAGCTGGTGCCCGGCGAGAGCCGCGAGAGCGTGCGCGAGCTGATGCGCGCCCGCGGCCTGGTCGACGTGCTGATCCCGCGCGGCGGCGCCTCGCTGATCCGGACCGTGGTGAACGAGTCCACCGTCCCGGTGATCGAGACCGGCACCGGCAACTGCCACGTCTACGTCGACGCGCAGGCCGACCTCGACACGGCCGTCGACATCCTGATCAACTCCAAGGCGCAGCGGCCCAGTGTCTGCAACGCCGCCGAGACGCTGCTGGTCCACCAGGACATCGCCGCCGAGTTCCTGCCGCGCGCCCTGGACGCGCTCGCCGAGGCCGGGGTCACCGTCCACGCCGACGAGCGGGTCATGGCCCACGCCAAGGGCTCCCGCGCCACGGTCGTCGAGGCCACCCCGGAGGACTGGGAGACCGAGTACCTGTCGTACGACATCGCCGCCGCCGTGGTCGACTCCCTCGACCGGGCCGTCGCGCACATCCGGCTGTGGAGCTCCGGGCACACCGAGGCGATCGTCACCACCTCCCAGCAGGCCGCCCGCCGCTTCACCCAGCTGGTCGACTCCACGACCGTCGCGGTCAACGCCTCCACCCGCTTCACCGACGGCGGCCAGTTCGGCTTCGGGGCCGAGATCGGCATCTCCACGCAGAAGCTGCACGCCCGCGGCCCGATGGGGCTGCCCGAGCTGACCAGCACGAAGTACATCCTCACGGGGGACGGGCACACCCGGCGCTGACGCTGTCCGGCCCTTGGCGGGGCGTCTCAGCGGGCGGATGAATTTCCATACCGTCTGCCCAAATTGACCCGTCAGGTCTACTCTGGATCCGTGCCGGAGGACGTGGGGGGCACGCCGTTCCCTGACGGCTGGGAGCCCGACGACGACCACGACCGCGGGGTGTCGGACGAAGAGTTCGCCTCCGTGGTCTTCGACGAGGCCTTCGTACGCGCGGCCGTGATCCACGAGCCGACCGCGGTCGAACGCCTCCTGGCCGCCGCGCAGGCCAGAGCCGAGGCCTCCGAGGCGGAGGCTCGCCGCGCCCACGCCAGAGGCGAGCGCTACGAGGACGGGTACGGCCCCGGCCTCGGCCCCGACCACCCCTACGGCGACCTGGACGACCCCGACGTGCTCGAAGGCCGCCCCGGCGCCCCGGGGACCTTCGGCAAGCACGTCCGCTGGCACCGCCCCGTCGCCTGGGTGCTCGCCCTCGTCATGGGCATCGGCATGGTGGCCCTGGCCTTCGCGGCGGTCTACCGGGGCGGCTCCTCGGGCAGCCGGGACCAGGTCCCGCCGCCCGCCTCGACCGGCCTGGAAAAGGGCAGCGCGGCGGCGCCCTCGGCCTCCGCCGACTACTCCCAGCCGCCCGTCCCCGCGGCCCCGCGCACGCCCTGACGGCGGGGCGGCGGTTCTGGTGAGAACCTGTCAGAACTTGTCGCACATCAGGGCGTTTACCAGGGCTTGCGGAGACCTACCCTGAAGATATGGGAGGGCCTGGAGAGCCACCTGAGGGGACACCCGAGGGCGTCCCGGGAGGTGCGGAGGACGAATACCGATCCGTCGTCTTCGACGAGTCGTTCGTGCGGGCTGCCCGCCTCCAGGAGTATTCCGCGCGGGAGCGGATGACCGACCACACCCCGGCCGTGCGCCGCCGCCCGCCGCTGCGCCGCGGGCTGTCCCGGCAGGCGCTGCTGCTGGTCCTGCTGATCATCGTCGCCTTCGGCACCGCGATCTACATGGGCGTACGCCATCCCTACCAGAGCGCGCAGGCCCAGCGGCCCGTGGAACCGCTGCGGATGACCGTCGTCCCGCTCGCCCCGCAGGGCAAGGTGCCCGGCGCGGCCGACCCCGAGCACCTGTACGCGCACAGCCCGGCCGCCCAGTTCGCCATCGGCGCGGAGGGCGTACCGCTGCCCGCCGTCCGGCGCACCGCGCACTTCTCCGACAGCCAGGTCGTCGCCGCGCTGACCACCGCGAAGGAGTACATCGTCGCGTCCTCCCTCTACCCGGAGGTGCTCACCGGCGGCCAGCCCCGCCCCGTCCGGGCGCTGCTCGACCCCAGCCAGCTCGACCAGTTCGACCAGAGCTTCGACCGCCCCGCCGCCGACGGCCGGCACGCGCCCACCGGCTGGCTCGTCCGCTTCGACCCGGCCCGGGCCGAGCTGGCCGACCGCAGGATCCGGGTGCAGGGCAGCCTCCAGGCCGCCGAGGCCGACTCGTCCACCCTGGCGGTCAGCGCGGACCACACCTTCGTCTACGCGCTGAAGCCGGCCGGCTCCGCGGCGCACGCGCCGGCCTCGCTGTTCACCGTCCGGCGCGAGCTGCAGTTCCGCTTCACCCAGGACGACCTGCGGCTGCACCAGGTCCAGCTCGTCGTCTCCTACGTGCAGGCCGGCCCGCTCTCCTGCGTCGGGGACTCCGCGGGGCGCTTCGAGCCGCTGCTGGCCGGCCAGACCGCCAAGGCGGGCAGCCCGCCCGGCACGGACCCGTACGCCACGGACACCGCGGCGGCCCTGTGCGGCTCCCTGGCGCGCAGCGCCGAGCCGAGGGTGTGACGCCGCCGCGGACGGTGTCCGCGCGGACCGGTCCGCGCCCGGATGGGTCAGTCCCCGTCGCGGGGCGGGGTGTCGGTGGGCGGCTGGTCCTTGCCCCGGTCCTTGGGCGGGGCCGATCCGGTGAAGCCGCCGAAGCCGCGCCGCACCCGGTCGCCCAGGTCGCCGGCGCCGCCCGCCAGGTCGCTGACCAGCTTCATCAGCGGGTCCTTCGAGCTCTTGACGTGGTTGGCGTAGTGGGCCGCCGACTCGCGGAAGGAGTCGCTGACCGAGGTGTCCTTGTCCTCCGTGCGGCGCGGGTAGTGGCCGTCCATGATCCGCTGGTAGTCGCGGGACTCGGCCCACTTCTTCAGCTCGGCCGCCCGCACGGTGGTGAAGGGGTGCGAGCGCGGCAGCACGTTGAGGATCTTCAGCACGGAGTCGCGCAGGTCGCCCCCGGCCTCGTACTCCTCGGCCTGCTGGAGGAACGCGTCCACGTTCATCTGGTGCAGGTGGTTGCCGCCCGCGATCTTCATCAGGCCCCGCATGGAGGCCCGCAGATCCTGGCCGACGAGCAGACCGGCCCGGTCCGCCGACAGTTCCGACTTGCGGAACCACTCGCGCAGCCCGGTGACGATCGCCATGATCGCGAGGTTGCCCAGCGGGATCCAGGCGAGCCGGACGGCCAGGCTCGTCAGGAACAGCAGGATCGTGCGGTACACGGCGTGCCCGGACAGGGCGTGACCCACCTCGTGGCCGACGACCGCCCGCATCTCCTCCTCGTCGAGCAGCTCGACCAGGCCCGTGGTCACCACGATGATCGGCTCGTCCAGGCCGATGCACATCGCGTTGGGCTGGGGGTCCTGGGTCACGTACATCGGCGGGACCTTCTCCAGGTCCAGGATGTAGCAGGCGTCCCGCAGCATGTCGTTCAGGTGTGCGAACTGCTGGTCGGAGACGCGTACGGAGTCGGACAGGAACAGCAGCCTGAGACTGCGCTCGGGCAGCAGGCCGCTGAGGGCCTTGAACACCGTGTCGAAGCCGCTCAGCTTGCGCAGCGCGACCAGGGCGGAGCGGTCGGCAGGGTGCTCGTACGCGCGCGAGGAGATCTCCGCGAAGCGCCTGCGCTGCCGGCTCGGCAGGTGCTCCTGCCCGTCTTGTTCGCGGCCGTCGTCGGACATGTGGTCCCCCATGTGTGTCAGTGTCCCAGTGCGCCCCCGAGGCAGGGTCCAGCCTAGGCGGAGTTACCGTGGACGGGCAGTGCAACGAAGGAGTCCACGCCATGGAGCACCATCCCGCAGCCGCCTGGCTCACCGAGGCCGCGAGCGCCGCCGTCCAGCACCAGGGGGCGGGCTACCTGCTCCGGGTCGTCCTGATCGTGATGGTCCTGGGCTGTATCCTCACCGGCTGGTTCCTCCTCCGCGGCTACAAGCGGGACGACGACTGACGCGGCGGAAAGGTTCCCGAGACGGCTCCCGAGGGCGCCGGGCCCGCACCGCCGGGGACGCCCGCGGTCACGCGGGTGCGTGGGGCCTGAGGGCCAGGAGTGCAAGGGTGGAGTCGGGGTGAGCGGTGCGTCGGGGGTTGCTTACGATGGGCCGACATCCTTGTCCCGCTCACTCCCGGATAGGTCCTGCCAAAGATGAGCTACCCCAGCACCGCTGCCCAGTTGGTCAACCTCGCCGAGGCCGAGGGGGGCAACCACGAGAGCCTCAGCCCCTTCCTCACCGGAGGCGGCGCGCTGTTCATCCTGCTGCTCCTGCTGTGGATCACCACGCGTTTCAACCGCGACCGCTGAACCCCTGTCCGGCCCGTCCCCGGGATCTGCCTCACGGAGTCCTCAGGCCGGGCCGGTAGGGTCTGCACGCATGGGAGAGCAGGACATGCCTACCGGTCCGGCGAGTGACACGGTGAAACCCCTCGAACACGGGCCCGGCGGCGGGCCTTCGGCGTCGGGCAAGCGGCGCCTCGGCGTCATGGGCGGAACGTTCGACCCGATCCACCACGGGCACCTCGTGGCGGCCAGCGAGGTCGCCGCGCAGTTCCACCTGGACGAGGTGGTGTTCGTACCGACCGGGCAGCCCTGGCAGAAGTCCCACCGCCATGTCTCCCCGGCGGAGGACCGCTACCTGATGACGGTCATCGCGACCGCCGAGAACCCGCAGTTCTCCGTGAGCCGCATCGACATCGACCGCGGCGGTCCCACCTACACCGTGGACACCCTGCGCGACCTGCGCGCGCTCAACCCCGACACCGACCTGTTCTTCATCACCGGCGCCGACGCGCTCGCCCAGATCCTCACCTGGCGGGACTCCGAGGAACTGTTCTCCCTCGCGCACTTCATCGGCGTCACCCGGCCCGGCCACCACCTGACCGATCCCGGCCTGCCGGAAGGCGGCGTCTCGCTCGTCGAGGTCCCCGCCCTCGCCATCTCCTCCACGGACTGCCGGGCGAGAGTCGCCAAGGGCGACCCGGTCTGGTATCTGGTGCCTGACGGAGTCGTGCGCTACATCGCCAAACGCCAGCTGTACCGAGGCGAGTGAGCCGAGAGGGGCACCGGTGAACGACCGATACGACGCTGGTCACGGAGGCGACCAGTACGAACTCGTCGGCTACGACGAGTACGGCCGGCCTGTGTACCGGCAGATCCCCGTCCAGCAGACCCCGCAGCAGACCTACGACGCGTACGGACAGCAGGGCTACGGCTACGACCCGTACGCGACCGGTGGCCAGCAGCAGCTCGATCCCACGTCCTACCAGGGCGGTCACGACGGCGCCCACCACGGCGGCTACGACACCGGCTACGACCCGGGCCGGCAGGCGCCCGACCCCTCCGCCCACGGCGTCCACGGCTCCTACGACCCGTACGGCTCCGGCGCGACGGCGGCGCCGTACGACCCGTACGGCCGGACCGCGACCAGTGGGCAGCAGCCACGGGTCACCGAGCAGACCGCCCACATCCCGCAGCAGACCGGCCCGGCGGACGCCGACCGGGCGGCGCAGGGACCGGACCGCGACGCCGCGGACGAACCCGAATACCGCACCGAGCAGTTCGCCTTCGTCGAGGAGCCGAGCGACGACTCCGAGGACGTCATCGACTGGCTGAAGTTCACCGAGAACCGCACCGAGCGACGCGAGGAGGCCCGCCGTCGCGCCCGCAGCCGCGTCATCGCCCTGACCGTCGCGCTGGCCCTGGTCGCGGTGGGCGGCGTCGGCTATCTCTGGTACGCCGGAAAGCTGCCCGGTCTGTCGTCGTCCGGCTCCGGGGCCGGCACCACGACCGCGGCCGGCGCCCAGAAGCGCGACGTGATCGTCGTCCACCTGCACGACACCGAACGGGGCGGCACCTCCACGGCGCTGCTCGTCGGCAACGCCACCACCAAGCAGGGCACCACCGTCCTGCTGCCCAACTCCCTCGCCCTGACGGACGACGACGGCACCGTCACGACCCTCGCCGAGTCGGTCAAGGGCGACGGCTCCTCCGGAACCCGCGACCAGCTCGACACGGTCCTCGGCACCGACATCGAGGGCACCTGGCGCCTGGACACCCCCTACCTCCAGAACCTCGTCGACATGGTGGGCAACGTCGACGTCGACACCAACGCCGACGTACCCGACCCGGACGCCAAGAAGAAGGGCACCTCGCCCCTGGTCCGCAAGGGCAAGGCGCAGACCCTCAGCGGCAGGATGGCCGTCGCGTACGCCACCTACCACGCCTCCGGCGAGGACCAGAACGCCCAGCTCGAACGGTTCGGCCAGGTGATGCAGAGCGTGCTGCGCAAGACCTCCTCCGACGCCTCCGGCGCGACGACGACGGTGCAGACGCTTCAGCAGATCCTCGACCCCTCGCTCACCGACGAGGACCTCGGCACCTTCCTCGCCAAGCTGGCCGAGTTCGCCAAGGGCGGCGACTACAGAACGGCGCTGCTGCCGGTGCAGACGGACGGCACGCTGAGCGCCCAGACCAGCGAGAGCGTGGTCAAGGACGTCCTGGGCGGCACCGCGAAGAGCCCCGACCAGTCGTCCGCCGTCCGGGTCTCCGTGCAGAACGCCACCGGCGCCAAGGACAACACCGAGAAGGCCCGGGTCGTCCTCCTGGGCGGCGGCTTCACCTTCCTCGAGGGCGGCACCGCGTCCGCCGTCCGGTCGGCGTCCGAGGTCGTCTACGCGAACGCCGCGGACAAGCAGAAGGCCACCGAGGTCGCCAAGACCCTGGGGCTGCCCGACACCGCGGTGACGAAGGGCAAGGTCACCTCGAACGCCGACGTCTCGGTCGTCCTCGGCCAGGACTACAGGGGCGCGTCGGAGCAGTGATCCCTCAAATGCGTCGGGTGTCCTCGGCGGTCCGTGAGACCCTTGGTGTCAAGTGACCGCCGAAGGAAAGCCCTGTAGTGACCGCGACCGATCGCTCTCTCGACCTCATCCACACCGCCGCCCAGGCGGCCGCCGACAAGCTCGCGCACGACATCATCGCGTATGACGTCAGCGACGTGCTGTCGATCACGGACGCCTTCCTGCTGGCGTCCGCGCCCAGTGACCGCCAGGTCAAGTCGATCGTCGACGAGATCGAGGAGCGGCTGCTGAAGGAACGCGGCGCCAAGCCGGTGCGCCGAGAGGGCGACCGCGAGGCCCGCTGGGTCCTGCTCGACTACGTGGACATCGTCGTGCACGTCCAGCACAGCGAGGAGCGCGTCTTCTACGCCCTGGAGCGGTTGTGGAAGGACTGCCCCGAGCTCGAACTGCCCGCCGACGCCAAGGCCACCCGGGGCAAGGCCGAGGAGCATGCCAAGCGGCAGGCCGCCCAGGAGGCGGCCGAGCCCGGCGGTGACTGGCGGTGAGCGCAGTCGCTGAGGGGCCCGGCCGCACGCCGGGCCGGGGCCGCCGCATCATCCTGTGGCGCCACGGCCAGACTCCCTGGAACGTGGAGCGACGCTTCCAGGGCAGCACGGACGTCGAGCTGACCGAGAGCGGCGTCGGCCAGGCCCGTCGTGCCGCCCGCCTGCTGGCCTCCCTGCGGCCCGACGCGATCGTCTCCTCCGACCTCGCACGGGCCACCCGCACGGCCGCCGAGCTGGCCGCGCTCACCGGCCTGGAGGTCGCCCGGGACGAGGGCCTGCGCGAGACCTACGCGGGCGTCTGGCAGGGCCTGACGCACGAGGAGATCATCGACCGGTACGGCGAGGAGTACGCCGCCTGGAAGCGCGGCGAGCCGGTGCGCCGCGGCGGCGGCGAACTGGAGACCGAGGTCGCCGACCGTGCCGCCCCCGTCGTGCTGCGCTACCTCGAGAAGGTGCCCGAGGACGGCACGCTCGTGGTGGTCAGCCACGGCGGCACCATCCGCACCACCCTCGGGCGGCTCATCGGCCTCGAGCCCCGCCACTGGGAGAGTCTGGGCGGCCTGTCCAACTGCTGCTGGTCGGTCCTCGGCGCGGGCGCCCGGGGCTGGCGGCTGCTGGAGCACAACGCCGGCACGCTGCCCGAGCCCGTCCTCGGCGACGACGACTGAGCCGCCCGCGGCCCGTGCGACCCGGATTTCACTTTCCGGCAGGTCGCAGGCTAAAGTTCTTCTTGTTCGCCCCGCCGAGCGGAGCGAAACACCACGCGGCCGGGTCGCGTGGCGGCAAGGGGCTATAGCTCAGTTGGTAGAGCGCCTGCATGGCATGCAGGAGGTCAGGAGTTCAATTCTCCTTAGCTCCACAAACCGGCACTCCGTTGAGTCGCCGAAGATCGTTTGTCAGGATCCCGTCCCTCACAGGGGGCGGGATTTTCTGTATTCCTCCGAACCGGCTTGAGTCACTTGGGGCCCCGGGGCGTATACCTCTGCGAGCGCGCTCTCGGGGTGCATGGACGCGCCGGCCCGGACGGTCCCGCGGCGCAGGTCGTGGCCGTACTGGTACCGAGGCGTCGCTGACCGTATCGGCCCGGCCGTGGCAGAATCAAACGGCCGGAAGGGGGCGCGGCCCGACGGGAGGGAGTAGCGATGCCTGCCTGCATCCTCGAGGAGGTCGGTGACCTCCTCGGTGCGGCGTTGATACGGGACACGGTCACCCGCCTCGTCTGCCCCTCCTGCGGCTCCCTCGATGTGGCCCAAGTCCTCGGCGACAACGGGGGGATCTCGTACGTGTGCACGACCTGCGGCCACAGCTGGAGCTGACCCATGGGTGCACACAGGCGGAAGTGCGACTGGTGCGGCAGCGGCACCCCGATCGTCCGCGACATGGAGCCGATCAACTCCGACTACCAGTACTGGTGTGAGGAGTGCGCACGGGCGCTGATCATAAAGGGCGACCCCATCGAGACCTACCGCGAACTCGAGGGCGAGCCGATCTACGGTCGGCTCTTGGAGGAGCACTGCACTCTGAAGCGGTTCTATTCGTTCGTGACGGCGTGATGCCGCCCCTTCGCCCGGCGGCCGTACGGGGCGGAGCGAAACCGATTTGGTGTTCCACCCCCTGGACCGTGTAATGTTGGCGTCGCCGCCGGGGAAACCGGGCGACGCGGTCGAATACGCGGCTTGGCCGCGTGGCCACAAGGGGCTATAGCTCAGTTGGTAGAGCGCCTGCATGGCATGCAGGAGGTCAGGAGTTCAATTCTCCTTAGCTCCACAGGAAGTGAGGGCGAGTCATCCACCGGGTGACTCGCCCTCGACGTATGCCCGGACGCGTACCGAGCGACAGCGCGACGGCGGGTCGCCCCCTGGGAGGGCGACCCGCCGTCGCGTGCGCTCAGCGTCCCAGAGCGCGGCGGCCGCGGCCCTGGGAGAGGACCGGCAGATTGCGCGACGGGGCCTGCGAGCGGGTGTCCTCCACGAGGCGCAGGGCCAGCGCCGGGCAGCGGCGCACGGCGCGCAGGGCCTTGGCCTCCGCGGAGCGCGGAACCTTCGCCTGGGCGACGGTCGGAAAGCCGTCGGCGCCCAGTTCGAAGACCTCCGGGAGGATGTCCGCGCACAGGCCGTGTCCTCGGCACAGCGTCCAGTCGACGTAGATCTTCTGACGGCTGGACCCGGACTCCTCGGCCTCGACGCCGCCCGGGACGCCGGTGGGAGCCCTGCCGCCCTCGAAGAGCGGCAGGACGCCCTCCACGGGCCGTCCGCAGCCGTTGCCGAGGACGTGCGCGGCCAGGTCGTCGGTGAACGCCTTGATGGTCGACTCCAGGAACATCGCCGAGCCGTCGGGGTGCGAGCAGGCGCCGCGCCGCTTGACGTTCTTGGCGACCTGCTTGAGGGCCTCCAGAGCGGCCGGGCCGCCGCCGTTCAGGATGTCCTCCATGCCGCGCGCGGCGGCCGGCAGACCGAGGTAGCAGGGACCGCACTGGCCCGCGCTCTCCTCCGCCAGCCACTTCGCCACCTGGAGCGACTCGCCCAGCGGGCAGGTCTCCTGACTGATCGGCAAAATCGCCCCGGCGCCGAGCGAACCGCCCACCGCGTCCAGGGAGTTGCGCGAGACGATCGCCTCGTTGACGGTCGCCGCGTCGATCCACTTGCCGTGGTAGCCGCCGGTCAGCACGCCCTGCGGCACCGGCGGGGCGCCGGCGAGCTGGAGGACGTAGCGCAGCGGCACGCCGGCGGGGGCCTCGACCACCATGGGGCGGGCGACGGCACCGGAGATGGTCAGCATCACGGTGCCCGGCTCGTCGTACAGGCCGGTGTTGCCGTAGCGCTCCGGGCCGATGCGGGCGGCGATCGCCAGCTGGGCGAAGGTCTCCGCGTTGGACAGCAGGGTGGGCGCGCCGCCCACGCCGTTCTGCGAGGCGCTGGTCTTGCGGCCCGGCGGGATCGCCGGACCGCCGTCGATGGAACGGATCAGCGACGCGGCCGCGCCCGTGACCATGCGCACCGGGTTGCGCTGCACGCTCGCGCGCAGAGCCGACCTGCGGCTGTTGCTCAGTCCGCGTTCGGCGAGCGCCGCCTCCATGGAGCGCTGGGTGGAATTCCGCGTGACGCCCACCACGAGGGTGCGGGCGCCGAGGGCCTCCGCGCACAGCAGGGCCCCGTCCAGGATGAGGTGCGGGGCACGGTTGATCAGGACCGTGTCCTTGCGGCAGGCCGGCTCGTCCTCGCTGCCGTTGACGACGACTACCGGCCGTACGCCGCGCTTGATCGCCGACTCCGCGACCGAGCGCAGCTTCCTGTGGAAGGGGAAGCCCGCGCCGCCGCGGCCCTTCAGATTGATGGCCTCGGCGAGCTGCGCGAGCTGCTCGCCGCCCATCGGTTCGAGCGGCCCGTGCACCTTCAGGTGCATGGGCAGACCGAGTCTTTCGACAAGGTCGAAGCCCGACGTGAGCTGGGGAAGCCCGACCACGCGGACTTCGGGGACGTCGGGCAGGGCCTCGTTCACCTGTAGCCTCCGGAAGGCGTGTTCCAAGGTTCGCCCGAACCCGGCGCGTCGTAGGAGGCGCCGGGCGGTGTTTCAGTGGCGGGACCGCCGTTGTACGTGTCGTTCGGGTTGTACGCGTCGTAGGGGGCGTTCGTCTCAACGGTGTCGTACACATCACGTCCGCCGTACCCGGTGGCGCCCGCGGCCGCGCCCGGATTGTTGTAGGCCGGGATGTCGTACCCCGTGTCGTTCAGCGGGTCGTGGGCCGATGGCGGCGCCTCGACGACCGGCGGCGGCGAGGGGATCGGCCAGCCGCCCGAGGTGCTGTCGGGGCCGTCCACGCGCGGCGTCGCTCCGGTGGCCTGCGGGTCGAACGGCATGTTCATGCGCGCGGTCTGGTCGGCCGCGAAGGGCTGCCGGTCGTGCGGGGGCGTCGCGACGGCCCGGTAGGCGGCCGCGAAGCCGGGGGTGGGCTCGGGCTCCGCGGCGGGAACCGGGGTGTCGTAGAGCGGGGAGGAGGGACGCGGACCGCGCGGCGCCGGTCTCGTCGCATCGGCGCGGGAGGGTGTCACGCCGCGTGCGTTCTCGTAGCCCGGCCGCGCGGACTCCGACGCCCTGGCCCGGCTCGCGTCCAGGTGCTCCAGCTCCGGCCGCTCGCCGCCGCCCAGCACCGACACGAGCCGGTCGGCGAGCCTGCGCTTGAACGGGCGCGGCGCCGCGCGCACGGCCAGGGCCGCCATGACGCCCAGAAGGGACAGGCCGTAGAGGATGAAGAAGATCGGCTTGGCCTCCCGGCCCGCGTACAGGCCGTGCACCAGCGCCGCGCACCAGGCCGGGTACGCCAGCATGTGCATCGCCCGCCAGCGCGCCGCGACCGGGGCCGGGCCGGCGAAGCTGCTGCGCAGCGCGCCGGTGATGCCGACGAAGATCATCAGTATGCCGGCCAGGGAGCCGAGGCCGACCAGGCCCTCGATTCCGGTGACGCCGAGCGAGAACGGGATCAGCGCGGCGATCAGCTGGGTGTGCCCGAGTACGATCTTGGTGGTGATGTGCACCAGGAGGAACGCGATCGAGGCGACCGCGGTGGTCCGGTGCGCTGCCTGGCCCACGATCCGCTGGCGCGTGTTGAGGATGATCCGGTCCTGGGCGACCAGGCCCCAGATCACCGAGCAGCTGAGCGAGACGAGGGAGAGCACGCCCGCGCCGAAGTTCAGGAACTCGCGGAACTGGCTGCCTCCGGCCAGCACGGCCACGGGTATGAGGAGCAGGACGACAGCCGACGCCACCCCATAGGCCGAGCGGCCGGGTTTGGGGAGCGAGCTGTTACTGCGACGAGGGTTCATGGGGGCGACTCCGAGCGGTTCGGGAAAGCGGTCCCGAGCACGCACTGTAGGTGGCTCCCTACCGACCAGTACGCCGTTTGAGTTATTGCGTTGTCATCAACGGAGCTCCCCGGCTCGTGTTGTCCCCATAGGCTCCGTTACGCCGGGTGTAAATTTGAACGATGTTCAGTTTTCTGAACCTTCACAAACGAATCCCCGGCCCCTCACGACTCGCCGGGGTCCGTGTCCCGCTCCGCGGACGCTCGTCGCCCCGCACTCGACGGCTGCGGTACCCTGACGCCATGCGTGCCGTACGCCTTCTGCTTAGCGAGCCGCGCTGATCAGTCCCGACCGCCGGACCAATCGGATGGTCGGCATCGGCGCGGCGTCCCCTCCTGTGCGAGGGGATTTTTCGTTTCCGAAAGTCGCAGCCGTGGGCAGAGACGATCGATGGAGCTTTGAGGATCATGAGCGAGACGAACCCCGCTGCCCCCTCCGAGGTGGCAGCGCCGCACCGCTACACGGCCGCCGTGGCGGCCGACATCGAGGCACGCTGGCAGGACTTCTGGGACACCGAGGGCACCTACGCGGCGCCGAACCCCAAGGGTGACCTGGCGGGCGACCCCGAGCAGGTCGCCCGGCCCAAGAAGTTCATCATGGACATGTTCCCGTACCCCTCCGGTGCGGGCCTGCACGTCGGTCACCCGCTGGGGTACATCGCCACCGACGTGTACGCCCGCTTCCAGCGGATGACCGGCCACAACGTCCTGCACACCCTGGGCTTCGACGCCTTCGGCCTGCCCGCCGAGCAGTACGCCGTGCAGACCGGCACGCACCCGCGGGTGTCCACCGAGGCCAACATCGAGAACATGAAGGCCCAGCTGCGCCGGCTGGGCCTGGGCCATGACAAGCGCCGGTCGTTCGCCACGATCGACCCGGACTACTACAAGTGGACCCAGTGGATCTTCCTGCGGATCTTCAACTCCTGGTACGACGACGAGGCGAAGAAGGCCCGTCCGATCTCCCAGCTGATCGCCCAGTTCGAGTCCGGTGAGCGGGCCGTGCCCGGGCACACGCGCGCGTGGCCCGAGCTGAGCGCCGCCGAGCGCGCCGAGGTCCTGGGCGAGTTCCGCCTGGCCTACGCCTCCGACGCGCCCGTCAACTGGTGCCCCGGCCTGGGCACCGTGCTGGCCAACGAGGAGGTCACCGCAGACGGCCGGTCCGAGCGCGGCAACTTCCCGGTCTTCAAGGCCAAGCTGCGCCAGTGGAACATGCGCATCACCGCCTACGCCGACCGGCTGCTGGAGGACCTGGAGGAGCTGGACTGGCCCGAGGCCATCAAGCTGCAGCAGCGCAACTGGATCGGCCGCTCCGAGGGCGCCCGCGTCGACTTCCCGATCGACGGCGAGCGGATCACGATCTTCACCACCCGCCAGGACACCCTGTTCGGCGCCACCTACATGGTGCTGGCGCCCGAGCACCCGCTGGTGGAGAAGTTCACCCCGGCCGCCTGGCCGGAGGGCACCCACGAGGTGTGGACCGGCGGCCACGCCACCCCGGCCGAGGCCGTCGCCGCCTACCGCGCCCAGGCCGCCTCCAAGTCGGACGTGGAGCGCCAGGCCGAGGCCAAGGACAAGACCGGCGTCTTCACCGGCGCGTTCGCCACCAACCCGGTCAACGGCGAGAAGGTCCCGGTCTTCATCGCCGACTACGTCCTGATGGGCTACGGCACCGGCGCGATCATGGCCGTCCCCGCCCACGACAGCCGCGACTTCGCCTTCGCGCGCGCCTTCGAACTGCCGGTGCGCTGCGTCGTGGAGCCGAGCGACGGCCGCGGCACGGACCCGTCGACCTGGGACGACGCCTTCGCTTCGTACGACGCGAAGATCGTGAACTCCACCGGCGACGACGTGAAGCTGGACGGCCTGGGCGTCGCCGACGCCAAGGCGCGCATCACCGAGTGGCTGGAGCGCAGGGGCATCGGCGAGGGCACCGTCAACTTCCGCCTGCGCGACTGGCTGTTCAGCCGTCAGCGCTACTGGGGCGAGCCCTTCCCGATCGTCTACGACGAGGACGGCGTGGCCCACGCTCTGCCCGAGTCGATGCTGCCGCTGGAGCTGCCCGAGGTCGAGGACTACTCGCCGCGCACCTTCGACCCGGACGACGCCGACACCCAGCCCGAGACGCCGCTGTCGCGCAACGAGGACTGGGTCAACGTCACCCTGGACCTGGGCGACGGGCCGAAGAAGTACCGCCGCGAGACCAACACCATGCCCAACTGGGCCGGTTCCTGCTGGTACGAGTTCCGCTACCTGGACCCGCACAACGACCGGCAGCTGGTCGACCCGGAGATCGAGCGCTACTGGATGGGCCCCCGCGAGGGCATGCCCCACGGTGGCGTCGACCTGTACGTCGGCGGCGCCGAGCACGCCGTGCTGCACCTGCTGTACGCGCGCTTCTGGTCCAAGGTCCTGTACGACCTGGGGCACGTCTCCTCCGCGGAGCCGTTCCACAAGCTGTTCAACCAGGGCATGATCCAGGCCTACGTCTACCGGGACGGCCGCGGCATCGCGGTGCCCGCCGCCGAGGTGGAGGAGCGCGACGGCGCCTACCACTACCAGGGCGAGAAGGTCTCCCGGCTGCTGGGCAAGATGGGCAAGTCACTGAAGAACGCGGTCACTCCGGACGAGATCTGCGCCGAGTACGGGGCCGACACGCTGCGCCTGTACGAGATGGCGATGGGCCCGCTGGATGTTTCCCGGCCGTGGGACACGCGCGCGGTGGTGGGCCAGTTCCGGCTGCTGCAGCGGCTGTGGCGCAACATCGTCGACGAGTCGACCGGCGAGGTCACCGTCGTCGACGCCGAGCCCGACGAGGAGACGCTGCGCGCCCTGCACAAGGCGATCGACGGCGTCCGCCAGGACCTGGAGGGCCTGCGCTTCAACACCGCCATCGCCAAGGTGACGGAGCTGAACAACCACCTGACCAAGACGGGCCGGCCCGTGTCGCGCTCGGTCGCCGGGGCGCTGGTGCTGATGGTCGCCCCGCTGGCCCCGCACATCGCCGAGGAGCTGTGGCACAAGCTGGGCCACACCGGCTCGGTCGTCCACCAGGACTTCCCCGTCGCCGACCCGGCGTACGTCGTCGACGAGACCGTGACCTGCGTCGTCCAGGTCAAGGGCAAGGTGAAGGCGCGCCTGGAGGTCTCCCCGGCCATCTCCGAGGAGGAACTGGAGAAGGTGGCGCTGGCCGACGAGAAGGTCGTCGCGGCGCTGGAGGGTGCGGGCATCCGCAAGGTGATCGTGCGGGCGCCGAAGCTGGTGAACATCGTTCCGGCGTGAGCGAGCGTTCGGCGTGAGCGTGTGAGGGGCGGGGCGTGAGTGCCTCGGGGTAGTCCCCTACGGGCAGGTTCGGGGTTCTTCCGGAACCCGGGGCCTGCCCGTTGCGTTTACCGTGGAAGGGCGGCGCGCCGGTGCCGCGCGAGCCGGAGGAGGAGCGCCGTGGAAACAGTCGGCACCGTCCTCGTCCTCCTCTTCGTGGTGTTCGTGGTGCTCGGCGCCTACGCCGCGGTGAAGGTGGTCGGGGCCGCCAAGCGCAGTGTGGACCGCACCATCACCCAGGCCCGCCGCACGGTCGAGGACCACACGCTGCGGGCCAAGTCCTTCGCCCAGCCCGGTCCGGCGGGGGAACTGGCCCAGCTGCGGCTCACCCTGCGCACCTCGATGCGCGCCACCCAGGACGCCCTGTACGCGGGCGTGCGTGAGGACGAGTCCCTCAAGGAGTCCATCGCCCTGTTCGAGCGGCTCAGCGCGCACGGGCGCGAACTGGACGGCGACCTCAAGCGCCTGGAGGCCGAGCCGGACCGGGCGACGCTCACCGAGCGGCTCCCGGCCCTGCGCGAACGCACGCGGCGCATCACGGAGTCGGCCGACTCCCTGCGTTGGGCGGCCCGCGACCGTGCCCGCCGCTTCGCCGACGACGACCTGGACGCGCTGAGCGCCCAGATCGACGTGGAGGCCGGCGCGCTGCGCCACTGGACCAAGACGGAGCCGACGACCGGGCCGACGACCGGGCCGACGACCGCGCCACCGGGTGCCGCGGCGGACCCGCAGGTCTGGCCCGGGGGCCCGCGGCAGGCCTCCGCCGAGGAGCCGACCCAGCCCGCCATCACCCCGCCGGGCCGTCGCCCCACCTACCCCTGGCAGAAGAAGCCCCGCCCCGAGAGCACGACTTGACTTCGGTCCGATCCGGCCACACGTGACCCGGTGAGAGGGGGCTGGGCTGCCGTCGGGGCACTACGGCAGGTAACCTCCAGCTCATGTCCCGCCATGTCGCGATCGTCACCGATTCAACGGCCTACCTGCCGCCGCGGACGATGGAGCGCCACGGGATCACCGCGGTTCCGCTGACCGTGGTCCTCGGCGACCAGGCGCTCGAAGAGGGCACCGAGATCTCGACGCGTTCACTCGCTCAGGCGTTGCAGAAGCGGCGGCCCGTCACCACCTCGCGGCCCAGCCCGGAACTGTTCGCCGAGACCTACCGCAGGGTCGCGGCGTCCGGCGCGAGCGGCATCGTCTCCCTGCATCTGTCCGCGGAGCTCTCCGGCACGCACGACGCCGCGGTGCTCGCCGCGCGTGAGGCTCCGGTGCCGGTACGGGTGGTGGACACCGGGATGGTCGCGATGGCGCTCGGCTTCTGCGCCCTGGCCGCGGCCGAGACCGCGGAGGCCGGCGGCACGGTGGACGAGGCGGTCGCCGCCGGCGAGAAGCGTGCCGGGGGCACCTCCGCCTTCTTCTACGTCGACACCCTCGACTATCTGCGCCGCGGCGGCCGCATCGGCGCGGCGCAGGCGCTGCTGGGTTCCGCGCTCGCAGTGAAACCGCTGCTCCAGTTGCAGGACGGCCGTATCGAACTCCTGGAGAAGGTGCGCACCGCCTCGAAGGCGATCGCCCGCCTCGAGGAGATCGTGGCCGAGCGCGCGGCCGGCGCCGACGTCGATGTCGCCGTCCACCATCTCGCCGCTCCCGAACGGGCGTCGGCCCTCGCGGACCGGCTGCGCACACGGGTGTCCGGCCTGGCCGACCTGCACGTCAGCGAGGTCGGCGCGGTGATCGGCGCGCACACCGGTCCGGGGCTGCTGGGGGTCGTGGTCTCGCCCCGGTGACCCGTACGGGTGAGCGAGTTGTCCACAACCGGGCGGTAGTCCCCGGAAATTGAGCAAGATCATCGCGACTGTGCCGGGTGGGCCGATGCTCCTGGCATGGCACTTCGATCACGCTCACGCACAGCGGCGGCGACCAGCGGCCCGGGCCGCGCCCCCGACTCGGACGGCCGTACCCGCCACCGCCGCCCACCGGCCCGCCGGGGCTCACACGCCTCGGCGGAGGATCTGCACCGACGCGCGCGGGCACTGTTCGCCGAACGCGTCACGCGGGCCGGGGAGCCGGGCAGCGCCTCCCCGGAAGCAGCGCCCAAGCCGAAGACCGGCGCTGACCCGGCGCCGCCGATACGGCCTCTGCGCCCCAGCCCGTCCTGGGCCACCGCGACGCCGGACGGGACCGACCGCCCACCGGACGAGACACACGCGGGCCTGCTTGGGGTGGGCGGCACGGGTTCGAACGGCGTGGCCGATGTGGGTCTTGGCGCTGCGGGGAAGACAGGCGTGGCTGCCGAGGGTCCGCTTGCTGTGGGCGACACGGATTCGACTGCCTTGGGCGAAGGGGGTTTTGTCGCCGTGCGGGAGGTGCCCCCGGCTGTGGTGGCCAGTACAGGCTCGGCTTCGGTGGCCGATGTCGGCCCGGCTGTGGTGGACGACCGGGGTTCGGGGGACGGGAGTCCGTCTGGCGCGGGTCGTGCGAGCCCCGATGCTGTGGGCGAAGTCAGCTGCTCGGCCGCGCCGGTTGGGGCGGGCCCCGTGGCTGTGCGGGGTGTCGTGGAGACGGGCGCCGGCGCCGAGGCGGGGCGCGTGGGTCCTGCCGGGGTGCCGGACTGGCGGGAGCGGGCCGGGGCCGCGGTGCGCGAGCGGATGCCATTGTGGTTGCAGACGCGGTGCGGGCTGGAGCGCAGGAACGTGGTGGCGCTCACCGCGCTGTTCGCCGTCGCCGCGCTCTTCGCCGTGCAGCACTTCTGGACCGGTCGCACACAGACGGTCCAGGCACCCGAGGTGGTGCGTGCCGTGGCTCCCCACGAGGGCCAGGCACAGGGAAAGGGCACCCCGGCCGGGGTCCCGGTCACCGCGCGGGGCGCCCCGCCGTCCCCCGGCACGGAGATCGTGGTGGACGTCAGCGGCAAGGTCCGGCGCCCCGGGATCCAGCGCCTGCCGGCCGGGTCGCGGGTCGCCGACGCGCTCCAGGCGGCCGGCGGGGTGCGTCCCGGCACCGATACCGACGGCCTGAACCGGGCCCGCTTCCTCGTGGACGGCGAACAGGTCGTCGTCGGCGGCCCGGCCCCCGCCGCCGTACCGGACGCGCCCGGGCCGGGCCTCGCCGGAGCGACCGGTACAGGTGCGGCGGGCACCTCCACGGCCCCGGTCTCCCTCAACACGGCCACCGCGGAACAGCTGCAGACCCTGCCCGGCGTCGGTCCCGTGCTGGCCCGGCGGGTCATCGACTACCGCACGCAGCACGGCGGCTTCCGTTCGGTGGACCAGCTACGTGAGGTCAGCGGCATCGGCGCGCGCCGCTTCGCCGATCTGCGCGACCTGGTCAGCCCGTGAACCCCGACACCCACACCGACGGCGAGCGAGGCCCCGCGCTTCCCGGCCGTCCCGCCTTTGCCGAGCCCCCACTCACTCCGCCCCACGTCCGCCCGGCGGTGCACGCCGCCTCCGGCAAGCGGCTGGGAGCCGCCCATCCCCGGCAGGAAGGACCGGCAGATCTCCGGCTCGTCCCGCCCGCCCTCGCGGCCTGGGCGACGGCGGCGGTGGCGCTGGACGCCTCCACGGGCCGGGTGACCGGCTTCGTGGTCGCCTGCCTCGCCGTTGCCGCCGTACTCCTGCTCGGCCGACGACGCGGAAGACGTGGAACACCCGCGGTGGGACAGCCGCCCGCCCCTACCGCAGGGCGGACGTGGGCGCGTGCCGCCTGGGCGCGTTCCTCCGCTGCCGCCGCGCTGCTCGGTGCCGCCGCTGCCGCCGCGTCCGCCGGGCTCCACGGAGCGGACGTGCGGCGGGGTCCGGTGCCCGCTCTGGCGCGGCAGTTCGCCACGGTGACCGCCGAGGTGGAGCTGACGTCCGACCCCCGTCTCACCCGCCCCCGGGTGCGTGGCGACCGCCAGGCACCCGCCTCCGTACGGATGGACGCCGTGGTGCTGCGCGTCGAGCGACTCGGCCGGGCGGAGGCCGTGGTGACCCGGACTCCGGTGCTGATCCTCGTCAACACCGGCTCGCAGACGGCGACCCGCGCCGAGGGCCCGTCAGGGAGCCCCGGACGCCCGCAGGACGGGCACGACGGGCACCCGGCGGAAGGGGCGCGGCGCTCGCCCTGGCTCGGGCTGCTGCCCTCCACGCGGCTGAGAGTGACCGCGCGGCTGGAGCCCCCGATGACGGGTGGCGACCGGATCGCGGCGGTCCTCCGGGTCCTGGACCGGGCGGCGCCCGAGGTGGTGGCGGAGCCGTCCGCGCCGCAGCGGCTGGCGGGCCGGCTGCGAGCCGGGCTGCGCGCGGCGACCGACGGTCTGCCGGCGGACGCGCGGGCGCTGCTGCCTGGCCTGGTCGTCGGGGACACCTCCCGGATCACCCCCGAACTCGACGAGGCGTTCAAGGCGACGGACCTCACGCACCTCCTGGCCGTCTCCGGGAGCAACCTCACCATCCTCCTCGTCGTGTTCCTGGGGCCACCGGGCCTGGCCCAGCGGGTGGAGCGCCGCGGTCTCGCACCGCGGCTCGGCCTCCCCCTGCGCGGCACCGCGCTGCTCGGGGCCGCGCTCACCCTGGGGTTCGTCGTCGTGTGCCGGCCCGACCCGAGCGTGTTGCGGGCCGCGGCCTGCGGAGCGGTGGCGCTGCTCGCCCTCGCGACCGGGCGCCGCAGATCGCTGCTCCCGGCCCTGGCGACGGCCGTCCTGCTGCTGGTGCTCCACGACCCGTGGTTGTCGCGCAGTTACGGCTTCCTGCTGTCGGTGCTGGCCACCGGAGCCCTGCTCACCCTCGCACCCCGCTGGAGCGCGGCGCTGCGCCGGCGCCGGGTGCCCGCCCGGGCGGCCGAGGCGCTGGCCGCGGCGGCCGCGGCGCAGGCGCTGTGCGCGCCCGTCGTCGCCGTGCTGTCGGCCCGGGTGAGTCTGGTGGCGGTGCCGTGCAACCTGCTCGCGGAGGCCGCCGTCGCGCCCGCCACCGTGCTGGGTTTCGCGGTGCTGGCGACGGCACCGGTAGCGATGCCCGTGGCGAAGGTGCTCGCCTGGTGCGCGAGTTGGCCGGCCGGGTGGATCGCGGACGTGGCCCGGACCGGGGCGGCCCAGCCCGGCGGGGGAGTGGACTGGCCGGACAACTGGACCGGGGCGCTGCTGCTGGTCCTCGTCACGGCGGCGGCCGTGTTCGTGGGCCGGTGGCTGCTGAGACACCCATGGCTTTGCGGGGTCTGCGGGGCACTGCTCCTGCTGGTGGTCGTGCAGCCGCCGCCGCTGACCCGCGTGATCACCGGCTGGCCGCCGCCGGGGTGGCGGTTCGCGATGTGCGATGTGGGGCAGGGTGACGCGACGGTGCTCGCCGCGGGCAGCGGCGCCGGTGTGGTCGTGGACGCCGGACCCGACCCGGCACTGGTGGACCACTGCCTGCGCAAGCTCGGCGTCACCAGGATCCCGCTGGTCCTGCTGACCCACTTCCACGCCGACCACGTGGCCGGCCTGCCAGGCGTGCTGCGCGGACGCGCCGTGGGCGCGATCGAGACGACCGGATACGAAGAACCCGCGCAGCAGGCCGAGTTCGTACGGAAGGAGGCGGCCCGCCGCGGCGTCCCGCTCACCCAGGCAGGTGTCGGGGAACAGCGCGGCACCGGTGACGTGACCTGGCAGGTGCTGTGGCCGCCACCGTCCCCAGCCCGGGACCCGGACGGACCCAACGACGCCAGCGTCACGCTGCTCGTCCACTCCGGCGGACTGCGGCTGCTGCTCCTGGGTGACCTCGAACCCCCGGCCCAGCAGGCGCTGTTGGACTCCCCGATGAGCGCACGACTGGCGGGCGTGGACGTGCTCAAGGTCGCCCACCACGGCTCGGCGTACCAGAGCCCGGACCTGATACGCGTGGCAGCCCCGCGGCTGGCCCTGATCTCCTGCGGCGCGGACAACCCCTACGGACACCCGGCTCCCCTCACCGTCGCGGCCCTGCGCGCGCTGGGTGCGGTGGTGCTGCGCACGGACCGGGACGGGGCGCTCGCGGTGACCGGGACGGGTGCGGAGGTGCGCGTGGCGCTGGACTGAACGCCGGGAGTGCGTGCCGATTGTGAGGAAGGTGACGTGAAAATGTTCACTTTCTGTCAATGAGCAGCCAGTTGATGCTCCTTGTGTGCAGTCCCATGGCATGTGCCGGATTCTCGCGATGTGGGCTCGTGTTGCCGGTAATGCCCTGTTGGTGATCGAATACTTCTTCGGCAACAGAGATGTCGAGGCATGCATGGGGTGGCGTAGATGTTCGGCCGCTGGCTGGGAAACCGGGGGAACCGGGTGCAACAGGCGAGTCCGCTCGCGGCGGTGCGGACCCCGCCCGACGCCGGGGTGCTGAGCTGCCGGGTGCTCGATCCGGTCAACGAGCCGGTGACGCACGCGGAGTTCACCGTCAGCGACACCATGGGGCGCACGGTGGTCAGCGGCGGCACGGATCCCTACGGGTTGTTCCTGGCGACGGTGCCGGCGGGGGAGTACCGGCTCGCCATCTCCGCGGAGGGGTACACGCCGCACCGGGCGACCGTGTTCGTCGGCGAGAACTCGCTGGCCCCGTTGGGCGATGTGACCCTCCAGGTCGCCCAGCCGCCGGACCTGCCGGCGCCGGGCGACTGGGAGATAGAGGCGACGCATTCCTCGATCGGCTTCACCGCCCGGCACATCGGGCTGGCCCGGATCCACGGGCGGTTCAACTCCTTCGCCGGGGCGGTGCGGATCTCCGATCCCGTGGAGCGGTCCGCGATGCACGTGGTGATCGACGCCGCGTCCATCGACACCAACGTGCGGATGCGCGACGACCATCTGCGCTCGGCGGACTTCCTGGACGTGGCGAACTTTCCGACGCTCGAGTTCTACAGCGAGCGGTGCGTGCACAGGGGCGGCAGCCGATGGGCCGTCACCGGCGCGCTGTCGCTGCACGGGGTGACGCGCACGGTCACACTCGACACGGAGTACCTCGGGCTCGGCAACGGCATCCAGGGCGAGGTGCGGGCGGCCTGCCGGGCCACCACCGAGCTGCACCGGGACGACTACACGGTGAGCTGGCAGACGATGCTGGCGCGGGGGATCGCCGTGGTCGGGCCCACCATCCAGGTGGCCCTCGACGTGCAGCTCGTCCCCAAGGCCTGAGGGCCCACCGGGCACGGCCGTTCGGCAGACGGCCGGGCAGGGCCGTTCGGCGCCGCCCGGCCGCCGTCATGGCGGGGTGCCGGACAATGGCCCCGTGAGCGATGTGAGACACGTGCTGGTGCTGCCCGACCGCGATGCCGCGGAGGAGGTGGCGCATGCGCTCGCGGAGCGGTTCGCGGTCGACGAGGAGCCGCGGATCGTCCGCGACGCGCTGGCCGGTGAGGACGACGCCGAGGACGCGCAGTGGCTCGTCGTCCTCCGTGACGAGGAGGAACGGCTCGATCCGGCGGAGCTGGACGCGTTCGCGGCGGAGTGGGAGGGCTGGCGCGAGGAGCCCTAGGGTCTCTCGTTCGGATCAGGCCGGAAGGGCGTCAGTCAGTGGCTGGGCCGCGACCGCCGGAACCCGCCTACGAGTATCGATGTCAGTGGTCCGTGGGATGCTTGTCGCGATGGCCAGGAAGACTGCGAACGACGACCCTCTCGCCCCGGTGACGCTAGCCGTGGGGCAGGAGGACCTCCTGCTCGACCGTGCCGTGCGGGAGGTGGTGGCCGCCGCCAGGGCCGCCGACGCCGACACGGACGTACGGGACCTCACCCCGGACCAGGTGCAGCCCGGCACGCTCGCCGAGCTGACCAGTCCGTCGCTCTTCGCCGAGCGCAAGGTCGTGGTCGTACGCAACGCGCAGGACCTGTCGGCCGACACGGTCAAGGACGTCAAGGCGTACCTGGGGGCGCCCGCCGAGGAGATCACGCTGGTGCTGCTGCACGCGGGCGGCGCCAAGGGCAAGAGCCTGCTCGACGCCGCGCGCAAGGCCGGTGCGCGCGAGGTGGCCTGCCCGAAGATGACCAAGCCGGCCGACCGGCTCGCCTTCGTGCGGGGTGAGTTCCGCGGGCTGGGGCGCTCGGCCACACCTGAGGCGTGCCAGGCGCTCGTCGACGCGATCGGCAGCGATCTGCGGGAGTTGGCGTCGGCGGTGGCGCAGTTGGCCGCCGACGTCGAGGGGACGATTGACGAGGCCGTCGTCGGTCGCTACTACACCGGGCGGGCCGAGGCGTCCAGCTTCACGGTCGCCGACCGGGCCGTCGAGGGGCGGGTGGCGGAGGCGCTGGAGGCGCTGCGATGGTCGCTGGCCACCGGCGTGGCACCGGTGATGATCACCAGCGCGCTCGCCCAGGGCGTGCGGGCGATCGGGAAGCTGTCGTCCGCGCGCGGCGGCCGCCCGGCCGACCTTGCGCGGGAACTGGGCATGCCGCCCTGGAAGATCGACCGCGTCCGGCAGCAGATGCGCGGCTGGACCCCGGACGGCGTGGCCGTCGCCCTCCGCGCGGTGGCCGAGGCCGACGCGGGTGTCAAGGGTGGCGGCGACGACCCCGAGTACGCCCTGGAGAAGGCGGTGGTCACCATCGCCCGGGCGGCCCGCTCCAGAGGACGCGGCTGAGGCGGCCCGCGACCCCACGGCATGACGGCCCGCGCCACCCCACGGCGAAGGCCTCTCTTCACGCTTCCGCGACCTCCACGCTTCCGCGACACGCCGAAGACCCCGTCGCTCTCCCTGGGGAAAGGGAGTGTGACGGGGTCTGCGGGTCACGCCGTTCGGTTCCGCGCCCGCGTGGCGAACGCAGGCCGCGCGCGGATCCGGGGGTGCCGGTCGGGGGCGGATGAGAGAGGGCCCGCCCTCGGTCCTTCCGGCCAAGTCGGATCCCTGGGGATCCGTTCAGATCAAGGAAGGGGCTCAGCCCTTGAGGGCCGTGACCTTGGAGGCCAGCGCCGACTTCTTGTTGGCGGCCGCGTTCTTGTGGATGACGCCCTTCGAGACGGCCTTGTCGAGCTGACGCGCGGCAGCGCGCTGGAGCTCGGTGGCCTTCTCGACGTCACCCGCGGCAGCGGCCTCGCGGGCCTTGCGGATCGCGGTCTTCAGAGAGGACTTGACGGCCTTGTTGCGCAGCCGGGCCTTCTCGTTGGTCTTGTTCCGCTTGATCTGGGACTTGATGTTCGCCACGAATGAGCCTTTTCAGGTTCTGGTACGGGGCCGCACGGGTCCCGTACCGGTGATTTCTTGAGATGTGCCTCGCGCGAAGAGGGCATGAGACACAGTCGCCCAGGCTACCAGCGGCCCGCCGGGCGGCCCAAACCGGTCGCCGGTCCCCGCCCGTGGGACCATGGAAGCTACGTATCGTTCCGACCCGAGGCATAAGGCGCCTCAAGAAACAGGACCCTGCGTGCCCGCGACCCCTGACAACGTGCCCGAGCCGAGCCGTACCGCCCCGGCTCTGATCCGCAATTTCTGCATCATCGCGCACATCGACCACGGCAAGTCCACGCTCGCCGACCGGATGCTCCAGCTGACCGGGGTGGTCGAGCAGCGGCAGATGCGCGCCCAGTACCTCGACCGCATGGACATCGAGCGCGAGCGCGGCATCACGATCAAGTCCCAGGCGGTGCGCCTGCCGTGGGCCCCCACCCACGACCCCGGCAACACGCACATCCTCAACATGATCGACACCCCGGGGCACGTCGACTTCACGTACGAGGTGTCGCGGTCGCTCGCCGCCTGCGAGGGGACCATCCTGCTCGTCGACGCGGCCCAGGGCATCGAGGCGCAGACCCTCGCCAACCTCTACCTGGCGATGGAGAACGACCTCACGATCATCCCGGTCCTCAACAAGATCGACCTGCCGGCCGCGCAGCCGGAGAAGTTCGCCGAGGAGCTGGCCAACCTCGTCGGCTGCGAACCCGACGACGTGCTGAAGGTCTCCGCCAAGACCGGCCTCGGCGTCGAGGCGCTGCTCGACCGGGTGGTCAAGGAGATCCCGGCCCCGGTCGGGGTCGCGGACGCCCCCGCCCGCGCGATGATCTTCGACTCCGTCTACGACTCCTACCGGGGTGTCGTGACCTACGTCCGTGTCATCGACGGTCAGCTCAACAAGCGCGAGCGGATCCGGATGATGTCCACCGGCGCCACCCACGAGCTGCTGGAGATCGGCACCAACTCCCCGGAGATGCTGCCGGCCGACGGCCTCGGCGTCGGCGAGGTGGGCTACCTGATCACCGGTGTGAAGGACGTCCGCCAGTCCAAGGTCGGTGACACCGTCACCAGCCAGCACAAGGGCGCCGAGGAGGCGCTGGGCGGCTACAAGGACCCCAAGCCGATGGTCTTCTCGGGCCTGTATCCGCTGGACGGCTCCGACTACCCCGAGCTGCGCGAGGCGCTGGACAAGCTCCAGCTCAACGACGCCGCCCTGGTCTACGAGCCGGAGACCTCCGCCGCCCTCGGCTTCGGCTTCCGCGTCGGCTTCCTCGGCCTGCTCCACCTGGACGTGATCCGCGAGCGGCTGGAGCGCGAGTTCGGGCTCGACCTGATCGCCACCGCGCCCAACGTGGTCTACCGCGTGATCATGGAGGACGGCGTCGAGTGCACGGTCACCAACCCCAGCGAGTTCCCCGAGGGGAAGATCGCCGAGGTGTACGAACCGGTCGTGCGGGCCACGATCCTCGCGCCCACCGAGTTCATCGGCGCGATCATGGAGCTGTGCCAGACCCGCCGCGGCACGCTGCTCGGCATGGACTACCTCTCCGAGGACCGCGTCGAGATCCGCTACACGCTCCCCCTCGCCGAGATCGTCTTCGACTTCTTCGACCAGCTGAAGTCCAAGACCCGCGGCTACGCGTCCCTGGACTACGAGCCCACCGGTGAGCAGAGCAGCTCCCTGGTCAAGGTCGACATCCTGCTGCACGGCGACAAGGTGGACGCCTTCTCGGCGATCACCCACAAGGACCAGGCGTACGCCTACGGCGTCCGGCTCGTGGCCAAGCTCAAGGAGCTCATCCCGCGGCAGAACTTCGAGGTGCCCGTCCAGGCCGCCATCGGCTCCCGGGTGATCGCCCGCGAGACCATCCGCGCCATCCGCAAGGACGTCCTCGCCAAGTGCTACGGCGGTGACATCTCCCGTAAGCGGAAGCTGCTGGAGAAGCAGAAGGAGGGCAAGAAGCGGATGAAGATGGTGGGTTCCGTGGAGGTTCCGCAGGAGGCCTTCATCGCGGTGCTCTCCAGCGATGACGGTGCGGGACCGGCCAAGGGCAAGAAGTGACCGCCCGGTAGCCGAGGGCGTGCGCCCGGCACCCGGTGAACCGGGTGAAAAAGGGGCCCGTCGTGCGAAAGCGCGGCGGGCCTCGGCGCATCCGCGCGGTAGCTCTCTGTGGGAAGTGACCCGGCACGGGCCCTTACGCGGTGGCCGGTCGCGCCTTAGTCTGATCCTGCTCGTTGGTTACTCGTGAGTTAAGCAGCAGTCCGAACCACCACCCGTGAGTCACCCCAGCCGCAAAGAGCCAGCCGCACTGTCGCGGGCCCCGGAGGATGTCGTGAGCGACGCACAGACCCTGTTCGAGAACCGTCCGCCGTCCGTGGCGGCCCTCTTCCTGGAGCGCGTGGCGGCCACACCGGACGCCGAGGCCTACCGCTACCCCGTACCGGCTTCCCCCGCTGCTGAACGCGCGGGCGGTACCCCCACCGGCGAAGGTCCGGACGAGTGGAAGTCGCTGAGCTGGGCGCAGGCCGCCGAGCGGGTCTACGCGATCGCGGCCGGACTCGTCGAACTGGGCGTGCGGCCGGAGGAGCGGGTCGCTCTCGCCTCCTCCACCCGTGTGGAGTGGCTGCTGGCCGACCTCGGCATCATGTGCGCGGGCGCCGCCACGACCACGGTCTACCCGCAGACCAACGCCGACGAGTCGGCCTTCATCCTCTCCGACTCCCAGAGCAGGGTGCTCATCGCGGAGAACGCCGGGCAGCTGGCCAAGGCCGAGGAGAAGCGCGCCGAACTGCCCGAGCTGCACCACGTCGTCGTCATCGACGCGGACGGCGTCGAGACCGGCGACCGGGTGCTCAGCCTGGCCGAACTGGAGCGGCGCGGCGCGGCGTACCTGGACGAGCACCCCGAGCTGATCAAGGAGCGGGTCGGCGCGATCACCAAGGACCAGCTCGCCACGCTCATCTACACCTCCGGCACCACCGGCCGCCCCAAGGGCGTCCGGCTGCCGCACGACAACTGGTCGTACATGGCCAAGGCCATCGCCGCCACCGGCCTGGTCGGCGCCGACGACGTGCAGTACCTGTGGCTGCCGCTCGCCCACGTCTTCGGCAAGGTCCTCACCTCCGGCCAGATCGAGGTCGGGCACGTCTCCGCCGTGGACGGCCGCGTCGACAAGATCATCGAGAATCTGCCGGTCGTCCAGCCCACCTACATGGCGGCCGTCCCGCGCATCTTCGAGAAGGTCTACAACGGCGTCGCCGCCAAGGCCCGCGCCGGCGGCCCGGCCAAGTACAAGATCTTCCAGTGGGCCGCCGAGGTCGCCCGCGAGTACGCCAAGGTCACCCAGGACAACTTCAAGCGCACCGGCACCCGCTCCGCGCCCTTCGGCCTGGCCGCCAAGCACAAGGTCGCCGACGCGCTCGTCTACGCCAAGATCCGCGAGGCCTTCGGCGGCCGGCTGCGCGCCTGCGTCTCGGGCAGCGCCGCCCTCGCCCCGGAGATCGGCTACTTCTTCGCCGGCGCCGGTATCCACATCCTCGAGGGCTACGGCCTGACCGAGTCCTCCGCCGCCTCCTTCGTCAACCCCGGCGAGGCCTACCGCACCGGCACGGTCGGCAAGCCGCTTCCCGGCACCGAGGTGCGCATCGGGGACGACGGCGAGATCCTGCTGCGCGGCCCCGGAATCATGGAGGGCTACCACAAGCTGCCCGAGAAGACCGCCGAGGTGCTGGAGGCCGACGGCTGGTTCCACACCGGCGACATCGGCGAGCTTTCCCCGGACGGCTATCTGCGCATTACCGACCGCAAGAAGGACCTCATCAAGACCTCCGGCGGCAAGTACATCGCACCCGCCGAGGTCGAGGGCCGATTCAAGGCGGTGTGCCCGTACGTCTCCAACATCCTCGTGCACGGCGCCGACCGGAACTTCTGCACCGCGCTGATCGCCCTCGACGAGGTCGCGATCCGGGAGTGGGCCAAGGAGAACGGCCTGGAGGGCAAGCCGTACGCCGAGGTCGTCGCCGCGCCGCGGACGGTCGAGATGGTCGACGGCTACGTCAAGCAGCTCAACGAGGGCCTGCAGCGCTGGCAGACCATCAGGAAGTTCCGCCTGCTGCCGCGCGACCTCGACGTGGAGCACGGCGAGATCACCCCGAGCCTGAAGCTGAAGCGGCCCGTGGTGGAGCGCGAGTACAAGCATCTGATCGACGAGATGTACGCGGGCGCGCGTGAGGCGTGATCACTGAGCCGGCACGGCCGGTGAACTCCCCGCGCGCCTGGGGTGCGCGGGGAATGATCGCCGAATACGTTCGCGGGCGCCCGGATCTGTCCGTATTTGATCACTCCGGTGGTGCAGTTTCCATGCAAGGCGGCACACTTCGGTAACTCGTTGCTTATGGACGCAGTCGGTCTGTCACCCTGTCGGCATCGACGAACCGATTCGTCCGGACCGCCGGGGAGCCGCAGATGGGGGCCATTCCGACGCAGCGGGAGACCGTCTCCCGCGTCTCCGAGGTGCCCGCGCACGCGTCCGGAGCGGCCGCGCACGGCGTGGGGGCGTGTCCGCAGGCGCACGCGACACTGCCCGGGGGCTCCCCCGCACCGGGCTCCGCCCGCGCGCTGCTGCGCACGGCGCTGGCCGAGTGGACGGACCTCGGGTTCGAGATCGGCGAGCGACTGGCCGACGACGCCCTGATCGTGGTCAGCGAGCTGGTCACCAACGCGGTCGTGCACGCGGGCACCGACGTCGAGCTGACCTGCCGGCTGGAGCCGGAGACCGGCGCCTGCGTGGTCGAGGTGTGCGACCGCCATCCCTCGCGCGCCCCCCGCGACCACGGCTCCGGGGCCCCGCACGAACCCGCGGAGTACGGCCGCGGTCTGCGGCTGGTCGCCACGCTCTGCGAGGCGTGGGGCGTCACCTACCGGACCGGCGCCAAGACGGTGTGGGCGCGGCTGCCCGCCGAGGCCGCCGGCACGGCGGAGGAGGACGAAAAGGCGTACGGCGCGGAGCGTGGGCTCGGCATCGCCGAGGTCCTCGCGCCCGAGCCGCAGGGGGCCGGGCGGGACCGGGACTGGCTGGGGCGCGGCGCGCTGTCCTTCCTCGCAGAGGCCTCCGACCTGCTCGCCGGACAGCTCGACGAGGACCTGGTCGCCTCGCTGACCGGACAGCTGCTCGTGCCCCGGCTGGCCGACTGGTGCGCGGTGTGGCTGGAGGACGAGTCCACCGGCCGGTGGGGGCCCTCGCGCTGGGGCGGAGGCGAGGGCGGCGGAGGCTGGGGCGACGGGACCGGCGCGGCCGGGCCGCGGCTCGCCCGTGTCTGGCACGGCAGCGAGAGCCGTATCGAGGAACTGCGCCGGGCCCTGGAGAAGGACCCGCCGCGCCCCGCCGACGGCCTGCGGTCCGGGCCGGGCCCCTATCCCTGGCCCAGGGAGGCCCTCGGCCCGCACGCCGCCCACGGCGCGGCGCTGGCGTACCGCCTGATCGCGGGCGGCCGTCCGCTGGGCACGCTGGTCATCGGGCGGACCGGGCTGATCCGCTTCCCCGACGAGGTCACGGGGCTGGTCGAGGACCTCAGCCGCCGGGTCGCCCTCGCCATCGGCGCGGCCCGGCAGTACGCCCGCCAGGCCACCATCAGCGCCGTCCTCCAGCGCGGCCTGCTGCCCGGCGCGGTCGCCGAGATCCCCGGTCTGCGCAGTGCGCTGGTGTACGAGCCGTGCGACAAGGGCGGTCCGAGCGGCGACTTCTACGACCTCTTCCCGGCCGGCGACGGCCGCTGGTGCTTCGCCGTCGGGGACGTGCAGGGCAAGGGCCCCGAGGCCGCCGTCGTCATCGGGCTCGCCCGGCCCTGGCTGCGGCTGCTGGCCCGCGAGGGCTACGGCGTCGCCGACGTCCTGGACCGCCTCAACCAACTCCTCCTCGACGACGCCACGGAGGCCGCCGACGCCGCGGCGCGCGTCCTGGTGGCGGCCGGCGGACGGACTCCGGTCCCCGGCGACACCCAGACGCGCTTCCTGTCCCTGCTGTACGGCGAGCTGGTCCCCTTCGACGGCGGAGTGCGCTGCACCCTCGCCTCCGCCGGGCACCCGCTGCCGCTGGTCCTCGGGCGCGAGGGCGGCGTCCGTACGGCGGCCCGGCCGCAGGCGCTGCTCGGGGTGATCGAGGACGAGACGTACGCCTGCGAGACCTTCGAGCTGAGGCCCGGCGACACCCTGCTGTGCGTCACCGACGGAGTCACCGAACGGCGCTCCGGCTCCCGCCAGTTCGACGACGGCGACGGCCTCGCCACGGCCCTCGCCGGCTGCGCCGGGCTCGACGCGGAACCGATCGCCGAACGCATCCGCCGCCTCGTGCACGACTTCGGCACGGGCCCACCGGAGGACGACCTGGCCCTGCTGGTCCTTCAGGCCGAGTGCGACTGACGGACGCAAGGGTGCCGCATACGGAGCCGCCCCGCACCGATCCGGCCGCCCCGGCTCCCGGGCCTCCGGCTCCTGGCCCTCCGGCTCCTGGGCTCCTGGCCCTCCGGCTCCCGGGCTCCCGGGCTCCTGGTCCTCGGGCTCCCGGGCTCCTGGTCCTCGGGCTCCCGGGCTCCCGGTCCTCCGGCTCCCGGGCTCCCGGGCTCCCGGTCCTCCGGCTCCCGGGCTCGCGGTCCTCCGGCTCCCGGGCTCCCGGTCCTCCGGCTCCCGGGCTCCCGGTCCTCGGGCTCCTGGTCCTCGGGCTCCCGGTCCTCGGGCTCCCGGGCTCCCAGTCCTCGGGCCTCCGGCTCCTGGCCCTCCGACTTCCGGTCCTCGGGCCTCCGGCTCCCGGGCTCCCGGTCCTCGGGCTCCTGGTCCTCGGTCCTCGGGCTGCTGGTCCTCGGTCCTCGGGCTCCTGGCCCTCCGGCTCCCGGGCTCCCGGTCCTCGGGCTCCCGGCTCCCGGTCCTCCGGCTCCCGGGCTCCCGGTCCTCGGGCCCTGGGCTCCCGGGCCTCGGGCTCCCGGCTCCTGGCCCTCCGACTTCCGGTCTTTGGGCCTCGGTCCTCGGGCCTCGGTCCTCGGGCCCCGGCTTTCGGGCCCTGGGGCCTCGGGCGCGGGTCCTCCGGCCCGCGGGCTTTCTCCCGTGGTGCTGGACAATGGAAGGCATGCCTTCCGCACTTCCCGATGGTGAGCCCGTTCCCGATGACGGGGCGCTGCCCGTGCAAGCGCTCCACGGGGCGGCCGAGCGGCCCCTCGGGTTCTATCTGCACGTCCCCTACTGCGCGACCCGCTGCGGCTACTGCGACTTCAACACCTACACCGCCACCGAGCTGCGCGGCACCGGCGGGGTGCTCGCCTCCCGGGACAACTACGCCGGGACGCTGACCGACGAGGTCCGCCTCGCCCGCAAGGTCCTCGGCGACGACCCGCGCGAGGTCCGCACGGTCTTCGTCGGCGGCGGCACGCCCACGCTGCTGGCCGCGGAGGACCTGGTGCGGATGCTGGGGGCGATCCGCGACGAGTTCGGCCTCGCGGCCGACGCGGAGGTCACCACGGAGGCCAACCCGGAGTCGGTCGACCCGGCCTACCTGGCCACGCTCCGCGAGGGCGGCTTCAACCGGATCTCCTTCGGCATGCAGAGCGCCCGGCAGCACGTGCTGAGCATCCTCGACCGCTCGCACACCCCCGGCCGCCCCGAGGCCTGCGTGGCCGAGGCCCGCGCCGCGGGCTTCGAGCACGTCAACCTGGACCTGATCTACGGCACCCCCGGCGAGTCCGACGACGACTGGCGGGCCTCGCTGGACGCGGCCCTCGGCGCCGGCCCCGACCATGTCTCGGCGTACGCCCTGATCGTGGAGGAGGGCACCCGGCTCGCCCGCCGGATCCGGCGCGGGGAGATCCCGATGACGGACGACGACGTGCACGCCGACCGCTACCTGATCGCGGAGGAGACGCTGGCCGCGGCGGGCTTCGAGTGGTACGAGGTGTCCAACTGGGCGACCTCGGAAGCGGGCCGCTGCCTGCACAACGAGCTGTACTGGCGCGGCGCCGACTGGTGGGGCGCGGGACCCGGCGCGCACAGCCACGTGGGGGGCGTGCGGTGGTGGAACGTGAAGCATCCCGGGGCGTACGCGGCGGCCCTGGCGGACGGCCGCTCCCCGGGCGCCGGCCGGGAAGTCCTCACCGAGGAGGACCGCCGGGTGGAGCGCATCCTGCTGGAACTGCGGCTGCGGGAGGGCGTCCCGCTGGACCTGCTGCGCCCGGACGGCCTGGCCGCGTCCCGGCGTGCGCTGTCCGACGGGCTGCTCCAGGAGGGGCCGTACGAGGCGGGGCGCGCCGTGCTCACCCTGCGGGGCCGGCTGCTGGCGGACGCGGTGGTGCGGGACCTGGTGGACTGAGGCACCCGGCGCGGGCCCCGGCGGAGTACGCCCGCCGCGGCTACGCGGGCGGGACGGTGACGAAGTCGATCAACTGTTCGACCCGGCCCAGCAGCTCCGGTTGCAGGTCCTTGTAGGACCGCACGTGGGACAGGATCCGCTGCCAGGCCGCGCCCGTGTTCTCCGGCCAGCCCAGGGCGCGGCACACACCCGTCTTCCAGTCCTGGCCGCGGGGCACGCGGGGCCAGGACTCGATCGCCAGCGAGGACGGCTTCACGGCCTCCCAGACGTCGATGTACGGGTGGCCGACCACCAAGGCGTGCTCGCTGGTCACCGACTCGGCGATGCGCCACTCCTTGCTGCCGGGAACCAGGTGGTCCACGAGGACGCCGAGGCGGGCGTCCGGACCGGGCGCGAACGCCTCGGCGATCGCCGGCAGGTCGTCGACGCCCTCCAGGTACTCCACGACCACCCCCTCGACGCGCAGGTCGTCGCCCCAGACCTTCTCGACCAGTTCGGCGTCGTGCCGGCCCTCGACGTAGATGCGCCCGGCGCGGGCCACGCGCGCGCGTGCCTCGGGCACGGCGACCGAACCGGATGCCGTACGGGTGGGCCGTACCGGACCGGACGACGGCTTCACCAGGGTGACCACCCGGCCCTCCAGCAGGAAGCCGCGCGGCGCCAGCGGGAACACCCGGTGCTTGCCGAAACGGTCCTCCAGCGTCACCGTGCCCGCCTCGCAGCGGATCACCGCCCCGCAGAAGCCGGTCCCGGGCTCCTCCACCACCAGACCCGGCTCGGCGGAAACCTCCGGCACGGCCCGGGGCTTCTTCCAGGGAGGGGTGAGGTCGGGCGAATACTGGCGCATTCGAGTGACGATATGGACAGGCCCGTGTCCGATCAGCGCGACACGCCGAAGCGCGCGGCCAGGGCGTCCCGCTGGGCGCGGACGAAGGCGGCGTCCACCACCGCTCCGTGACCGGGGACGTACAGGGCGTCCTCGTCGCCGAGCGCCAGGAGCCGGTCGAGGGCGGCGGGCCACCGGGACGGCACGGCGTCCGGGCCCGCCTGGGGTGCGCCGGACTCCTCGACCAGGTCCCCGCAGAACACCACCGGCGGCTCGCCCGGCACCACCACCGCGAGGTCGTGCGCCGTGTGGCCCGGACCCACGTTCACCAGCAGCGCCTCCCGCCCGCCGCCGAGCGGGAGGGTCAGCCGGTCGTCGACCTCGCGGCCGGGCCGCACCAGCGCGTCCGCCGCGTCCCGCGCCGCCCGCGCGTCCAGCCCGTGGCGCACCGCGTCCGCGCGCAGCTCCTCGCGCCCGCCGATGAACACCGCGGCGGCGCCCGCGGCGGCGAACACCTCCGCGCCGCTGAACTCCGCCGCCCCGAAGACATGGTCGAAGTGCGGGTGGGTGAGCGCGAGAAGTGTCACACGGCCACCGGAGAGCTCCCGCGCTCGCGCGCGCAACAGCGCGCCCTCCGCACGGCTCGACCCCGCGTCGACCATCAGCGCGGCGTCCGCCCCCACGACCAGCCCGGCCGTGCAGTCCCACACCGGGAGGCGGCACCGCCCGACCCCGTCCGCCAGCCGTTCCCATTCCAGTTCTTCAGGAGGTTCTTCCCGGGGTTCCTCCCGCGCAGCCGTCATACGGCGACGCTAGCGGGGATCGGCCGGGTACGACATCCCGGCCGATCCCGGGTGATCCCGGTCCCGACCTCGCAGGCTGTCGCGGCCCGGCCTTGCCGGGGGCGTACCCGGCGGCCGTACACTGGGCCGGGTAGAGCTGGCACTCGTATGCGCAGAGTGCCAGGCGGGTGGCCGAGGAACGACCCTGGAGGTGTGCGCGATGCTCAGCGAGCGGCGGCTTCAGGTGTTGCGCGCCATCGTCCAGGACTACGTCGGCACCGAGGAGCCGGTGGGCTCCAAGGCCCTCACCGAGCGGCACAGCCTGGGCGTGTCACCGGCCACGGTCCGCAACGACATGGCGGCCCTGGAGGACGAGGGCTACATCGCCCAGCCGCACACCAGTGCCGGCCGCATCCCCACCGACAAGGGGTACCGCCTGTTCGTCGACAAGCTGGCCGAGGTCAAGCCGATGACCGCGCCCGAGCGGCGCGCCATCCAGAACTTCCTCGAAGGCGCCGTCGACCTCGACGACGTGGTGGCCCGCACGGTGCGGCTGCTCGCCCAGCTGACCCGGCAGGTCGCCGTGGTGCAGTACCCGTCGCTGACCCGTTCCACCGTGCGGCACGTGGAGCTGCTGTCTCTCGCGCCCGCGCGCGTGATGCTCGTGCTGATCACGGACACCGGCCGGGTCGAGCAGCGGATGGTCGACTGCCCGGCGCCCTTCGGGGAGACCTCCCTGGCCGACCTGCGGGCGCGGCTGAACAGCCGGGTCGCGGGCCGCCGGTTCACGGACGTGCCCCACCTCGTGGAGGACCTGCCCGACGGCTTCGACGCCGAGGACCGGGGCACCGTCTCGACCGTGCTGTCCACCCTGCTGGAGACGCTCGTCGAGGAGAACGAGGAGCGGCTGGTCATCGGCGGCACCGCCAACCTCACCCGCTTCGCGCACGACTTCCCGCTCACGATCCGGCCCGTCCTGGAGGCGCTGGAGGAGCAGGTCGTGCTGCTGAGGCTGCTCGGTGAGATGCAGAATCCGGGCATGACCGTGCGCATCGGTCACGAGAACGCCCACGAAGGACTCAACTCCACGTCCATCGTGTCGGTCGGCTACGGTTCGGGCGGCGAGGCAGTGGCCAAGCTCGGCGTGGTCGGACCGACCCGCATGGATTACCCGGGAACGATGGGAGCGGTACGCGCAGTGGCACGGTACGTCGGACAGATCCTGGCGGAGTCGTAGGTGGCCACGGACTACTACGCCGTTCTCGGCGTGCGCCGTGACGCGTCGCAGGAAGAGATCAAGAAGGCCTTCCGGCGGCTCGCGCGCGAGCTGCACCCGGACGTCAACCCGGATCCGAAGACCCAGGAGCGGTTCAAGGAGATCAACGCCGCCTACGAGGTGCTCTCCGACCCGCAGAAGAAGCAGGTCTACGATCTCGGCGGCGACCCCCTCTCGCAGGCCGGCGCGGCCGGCGCGAGCGGCTTCGGAGCCGGTTCCTTCGGGAACTTCTCCGACATCATGGACGCCTTCTTCGGTACGGCGTCGCAGCGCGGACCGCGTTCGCGCACGCGCCGGGGCCAGGACGCGATGATCCGGCTCGAGGTCGAGCTGGACGAGGCGGCCTTCGGCACCACGAAGGACATCCAGGTCGACACGGCCGTCGTCTGCAACACGTGCAGCGGCGAGGGCGCGGCCCCGGGCACCACCGCGCAGACGTGCGACATGTGCCGCGGCCGGGGTGAGGTCTCGCAGGTCACCCGGTCCTTCCTGGGCCAGGTCATGACGTCGCGTCCGTGCCCGCAGTGCCAGGGCTTCGGCACGGTGGTCCCCACCCCGTGCCCGGAGTGCGCCGGAGACGGGCGCATCCGCGCCCGCCGCACCCTGACCGTGAAGATCCCGGCCGGTGTCGACAACGGCACGCGCATCCAGCTCGCGGGCGAGGGCGAGGTCGGCCCCGGCGGCGGTCCGGCCGGCGATCTGTACGTCGAGATCCACGAGCTGCCGCACTCGACCTTCCAGCGGCGCGGCGACGACCTGCACTGCACGGTCACGATCCCGATGACCGCGGCGGCCCTCGGCACCAAGGTGCCGCTGGAGACCCTGGATGGCCTGGAGGAGGTCGACATCCGCCCGGGCACCCAGTCCGGCCAGTCGATCCCGCTGCACGGCCGGGGCGTCACGCACCTGCGCGGCGGCGGCCGGGGCGACCTCGTCGTCCACGTCGAGGTCCAGACCCCGACCAAGCTCGACCCCGAGCAGGAACGCCTGCTTCGCGAGCTGGCCAAGCTGCGCGGCGAGGAACGTCCACAGGGCCAGTTCCAGCCGGGGCAGCAAGGCCTGTTCTCGCGGTTGAAGGATGCCTTCAACGGGCGTTGACGCGGGGGCTTGGGGCCGGCCGGGGGCTCGGGGGTCGTCCCCCGGGCAGGCACAGTCAGCCGGGGCAGCAAGGCCTGTTCTCGCGGTTGAAGGATGCCTTCAACGGGCGTTGACGCGGGGGCTTGGGGCCGGCCGGGGGCTCGGGGGCGTTCCGGAGGGGATTCCTCTGACATATGCCAGAGGTCGCCCGGGTTCGGACTCGTCAGGAGGACGTGACAACATGCCGTCATGTCCTCCGCACTGACCGATCTCTTCCCGCACCCGATCGTGCAGGCGCCGATGGCGGGCGGGCCCGCGGTGCCGCCGCTCGCCGCGGCGGTGTCTGATGCCGGCGGACTCGGGTTCCTCGCCGCCGGTTACAAGACCGCCGACGGCATGTACCAGGAGATCAAGCAGCTGCGCGGTCTGACCGCCCGCCCCTTCGGCGTCAACGTGTTCATGCCGCAGCCGGAGAGCGCCGAGACCGGCGCCGTCGACCTCTACGCCCACCAGCTCGCCGGCGAACCCGGCTGGTACGAGACCGAACTCGGCGATCCGGACTCCGGACGCGACGACGGCTACGACGCCAAGCTCGCCGTGCTCCTGGACAACCCGGTGCCGGTGGTCTCCTTCCACTTCGGCGTGCCCGCCCGCGAGGTCGTGGACTCCCTGCACCGGGTCGGCACCTTCGTTTTCGCCACCGCCACCACCGCCGAGGAGGCGCTCGCCGTGGACCGGTCGGGCGCGGACGCGGTGATCGCCCAGGGCGTGGAGGCCGGCGGCCACCAGGGCACCCACCGCGACCTGCCGGAGCGGGACGGCGCCGGGATCGGCGTGCTCTCGCTCGTCGCGCAGATCCGTGAGACGGTCGCCCTGCCGATCATCGCCACGGGCGGCATCATGCGCGGCAGCCAGATCGCCGCCGTGCTCGCGGCGGGCGCCGGCGCCGCCCAGCTCGGCACGGCCTTCCTCGCCACCCCGGAGTCCGGCGCGCACGACCTGCACAAGCAGGCACTGACCGACCCGGTGTTCCCGCGTACGGAGCTGACCCGGGCGTTCTCCGGGCGGCCGGCCCGCGGACTGGTCAACCGCTTCATGCGGGAGCACGGCCCGTACGCGCCCGCCGCCTACCCGGAGGTCCACCACCTCACCGCCCCGCTGCGCAAGGCGGCCGCCAAGGCGAATGACGCGCAGGGCATGGCGCTGTGGGCGGGCCAGGGCCACCGGATGGCCCGCGACCTGCCCGCCGGGCAGCTGGTGGAGGTGCTGGTCGCCGAACTCGACGCGGCACGCGCGGCGTTGGCGGCCGGTTTGGCGGCAGGAGGTGACGCGCGATGACCGCGCCGGTGTTCGTCGTGGACGAACTGAAGGGCATCACAACGGAGTTCGTGCTGGACGGCCCCGAGGGGCGGCACGCGGTCTCGGTCAAGCGGCTGCGGCCGGGCGAGGACGTGGTGCTCACCGACGGCCGCGGTCGCTGGATCGAGGGCGTGGTCAAGGCCGCCGAGGGCAAGGACCGGCTGGTGATCGCGGACCTGGCGGCCCTCGTCGAGGAACCGCCGGAGTCCCCCCGTATCACCGTCGTCCAGGCCCTGCCCAAGGGCGACCGCGGCGAACTCGCCGTGGAGACCATGACCGAGGTCGGCGTGGACGCGATCGTGCCGTGGGCCGCGTCCCGCTGCATCACGCAGTGGAAGGGCGATCGGGGTCTGAAGGCGCTCGGCAAGTGGCGCTCGACCGCCCGCGAGGCCGGCAAGCAGTCCCGCAGGGTGCGCTTCCCCGAGGTCGCGGACGCGGCGACGACCAAGCAGGTTGCGGCACTTCTGGCCGGAGCCGACTTCGCCGCCGTGCTCCACGAGAGCGGCGAGGAACGCCTGGCCACCGCCGAACTCCCCGCACAGGGCGAGATCGTGCTGGTCGTCGGCCCCGAAGGCGGGGTCTCCCCCGAGGAGTTGGCGCAGTTCCGGGACGCGGGGGCGAAGGCGTACGTGCTCGGCCCCACCGTGCTGCGCACCTCGACCGCCGGTACGGCGGCGGCCGCCCTGCTGCTGGGCCGTACCGGCCGCTGGTCCTGACCGGCAGGGCACGCCCCGCGGCCGGCCGAATGAGTGCTGGCGCGCGGCGCGCGCGTGGCCGTATGCGCTCTACCGCCCCGGGCGCGGCGGTGGCAGGCTGCCGTACATGGGGGCATTGAGGCGGATTCGGCACCTGTCGCACGGGCGGCGGGTGAGGGCCGTGGCGGTGCTCGCGGTGGTCGCCGCGGGCGGGGCCGTCGCATGTGATCCCGGCGGGCTCAGCGCCGCGTCGGCGGCGTACACGACCGACAGGACGGCGACGGCGGAGTTGAACCGGCGGCATGCTTCGGTGAGTTGGCTCAGCTGCACGGGCAGGGACGACGGCGGCCGGACCCGCACGGCGGGGAACCCGACGCCGTCCGCGTCCGAGACCACCGTGGTCTCCGTGGACTGCCAGGGGCAGACGAAGGACGGCCGGAAGATCACCGTCACCGGGAAGGTCACCCGGGCCGTCGACGGAGCCTGCGTGCGCGGGGACCTGACCGCCAAGGTGGGCGGCAGGGTGTGGTTCCACGTGCGCGGCCTCGGCGACTGCGACGCCACGACCGGTCCGACGTTCCGGCCGGCCGTCACCTACCGGCCGACCCACGGGCAGCCGGAGCCGGGGGTCACGGTGACCGTCACGCGGACGATCTGGTGCCAGGGCGATCCCACCTGCTGGCCCGTACGTGGCAAGTGAGGCCGCACCGCTGCCGGTTCGCGTGCCGGGGAAGCCATCCGCCCCCTGTCCGTGGCCGCCGCCCCTGCGTAGGGTGATCACGTGACTCAGCCCGCATCGTCTCCGTCGCCCGTGTCGTCCGTATCGTCTGCTTCCTCCGCGTACCTCCGGTTCCCGCATCTGCGCGGCGAGTTGGTCGCCTTCACCGCCGAGGACGACGTGTGGCTCGCGCCGCTGGACGGCGGCAGGGCCTGGCGGGTCAGCGCCGACAACGTGCCGGCGAACCATCCCCGTATCTCGCCCGACGGCACTCTCGTCGCCTGGACCTCCACCCGTGACGGCGCACCCGAGGCGCACATCGCCCCGGTCGCCGGCGGTCCCGCCAAGCGCCTGACGTACTGGGGGAGTTCGAAGACCCAGGTGCGCGGCTGGACCCCGGACGGCGAGGTCCTCGCGATCAGCGCCCAGGGCCAGGCCAGCCTGCGCCGCACCTGGGCGCGCGCCGTCCCGCTCGACGGCGGACCGGCCACCACCCTGCCGTACGGGCCCGTCGGCGACGTGGCGTACGGCCCCCACACCGTGTTGCTGTCCGCGCCGATGGGCCGCGAGGCGGCATGGTGGAAGCGGTACCGGGGCGGCACGGCGGGCAAGCTGTGGATCGACCGTGAGCACACCGGGGAGTTCGTCCGGCTGCACGAGGACCTGGACGGCAACCTCGAGTACCCGCTGTGGGTGGGGGAGAGGATCGCGTTCCTCTCCGACCACGAGGGCACCGGCGCGCTGTACTCCTCCCTCGCCGACGGCTCGGACCTGCGCCGGCACACCCCGATTGGGGGCACCTCCCGCTCGAGCGAAGCCGGGGGTGGGGGAGGTTTCTACGCCAGGCACGCGGCCACCGACGGCACTCGGGTCGTCTATTCCAGCGCCGGTGAACTCTGGCTGCTGGACGACCTGGACGCCGCCGAGCCGCGCCGGATCGACGTCCGGCTCGGCGGGCCGCGCGTGGACCTCCAGCCGTATCCGGTGAACGCCTCCCACTGGTTCGGCTCGGCGGCCCCCGACCACACCGCACGCGGCAGCGCGGTCGCCGTGCGCGGCGCCGTCCACTGGGTCACCCACCGCTCCGGTCCTGCCCGCGCGCTCGCCGCCGAGCCCGGCGTACGCACCCGGCTGCCGCGCACCTTCCGCGCCGAGGGCGAGGAGTGGGTGGTGTGGGTGACGGACGCCGAGGGCGACGACGCCCTGGAGTTCGCGCCCGCCACCGGCCTCGCGCCCGGCGCGACCCCGCGCCGGCTGGGCGCCGGGCAGCTCGGCCGCGTCCTGGAACTCGCCACCGCCCCCGACGGCAGCCGCGTGGCCGTCGCCTCGCACGACGGCCGGCTGCTGCTCGTCGAACGCGAGAGCGGCGAGGTGCGCGAGGTCGACCGCAGCGAGCACGGGGACGTCGGCGACCTCGCCTTCTCGCCCGACTCCGCCTGGCTGGCCTGGTCGCACCCCGGCCCGCGCCCACTCAGCCAGCTCCGCCTCGCCAACACCACCGACCTGTCGGTCACCGAGGCGACCCCGCTGCGCTTCCGCGACCACGCGCCCGCCTTCACCCTCGACGGCAAGCACCTCGCCTTCCTCTCCCACCGCTCCTTCGACCCGGTCTACGACGAGCACGTCTTCGACCTGGCGTTCGTCGAGAGCTCCCGCCCGCACCTGATCACGCTCGCCGCGGCGACCCCCTCGCCGTTCGGCCCGCAGCGGCACGGCCGGCCCTTCGAGGCGCCCGACAAGGAGGAGACCCCGGACAGCGAGGGCATCCCGACGACCCGGATCGACCTGGACGGCCTGGCCGACCGCATAGTGCCGTTCCCGGTCGAGGCCGCCCGCTACTCCAACCTGCGCGCCGCCAAGGACGGCGTGCTCTGGCTCAGGCACCCGGTGCGCGGAGTCCTCGGCGCCTCCCGCGCCACACCCGACGACCCCGACCCGAAGACCGAACTGGAGCGCTACGACCTTCTCCAGCAGCGCATCGAGCACCTCGCCGCCGACGCCGACCACTTCGCGGTCAGCGGCGACGGCAAGCGGGTCCTGCTGTGGACGGACGGCAAGCTCAAGGTCGTGCCCAGCGACCGGCGCGCCTCCGGCGACGAGGACAGCGACTCCAACATCACCGTCGACCTCGGCCGGGTCCGGCAGACCGTCGACCCGGCCGCCGAGTGGCGGCAGATGTACGAGGAGACCGGTCGCATCATGCGGGACCACTTCTGGCGGCCGGACATGGGCGGCGTCGACTGGGACGGCGTCCTCGACCGCTACCGGCCCGTCCTGGACCGGATCGCCACCCATGACGACCTGGTCGACCTGCTGTGGGAGGTGCACGGCGAGCTGGGCACCTCCCACGCCTACGTCATGCCGCCGGGCGGCTTCGGGCACGGCAGCACCCGGCAGGGGCTGCTCGGTGCGGACATCTCCCTGCACCAGGACGGCAGTTGGCGCATCGACCGGATCCTGCCCTCGGAGACCTCCGACCCGGACGCGCGCAGCCCGCTCGCCGCGCCCGGCGTCGCGGTGCGCGCCGGGGACGCGATCGTCGCGGTCGGCGGCCGCCCGGTCGACCCGGTGACCGGACCCGGCCCGCTGCTGGTCGGCACGGCGGACAGGCCGGTCGAACTGACCGTCCTGCCGGCCGGCGGGGGCGACCCGCGGCACGCCGTCGTGGTCCCCGTCGCCGACGAGGAGCCCCTGCGTTACCACGCGTGGGTGGCCGACCGCAGGGCCTACGTCCACGAGCGGTCCGGCGGCCGCCTCGGCTACCTGCACGTACCGGACATGCAGGCCCCCGGCTGGGCGCAGATCCACCGCGACCTGCGCGTGGAGGTGGCCCGCGAAGGACTCGTCGTCGACGTGCGCGAGAATCGCGGCGGCCACACCTCCCAACTCGTGGTGGAGAAGCTGGCCCGGCGGATCGTCGGCTGGGACCTGCCGCGCGGGATGCGGCCGGAGAGCTACCCGCTCGACGCGCCCCGCGGCCCGGTCGTCGCCGTCGCCAACGAGTTCTCCGGCTCCGACGGCGACATCGTCAACGCGGCCATCAAGGCACTGGGCATCGGGCCGGTCGTCGGCACCCGTACCTGGGGCGGTGTGATCGGCATCGACAGCCGCTACCGCCTGGTCGACGGCACACTCATCACCCAGCCCAAGTACGCCTTCTGGCTGGAGGGTTACGAATGGGGCGTGGAGAACCACGGGGTGGACCCGGACATCGAGGTGGCGCAACGCCCGCAGGACCACGCGGCGGGCCGCGACGTCCAACTGGACGAGGCGATCCGCCTGGCGCTGGAGGCGCTCCAGGAGACGCCCGCGAAGACACCGCCGTCCCTGCCGTGACCGTCCGGGGGCGGCGGTCCCCGGGCCCGGCCGGATCCGCTCGCCCTGGATACCATGCCCCCGTACTCGATCAACCCGGCGTGAGGAGCACCGCATGGCAGGGGAACCCCAGGGCGACTGCCTGTTCTGCAAGATCGTCGCGGGACATGTCCCGGCCACGATCGTCCGCGAGACGGAGACGACCGTCGCCTTCCGAGACATCAACCCCCAGGCGCCCACCCACGTCCTGGTGATCCCCAAGGCGCACTACAAGGACGCCGCCGTCCTCGCCGCCGAGGCCCCCGGACTCGCCGCGGACGTCCTGCGTGAGACACAGGCGATCGCCGACGAGGACAAGCTGGACAGCTACCGCATCGTGTTCAACACCGGCTCCGGCGCCGGCCAGACCGTCTGGCACGCCCACGCCCACGTCCTCGGCGGCCGCGGCCTCGAGTGGCCCCCCGGGTAGGCCGTCGTGTCCGTACGTGAACTGGTCGTCCTCGGCACGGCCAGCCAGGTGCCCACCCGGCACCGCAATCACAACGGCTATCTGCTGCGCTGGGACGGCGAGGGCATCCTGTTCGACCCCGGCGAGGGCACCCAGCGCCAGATGCTGCGCGCCGGGGTCGCGGCGCACGACCTGAACCGGATCTGCGTCACCCACTTCCACGGCGACCACAGCCTCGGCCTGGCCGGGGTGATCCAGCGGATCAACCTCGACCAGGTGCCGCACGAGATCACCGCCCACTACCCGCGTTCGGGCAGGCGCTTCTTCGACCGCCTGCGCTACGCCACCGCCTACCGCGAGACGGTCGGGATCACCGAGGCCCCGGTCGACGCCGACGGCGTTCTCGCGACGACCCCGGCGTACACCCTCGAGGCCCGCCGGCTCTCCCACCCCGTGGAGTCCTTCGGCTACCGGCTCGTCGAGCCGGACGGGCGCCGCATGCTGCCCGAGCGGCTCGCCGCGCACGGGATCAAGGGCCCGGACGTGGGCCGCATCCAGCGCGAGGGCTCCCTGGACGGGGTCCCGCTGGAGGCCGTCAGCGAGGTGCGGCGCGGACAGCGGTTCGCGTTCGTCATGGACACCCGGCTGTGCGAGGGCGTGCACGCGCTCGCCGAGGGCTGCGACATGCTGGTCATCGAGTCGACCTTCCTCGACGAGGACGAACGACTGGCCGTCGAACACGGTCACCTGACGGCCGGTCAGGCGGCACGGGCGGCGCGGGACGCCGGCGTGCGGCATCTGGTGCTCACCCACTTCAGCCAGCGGTACACCGCTCCGGGGGGCACCTCCCGGACGGAATCCGGGGGAGAATTCGAGCGGCAGGCGCGGGCGGCAGGGTTCGACGGCGAGCTGACCGTGGCGCACGACCTGCTCAGGGTGCCGGTTCCGAAACGCCGCTGACCAGGTCGTACGATGTTCCGATGCCTCTGCCGAAAGCCGAACTGCACCTCCACATCGAAGGCACCCTGGAGCCCGAGCTCGCTTTCGAGCTGGCCGCGCGCAACGGCGTCGAGCTGCCGTACGCGGACACCGACGCGCTCCGCGAGGCCTACCGGTTCGAGGACCTCCAGTCCTTCCTGAACCTGTACTACGAGCTCATGGCCGTCCTGCGCACCGAGCGGGACTTCGAGGACCTGGCCGACGCCTATCTCGCGCGGGCCGCCGCGCAGGGCGTGCGGCACGCGGAGATCTTCTTCGACCCGCAGGCCCACCTGTCCCGGGGCGTCGGCATGGGCACGGTCGTCGACGGGCTGTGGCGGGCGCTGGGCCGGTGGGGGTCCCCCCGCTCGAGCGAAGCCGAGAGTGGGGGAGCGGAGAAGCACGGCGTCTCGACCCGGCTGATCATGTGCTTCCTGCGCGACGAGTCCGTCGAGTCGGCCATGGAGACGCTCGAGGCCGCCAAGCCGTACCTCGACCGGATCGCGGGGATCGGGCTGGACTCGGCCGAGGCGGGTCACCCGCCGGCGAAGTTCCGCGAGGTGTACGAGGCCGCCGCCGCCCTCGGGCTGCGGCGCGTGGCGCACGCCGGCGAGGAGGGTCCGCCGGAGTACATCGCGCAGGCCCTCGACGTGCTCGGCGTCGAGCGTGTCGACCACGGGCTGCGCTGCGTGGAGGACCCCGAGCTGGTCGCCCGCCTGGTGCGCGACCGGATCCCGCTGACCCTGTGCCCCCTGTCGAACGTCCGCCTCCGCGCGGTCGACACGCTGGCGGCCCATCCGCTGCCCGCCATGCTGGACGCCGGTCTGCTGTGCACGGTCAACTCCGACGACCCGGCCTACTTCGGCGGTTATGTCGGCGATAACTTCGACGCCGTGCGCGACACCCTTGGCCTGGGCGAGGACCGGCTGCGCGAACTGGCCCGCAACTCCTTCCTCGCCTCCTTCCTCGAGCACGACGAGGAGCGGCGCCGGCGGTACCTCGCCGAGGTCGAGGCGTACGAGTTCCCGTAAGTCCCGCCGAATCCGTCTCCCGCATGCGCCGGGCGCCCTGTGCGCCCGGCGCATGCGGGTTTTTTTGGTGTCTGGGGTTTGCGGGCGGCCAACGGCGATCCCCCGCAGGTCCGTTGACGGAGCACATTCGCATTTCCAAGCTCCGTTCCCATACGTGGATGGCGTCTATGCGTGCCCGGCCTCCACCACGCCTGCGACACCCACTACCCCTGGCAGTCGGAGGACGTCCTGACCGAACGGCTCGCCTTCGACGGCGGCCGGATCGCCGTACCCGACGCCCCCGGTCTCGGCGTCGAACTCGACCGGGACAGGCTGGCCTTCCTGCACCGCCGCAGGGCCGAGGACGACGGCCGTCTGCGGGACCGGGACGACGGCCGTCTGCGGGACCGGGACGACGCGGCGGCGATGCGCGTCGCCGAACCGGGCTGGGCCGCCCCGGCGACCCCCGCCGGTAGGCGCGGCCGCCGCTCCCCGGCGTGAGCGCCGACGTGTCGTCGGCGCTCTGGTGCACACTGGCCGGACCAGCACACCTCAGGGAGCGCACCGTGACCGCGTCCAACACGTCCGCCGGAGCGGGACCGGAGTACCCGGAGGACCGGGAGTACATCGTCGGGGCGCCGCACGCCCACGTCGCTCCCCAGGTCGACCCGCTGGCCCGACTGCGCTCGGCGGACGACCCGCCCTGGGACGTGTACCTCACGGGCACCGTCTTCCTCGACATCATCTTCACCGGACTCGACTCCGCCCCGGTGCGCGGGACCGAGTCCTGGGCGCGCGGGATGGGGTCGAGCCCCGGCGGGGTGGCCAACATGGCGACCGCGCTGGCCCGCCTGGGACTGCGGACCTCCCTGGCGGCGGCCTTCGGCGACGACCACTACGGCGACTACTGCTGGGACGCGCTGGAACAGGGCGAGGGCATCGACCTGTCCCCGTCCGGCACCGTGCCCGGCTGGCACTCGCCGGTCACCGTATCCATGGCGTACGAGGGCGAGCGCACCATGGTCTCGCACGGCCACGAGCCGCCCCCGGAGGCCGTGTTCCTCCAGGAGGGCGTCCCGGAGTGCCGGCCTCGCGCGCGTGCCGCCGTGGCCTCGCTGACGCCGGGCCGGCGCTCTTCCTGGATCGCACAGGCCGCGAGCGAGGGCACGCGCATCTTCGGGGACGTCGGCTGGGACGACACCGGCGCCTGGGACCTGGCGGGCCTGTCCGACCTGGAGCACTGCGAGGCGTTCCTGCCCAACGCCGAGGAGGCGATGCGCTACACGGGCACCGACTGCCCGCGCGCCGCCGCGCACGCGCTGACCGCGTTCGTACCGCTCGCGGTGGTCACCCTCGGCTCCGAGGGCGCCTACGCGGTCGACCGGCGCACGGGGGAAAGCGCCGAGGTGCCCGCCATCGCGGTGGAGGCCCTGGACCCGACCGGCGCGGGCGACGTCTTCGTGGCCGGCTTCGTCACCGGCACCCTGGCCGGCTGGCCGCTGGCCGACCGCCTCGCCTTCGCCGGCCTCACCGCCGCCCTGTCCGTGCAGGAGTTCGGCGGCTCCCTGTCGGCCCCCGGCTGGTCCGAGATCGCCGCCTGGTGGCGCCGGGTCCAGTCGGTACAGGGCCAGGACCCGGCGGCCCTGCGGCGGTACGCGTTCCTGGAGGACCTGGTTCCCGAGGCGAGCGTCGAGCCGTGGCCGCGGCGCCGGGCCGTGCCGACCATCGGGTTCCGCAGGCCGGCGTGACCGGCGCCGCGACCGAGCGCCGAGCCGACCGCCCCGGCGGACGGGGCGGATTCGGCGCATTCCGCCACGGTGTCTCGGCCGGGAACGTCGTTGACAGGTGACGTCCGCCGCCCGATCATCGGCGCGACCGAACACGATGAGGCAAGCAGCCTCCGGCCTCCTGACTCCCTCCGTCGAAGGACATGCGTCGTGCGCAGACCATCACGCAGACCCGGACTGCTCCTCGCCGCTTCCGGCCTTGTCCTCGCGCTGCCCGTCGCGTTGACCGCGCCGGAACCGGCCCAGGCGCGGGCACGGACCGGGCCCGGCCCCGACCGGCACGCGCCCCGGTTCACCCAGTCCGCGGGTCAACTCACCTTGACCGTACCGGCGAGCCGCACCACCCCCGGTTACACAATTCGGGTGACGAGAGATCAACTCTCTTTGACGACGGCCCGTTCGGGCGGCACGGTTCTGGCCGCCGCGGGCGGTGACACCGGCGCGCTGCGCTTCCAGACCGCCGGCGGATGGCAGCACGCCACCCGAGTCACCGACTGGACCTGGCGGAACGGCACGCTCACCCTCACCGCCGCCACGACGACGGCCGGTGCCACCGTACGGGCCCGGCTCACCCCGTCCGCCGACCGCTACCGGCTCGACTGGCAGGTCCTGGGAACCGCCCCCGAACGTCTCGGCCTCGCCTACGACTTGCCGTCCTCCGGCCACTGGTACGGCCACGGCGAGACCCAGACCCCGCACGGCGGACCCGCCACCGACCAGCCCTGGCCGCTCGACAGCGGGCAGGTCGCCGACCCGGCCTTCGGGCCCGCCTCCTACTACATGGTCGACCCGTTCTGGTACACCTCCTCGGCTGCCGGACTGCACGTGGACACCGGGCACGTCATGAACGTGGCGATCAACCAGGACGAGGACGGCCTCGGCCGCTTCGACATCGAGTCCGCGGACCCCTACCGGGCCACGGTCTTCGTCGAGTCCACGCCGCTGGAGGTCTACCGCGACTACGTCGGCGTCGTGGGCAAGCCGGCCAAGAGCGACGCCACCCACCGGCAGTACGCCGAGCCGGTGTGGAACTCCTGGGCGCAGTTCTACACCCGCGTCGATCAGGCGGGGCTCGTCGGCTACGCCCAGGACCTGCACGACCACGGGATCACCGGGCACACGCTCCAGCTCGACGACAAGTGGGAGTCCGACTACGGGAACATGACCTTTGACCCGAAGGCCTACCCGGACCCCAGGGCGATGTCCCGCCGGATCCACGACCTCGGCTTCGACCTCGGCCTCTGGGTGACCCTGTGGATCAACCTGGACTCCGACCAGTACCAGTACGCCGCCGACCACGGCTATCTGCTCGGCGCCGCCGCCGACCCCGCCGAGCCGTGCCGGGTCACCTGGTGGAACGGCACCGCCGGCATCGTCGACCTCGCCAACCCGGAGGCCAGGACCTGGTACGTGGGCCGGCTCGGCAGCCTGATGAGCACCTACGGCGTCGACGGGCTGAAGTTCGACACCCGCTTCTTCGACGAGCGGTGCGCTCCCCGCCCGGGTTACGAACCCACCGACTACCAGCGCCTCGGCGCCCGGCTCGCCGACGAGTTCGACCTCCAGGGCGTCGGCATCCGCGTCCACTGGGACACCACCGCCCACCGGGCCGGGTTCGTCACCCGCCAGCTGGACAAGGGCACCGGCTGGAACTCCCTGCGGGCCGCCGTCACGCAGAACCTCGCCGTCTCCACCATCGGCTATCCCTTCGTCACCACCGACATGATCGGCGGCTCCAGCGGTCAGCCCGCCCCCACCAAGCAGGTACTGGTCCGCTGGGCCCAGGCCGCGTCACTGATGCCGCTCATGTACGCCTCCACGTCCCCCGTCGCCACCGTCGACGCGACGACCGGCAAAAAGGTGGCGTACGACGCGCAGACCGCCGCCCTCTACCGCGAGGCCATCGCCCGCCACGGCCGCCTCGCCCCCTACCTCCGGGACCAGGTCCGGCACACGCTGCGCACCGGCGACCCGATCATGCGCCCGCTCTTCTTCGACTTCCCGCACGACGAGCAGGCGTACACGATCACCGACGAGTGGATGCTGGGCCCCGCGATCCTGGCGGCCCCCCAACTGGCCGACGCCCCCAGCCGCTCCATCCACCTCCCCCCAGGCACCTGGCACGACGTGACCCACGCCCGAACCCTGCGCGGCCCCCGAACCATCCGCTCCTACACCACACCCCTGAACGTCACCCCCATCTTCATCAACCTGAACGCAAAGGAAGCGAAGGAGGCCCTACGGGCCTTGCGCTGACAGCCACCCACCCGACTCGGTGAGCGGAGAGCCCACGGCCCAGCACGGTGAAGCAGCCGAGGAACTCCGAAGGAGGCACCGGTTCGGCCAACCGAGTCGGGTGAGCGGGTGGGCAAAGCGGAGGCGCAGGGGTGGAGCCCCCGCCGGGGTCTGGGGCGGAGCCCCGGGCCCGGAACTTTCAATCCACCGAGTCGGGCGGGTGACAACGCGGGGTGCAGGTGGCGGAGCCCCGGGGCGGGACCATCTCACCCCACCGAGTCGGGCGGGTGGGTGGGAAAGCGGGGGGCCGCGGGGGCGGAGCCCCGGGGGAGAGGGGCCCTGCTCACCGAGTCGTCAGAAGCCGAGGCGGCGCAGCTGCTTGGGGTCGCGTTGCCAGTCCTTGGCGACCTTCACATGAAGGTCGAGAAACACCGGCGTCCCCAGCAACGCCTCAATGTGCTTACGGGACTTGATCCCGACCTCCTTCAGCCGCTTCCCCTTGGGCCCGATGATGATGCCCTTCTGGCTCGGCCGCTCGATGAACACGTTGGCGTGGATGTCGAGCAGCGGCTTGTCCGCCGGGCGGTCCTCGCGAGGCAGCATCTCCTCCACCACCACGGCGATGGAGTGCGGCAGCTCGTCCCGCACACCCTCCAGCGCCGCCTCCCGGATCAGCTCGGCCACCATGACCTGCTCGGGCTCGTCCGTGAGGTCGCCCTCGGGGTAGAGCGCGGGCCCCTCGGGCAGCAGCGGGACCAGCAGGTCGGCCAGCAGGTCCACCTGCTTGTTCGCCGTCGCCGACACCGGCACGATCTCCGCCCAGGTGATCCCCAGCTCCTCGCCCAGCCGGTCGATCGCGATCAGCTGCTCGGCGAGTGCCTTGGAGTCCACCAGGTCCGTCTTCGTGACGATCGCGACCTTGGGCGTCTTCTTGATCCCCGCCAGTTCCTTCGCGATGAACCGGTCACCGGGCCCGATCTTCTGGTCGGCCGGCAAGCAGAAGCCGATCACGTCGACCTCGGCCCAGGTGGTCCGTACGACGTCGTTGAGCCGTTCCCCCAGCAGCGTGCGCGGCTTGTGCAGCCCCGGCGTGTCCACCAGGATCAGCTGCGCGTCCGGGCGGTGGACGATGCCCCGCACGGTGTGCCGCGTCGTCTGCGGCCGGTTCGAGGTGATCGCCACCTTCTGCCCGACCAGAGCGTTCGTGAGGGTGGACTTGCCCGCGTTGGGGCGGCCCACGAAGCAGGCGAAGCCCGCCCGATGGGCAGCTTCGACGGACTGCTCGGATGACTGGGTGCGAACGCTCATGGCGCCCATTGTCCCTGATCCACGAGCCCCGGCTGCACACGCGTCCTCAGTCGACGAGGCCCAGCCTGGCGCGGTCCCGCTGCCTGGTTGACGAGGACGGCCGAGAGGGCGCCCACGACCACCAGCGTCAGCGCGGTGCGCACCAAGTGCCGCCGAGGCCACCGCCCAGCGACTGACCCGCACCGCGCGACCATGTGCGGCCCGCCACCAGAGCCCGCCCGGCGGACCTCAGCCGTTCTCGCCCGCCGGCAGGGTGAGCCGGACGGCGCCGTCCGGTCCGGCCAGCAGTACCGGTGTTTCGGCGCCGCCCAGGTCCCGTACGGCGGCCCGGTCCTCCGGGGCGATCCCCTCCGCCTCGCTGACCACCGCCGCCGCCTCCAACGACGTCGCCCCGGACGCGACGGCCATCGCCACCGCCGTCTGGAGGGCGCTCAGCTTCAGTGAGGCGAGGTGCACCGACCCGGCGACGTACGTGCGCCCCGTCTCGTCGCGTACGGCCGCGCCTTCCGGCACACCGTTGCGGGCCCGGGCCGAACGGGCCAGAGTGACGATCTTGAGGTCCTCGGGATCAAGCGCGTTGGTCTCGTTCATGCCCCGAGCATAGGAGCCGCCCCGGCGGCCGCCGAGATCACCCCGGCGGCCGCGGAGTCCGGGTGCTCACGCCCGGTCGAGACGGAGCCGGTCCGCGCGGGGCAGGCCCGCCACGACCAGGTCGTAGGAGTCCTCGACGAGTTCGCGGACCAGGCGGTCCGGGAGCCCGGCGTCGACCGTGACCGTGTTCCAGTGGCGCTTGTGCATGTGCCAGCCGGGGACGATCAGGCCCTCGTACTCGGCGCGCAGCCGGATCGCGTCCTCCGGGTCGCACTTGAGGTTGACCTTCAGCGGGCGGGAGTCCAGGGCCGACAGGGCGAACAGCTTGCCCTTGACCTTGAACACCGAGGTCTCCGGGTTGAAGGGGAAGTCCTCCACCACCGCGTTGAACGACAGGCACAGGGCGCGCAGCTCCTCGGGACTCATTCCGGCTTCCCCTTCCCGTCCCCGGTGGGCGCCGCCGGGCCCACCGGCTCCGCGAGCACGGTCACGATCTTGTTCCGGCGGCCGGCCGCGGCCTCCGCCGTCAGCCGCAGCTCCCGGCCGTCGGGCAGCTCCACGACCGACGACGCGCCCGCGATGGGAACCCGGCCCAGGGCCTTGGCGAGCAGCCCGCCGACCGTCTCCACGTCCTCGTCGTCGTACTCCTCCAGGCCGTACAGCTCGCCCAGGTCCGTGATGTCCAGGCGCGCGGTGACGCGGTAGCGGTCGTCGCCGAGCGGCTCCACCGGCGGCAGCTCACGGTCGTACTCGTCGGTGATCTCGCCGACGATCTCCTCGAGGATGTCCTCGATGGTGACGATGCCGGCCGTGCCGCCGTACTCGTCGATGACGACGGCGACGTGGTTGCGCTGCTTCTGCATCTCGCGCAGCAGGTCGTCGGCGTTCTTCGTGTCCGGAACGAAGACGGCCGGACGCATCGCCGTCGACACCAGCTCGCTCTCGGCGTCCCGGTTGATGTGCGTCTTGCGGGCCAGGTCCTTCAGATAGACGATCCCGACGATGTCGTCCTCGCTCTCGCCGGTGACCGGAATCCGCGAGAAGCCGGAGCGCAGCGCCAGCGTGAGGGCCTGGCGGATGGTCTTGTACCGCTCGATCACCACCAGGTCGGTGCGCGGCACCATGACCTCGCGCACGAGGGTGTCCCCGAGTTCGAAGACCGAGTGCACCATGCGCCGCTCCTCGTCCTCGATCAGCGACTCCTGCTCGGCCAGGTCGACCAGGGCGCGCAGTTCCGCCTCGGAGGCGAACGGGCCGCGCCGGAACCCCTTGCCGGGGGTCAGCGCGTTGCCGATGAGGATCAGCAGCGACGGGATCGGGCCCAGCACCCGGGCGAGCGGCACCAGCGCGTATGCCGCCACGGTCGCCGTGTTCAGCGGGTGCTGGCGGCCGATGGTGCGCGGGGAGACCCCGACGGCCACGTACGAGACGAGCACCATGACCGCGATGGCGACGACGAGCGCCTGGGCCGTGCCGGAGAACGCCTCCAGACAGGCGTAGGTGACCAGCGCCGCCGCCGCCATCTCGCAGGTCACGCGCACCAGCAGCGCCAGGTTGAGGTAGCGGGTCGGGTCGGCGGCGACCTGGGCCAGCTTGGCGCTGCCGCGGCGGCCCGACTTCACGGCCTCCTCGGCACGGAAGCTGGACACCCGTGCCAGGCCCGCCTCCGCGCAGGCGGCGAGCCAGGCGGCGACGACGAGCGCGATCGCGCCGACGACGATCTGAGGGCTCATGGGCGGGCTTACGAGACGGTGGGCGCCGGGGACGGGCCGCGCAGGCCCCGCTCCGCGCGCCAGCCGTCCACGATCGCTGCCTGCAGACCGAACATCTCGGCCTTCTCGTCCGGCTCCTCGTGGTCGTAGCCGAGCAGGTGCAGCACGCCGTGGACGGTGAGCAGCTGGAGCTCCTCGTCCATGGAGTGCTGCGTCGGGGCCTCGGCACCCTGCTTCGCGGCGACCTCGGGACACAGCACGATGTCGCCGAGGAGGCCCTGCGGGGGCTCGTCGTCGTCCTTGGACGGCGGCCGCAGCTCGTCCATGGGGAAGGACATGACATCCGTGGGCCCCGGCAGGTCCATCCACTGGACGTGCAGCTGCTCCATGGCGTCGGCGTCCACGACGATCACCGAGAGCTCGGAGAGCGGGTGGATGCGCATCCGGGTGAGTGCGTAGCGGGCGATGTCGAGGATCGCCCGCTCGTCGACCTCGCTTCCCGACTCGTTGTTGACGTCGATCGACATGGTGGTGCTGGTCTACTTCCCCTTGTGCCCGTGTCCGTGCGCGTGCCCGGCCCTGCCGTGGCCGCCGGTCCTGGGCGCGCCGTTCTCGGTGCCGTGCTTGCTGTCGTACTTCTCGTACGCGTCGACGATACGGCCCACGAGCTTGTGCCGTACGACGTCGTGCGACGACAGCCAGGAGAAGTGGACGTCCTCGACCCCCTCCAGGATCTCCTGCACCTGCCGCAGCCCGGACTTCTGGCCGTTGGGCAGGTCCACCTGGGTGACGTCACCCGTGATGACGATCTTCGAGTCGAAGCCGAGCCGGGTGAGGAACATCTTCATCTGCTCGGGGCTGGTGTTCTGGGCCTCATCCAGGATGATGAAGGCGTCGTTGAGGGTGCGGCCGCGCATGTAGGCGAGCGGCGCGACCTCGATCGTCCCCGCCGCCATCAGACGCGGGATGGAATCCGGGTCGATCATGTCGTGCAGCGCGTCGTACAGCGGGCGCAGGTACGGGTCGATCTTCTCGTACAGCGTGCCGGGCAGGAAGCCCAGTCGCTCGCCGGCCTCGACCGCCGGGCGGGTCAGGATGATGCGGTTGACCTGCTTGGACTGCAGGGCCTGCACCGCCTTGGCCATGGCCAGGTAGGTCTTGCCGGTACCGGCGGGGCCGATGCCGAAGACGACCGTGTGCTTGTCGATCGCGTCGACGTACCGCTTCTGGTTGAGCGTCTTGGGGCGGATCGTGCGGCCGCGGGAGGACAGGATGTTCTGGGTCAGGACCTCGGCGGGGGTCTCGTGGCCGTCGCTCTCGCCGTTCTCGCTCGCCTTGAGCATGGCGATGGAGCGTTCCACTGCGTCCTCCGTCATCGGCTGCCCGGTGCGGAGCACCAGCATCATCTCGTCGAACACGCGCTGGACCAGGGCGACGTCCGCCGGATCGCCGACCGCGCTGATCTCATTGCCCCGGACATGGATGTCGGCCCCCGGGAAGGCCTTCTCGATCACGCGCAGGAGAGAGTCGCCGGACCCCAGGACGGTCACCATGGGGTGCTGGGCGGGGACGGTGAACTGTGCTCTGGCCTGCCCCTGCGCGGGGGTCTTGGCTGCGGGTGTCTGAGTCATGGGCCGGCGCTGAAGGCCTGCGGTTCCTCCTCGTCACGGCCGCACAAGTGTGGGCGGCCTCGCGCTTCCAGGGTACGACGGGGGAGTGACAACGCCGTAGGGCTTTTCGGCGACCCCGGAGCGCGACTCCAGGCGGCCTCGGCGCCCTGGGCGGCCCCGGAACGGGATCAGTCCGGCACGAGGGACGCGACGGCCCCCGTCCCCGGTCCCCGCTGGGCCCGCAGCAGGTCCCGGAACCAGCGGTAGGACGCCTTCGGGGTGCGCTCCAGGGTCTCGTAGTCGACGTGCACCAGGCCGAACCGGCGGGCGAGGCCTTCCGCCCACTCCCAGTTGTCCAGCAGCGACCACACGAAGTAGCCGCGAACGTCCACGCCCGCCTCCAGGGCCCGGTGCAGGGCGCGGATGTGTCCGTCCAGGTAGGCGATGCGGTCCTGGTCGTCGAGGCCCTCGTAGGAGCACCCGTTCTCGGTGATGACGACGGGCGGGAGCCGGTCGCCGTAGCGGTCGCGGAAGCCGGTCAGCAGCTCGGTCAGCCCCTCCGGGGCCACGGGCCAGCCGAAGTCCGTGACCGGACGGTCCTCGATCTCCCGTACCGAGAAGGGCAGTTCGGCGGGCAGGGCGACACCGCCGAACTCGATCTCCTCGCCGCGCGGAGCGCCCACCCGCGTCGGGGCGTAGTAGTTGACGCCGTACCAGTCCAGGGGCTCCGCGATGACCTTCAGATCCGAGTCGACGTGCTCGGCGGAACCGGGCATCAGCTCGCCCAGCCCCTCGGGGTACCGGCCGAGCAGCAGCGGGTCGGCGAACAGGCGGTGCAGCAGCAGGTCGTAGAAGCCGGCCGCCTCGACGTCCGCCTGCTCCCCGGACGCCGGCCAGACGGGCCCGTGCGAGTTGGCGATACCGATGTCCGTGGCCCCGGCCGCGCGCAGCGCCCGGACCGCCAGGCCGTGGGCGAGCAGTTGGTGGTGGGCGGCCGGAAGCGCGTCGAACAGCAGCCGCTTCCCCGGTGCGTGCACGCCCAGGGCATGGCCGAGCAGGGTGTGCTCGGCGGGCTCGTTGAGCGTGATCCACTTCGCCACGCGGTCGCCCAGGCGTTCGGCGACCACCGACACGTGGTCGGCGAACCGCGCGGCCGTGTCCCTCTCCAGCCAGTCCAGCCGGGCCGGCAGGTCCCAGTGGAAGAGGGTCGGGACCGGGCGGACGCCGGCCGCGCACAGGTCGTCGACCAGGCGGTCGTAGAAGTCCAGGCCGCCGGGGGAGTTCACCCGGGGCCAGGAGACGGAGAAGCGGTACGCGTCCACGCCGAGGCCGGCCAGCAGTGCCACGTCCTCACGGTGGCGGTGGTAGTGGTCGCAGGCCACCGCCGCCGTCGAGCCGTCCTTGACCCGTCCCGGCTCGGCCGAGAACGTGTCCCACACGGACGGCTCGCGCCGGTCGACCGCGCCCTCGATCTGGTGGGCCGAGGTGGACACGCCCCACAGGAAGCCGGCCGGGAACCGGGGTATCGGGTTCGTCGCCACGCGCGAGACCATCCTCACCGTCGGTAACGGAAGTCGACGCCCGAGCGGGAAAAGGGCCTCACGCGCCCTCCTTGAGCACTCGGGAGATGAGCTCGCGCTGCTCCCCGGTCAGCCGGGGATCGGCCGCGTACACCGTCCGGCCGTCCACGGTGATCTCGTAGCTGAAGCCGTCGGGCACCCCGGCCGGCGGCGCGGCCCTGCCGGCGGCCAGCGCCCGCTCGGCCAGCTCCCGCCACTGCGGGGCGTCGGGCCGCCCCGAGACGTCCACCTCGGCGCGGCGCTCGATGCCCGCGAACCCTCCTGTGCGCCTCACTCGAATCCGCATGGTCCGTGTCTAGTACGGAACTACAGCGTCCGCACCCCTACCTGTTCCCAGGCCTTCCGCACGGCCTCGAGTTCGCCGCCGTCGGCGCCGTACCGCTCCCGCGCGGCCCGCACGGTGAGCGTGGCGAAGTCCGTGAACTGCGCGTCCTCGTGCAGCTCGCCGCCGGTCAGCACGTCGTACCAGAGCTGTCCCGCCTTCTCCCAGGCGTGGCCGCCGAGTGCGGTGGCGACCAGGTAGAAGGCGTGGTTGGGGATGCCGGAGTTGATGTGGACGCCGCCGTTGTCGCTGCCGGTGTGGACGTAGTGGTCCATGGTGGCCGGCTGCGGGTCCTTGCCGAGCACGTCGTCGTCGTACGCCGTGCCGGGGGCCTTCATGGAGCGCAGCGCGGTGCCGCTGACGCCCGGGGCGAGCAGCCCGGCGCCGATCAGCCAGTCGGCCTCGGTGGCGGTCTGGCCGAGCGTGTACTGCTTGATCAGCGAGCCGAAGACGTCGGAGAGCGACTCGTTGAGCGCGCCGGACTGCCCGAAGTAGGCCAGGTTGGCGGTGTGCTGGGTGACGCCGTGGGTCAGCTCGTGGCCGATGACGTCGACCGGGATGGTGAAGTCCAGGAAGATCTCGCCGTCGCCGTCGCCGAACACCATCTGCTCGCCGTTCCAGAAGGCGTTGTTGTACTTCTCGTCGTAGTGCACGGTCGCGTCCAGCGGCAGGCCGCTGCCGTCGATGGAGTCGCGCCGGTAGGCCGTGAGGTACAGCTCGAAGGTGGCGCCGAGGCCGGCGTAGGCGCGGTTGACCGTGGCGTCCCCGCCGGGCTCCTCGCCCTCGCCGCGCACCTTCCGCCCGGGCAGGTCGGTGCCGTGCCGGGCGTCGTAGACGGTGCGGTGCGGCTGCCCGTCCCGCTTGCCCGCGGGCGCGGCGACGGCGGGTGCGCCGATGACGGTCGTCAGCCGCCGCCGGGTGCGCTCGAAGGCGTCGCGTTCCAGCGTCCGGCGGGCGGGTCCGGCGAGCGCGGGGTCCTCGTTGCGTGCGAGGCGGTCGAGGACGTGCGGCGGCACGATGGTGCAGAAGACGGGCTCGAAGCCCCCGTTGGTCGTCATACCAGGAACAATTGCACTCTGTGGTCGCGCTGTCACCACCCGCAACCGTGATTGGTGAAATATCGGGCGACGAGCCCGCCCTTCCGTCGCGAAGTGATAGGTGTTCGCGGCGGAGAAGCCTGAAGGGGATGACGCCGCGTGACATCGCGCACTTTTTGCCCTGTTTGCCCCTTCGGTTTCGCATACTGGGACGGGTCCGCGCATCCGGCGCGGCTCGGCTAGGCTGCGCAGCATCATGCGTTTCGGGCTGCTTCTCCTTAGCTGCCGCGGCGAGGGCCTGTAGTCGAGGCCGACCCCCTCCCCGCGGAGTTCGGCGTTGCGCCGTCGGCCGTTCTCCGGCACCCGCGGACCCGCGGACTTTTCGAGGAGCCCACGCAAACATGGTCAACCGCCAGCAGCCCAGTTCCATGCCGATCCACAAGTACGGCCGCTACGAGCAGGTCGACATCCCCGACCGCACCTGGCCCGGCCGCCGGATCACCGTCGCCCCCCGCTGGCTCTCCACGGACCTGCGCGACGGCAACCAGGCCCTGATCGACCCGATGTCGCCCGAGCGCAAGCGCCGGATGTTCGACCAGCTGGTCAAGATGGGCTACAAGGAGATCGAGGTCGGCTTCCCGGCCTCGGGGCAGACCGACTTCGACTTCGTGCGCTCGATCATCGAGGAAGAGGGCGCGATCCCCGAGGACGTCACGATCTCCGTACTGACCCAGGCCCGCGAGGACCTGATCGAGCGGACCGTGGAGTCCCTGAAGGGCGCCCGGCGCGCCACCGTCCACCTCTACAACGCCACCGCCCCGGTCTTCCGCCGGGTCGTCTTCCGCGGCTCCAGGGACGACATCAAGCAGATCGCCGTCGACGGCACCCGCCTGGTGATGGAGTACGCCGAGAAACTGCTGGGCCCCGAGACGGAGTTCGGCTACCAGTACAGCCCCGAGATCTTCACCGACACCGAGCTGGACTTCGCCCTGGAGGTCTGCGAGGCGGTCATGGACGTGTACCAGCCGGGCCCGGGCCGTGAGATCATCCTCAACCTGCCCGCCACGGTGGAGCGTTCGACACCGTCGACGCACGCGGACCGCTTCGAGTGGATGCACCGCAACCTGTCCCGCCGCGAGTACGTCTGCCTGTCCGTCCACCCGCACAACGACCGCGGTACGGCCGTCGCCGCCGCCGAGCTGGCGCTGATGGCCGGCGCCGACCGCGTCGAGGGCTGCCTGTTCGGGCAGGGCGAGCGCACCGGCAACGTCGACCTGGTCACCCTGGGCATGAACCTGTTCTCGCAGGGCGTCGACCCGCAGATCGACTTCTCCGACATCGACGAGATCCGCCGCACGTGGGAGTACTGCAACCAGATGGAGGTCCACCCGCGCCACCCGTACGTGGGCGACCTGGTCTACACGTCCTTCTCCGGCTCCCACCAGGACGCCATCAAGAAGGGCTTCGACGCCATGGAGTCCGACGCGAAGGCCAGGGGCGTCACGGTCGACGACATCGAGTGGGCGGTGCCGTACCTGCCCATCGACCCCAAGGACGTCGGCCGCTCCTACGAGGCCGTCATCCGCGTCAACTCGCAGTCCGGCAAGGGCGGTGTCGCCTACGTCCTGAAGAACGACCACAAGCTGGACCTGCCGCGCCGGATGCAGATCGAGTTCTCGAAGATCATCCAGGCGAAGACGGACGCCGAGGGCGGCGAGGTCACGCCGAAGGAGATCTGGGCGGCCTTCCAGGACGAGTACCTGCCGAACCCGGAGAACCCCTGGGGCCGCATCCAGGTCAGGACCGGCCAGTCGACGACGGACACCGACGGGGTCGACACCCTCACCGTCGAGGCCACCGTCGACGGCGAGGACACCGTCCTCACCGGCACCGGCAACGGTCCGATCTCGGCCTTCTTCGACGCCCTGCACTCCATCGGCGTCGACGTACGCCTGCTGGACTACCAGGAGCACACGATGAGCGAGGGCGCCTCCGCCCAGGCCGCCTCGTACATCGAATGCGCGATCGACGACAAGGTCCTGTGGGGGATCGGCATCGATGCGAACACGACACGTGCGTCGCTGAAGGCCGTCGTCTCGGCCGTCAACCGCGCAGCGCGCTGACCGCTCTGAGTGGCGCTTTCGGGGCCCCGGCCGCCTGCTGAGGCGGCCGGGGCCCCGTCGTGTGCCCGGCGAGTATCGGCCAGCCGGCGACGCAGGTCACGGAAAGGTCTCGTCCGGGGTGCTGACTGCACCTCGACAATGTGGCTAACATCACGCCAGCACGGCGATGCTGCCGTGCCGTTACGGAGGTGGGACGTGCTGCCAGTACGGGGACGAAACGGCCGTGTCACCAGGCTTGCCCGGCTGCTGGGCACCCGCACCGCGTGGACGCCGGTCGGCGACGGCGAGTTCTTCTGCCCCGGCTGCGGCGGGGACCGCAACTACCAGCGTCTGACCGGGCGGCGGCGCTTCACCGTCCTCGGCGTACCGCTGCTGCCGCGCGGCACGACCGGGCCGGTCGTCGAGTGCGCCGCCTGCGGCGGCCACTTCGGCACGGACGTCCTGGACCACCCGACGACCACGCGCTTCTCCGCGATGCTCCGCGACGCCGTGCACACCGTCGCCCTGGCGGTGCTCTCCGCGGGCGGAACCGGCTCCCGTACGGCCCTGGAGACCGCCGCGGCCACGGTCCGCGCGGCCGGCCTGGCCGACTGCACCGAGGAGCAGCTGGCCGCCCTGGTCGAGGCGCTGGCCGCGGACACCGGGCGCGCCTACGACGTCCATCCGTGCGGCGCGGGCCTGGCCATAGAGCTGCACGAGGCCCTCGACCCGCTCGCCCCGCACCTGGCCCCCGCGGGCCGGGAGTCGATCCTCCTCCAGGCCGCCCGCATCGCCCTGGCCGACGGCCCCTACACCCCCGCCGAGCACGACACCCTCAGCACCGTCGGCGCGGCCCTGACCATCTGCACCGACGACGTGACCCGCCTCCTGGCGGAGGCCCGAACACCGTCGTGACGGGGCCCGGCGGCTCAGTGGCCCCGGTCGAGTTCCAACCGCATCACCCTGCGGTCCATGCCGGGGCCGAAGTAGTCCCGGCGCAGGCCGGCGTCGGGTTCCTCCGGGCGGAAGCCGAGCGACCAGTAGAGCAGGAAGGCGGCACGGTTGGCGGGTTCCACGGTGAGCCGGACCTGTTCGACACCGCTCCGGCGCAGCCGTGCCAGGGCCGCCACCATCAGCTCCCGGCCCAGCCCGTGGCGGCGGCGGTCGTGTGTCACGCACAGGCCCAGGACCCAGCTGTCCGTGCCGAGTGCCGTGGTGGCGGCCAGAACATAGCCGTGCAGGCGGCCCTCGCCGTCGTCGAGAACCAGGAAGTGCTCCGCGTACATGTCGTAGAGCTGACGCAGCAGGAAGCCGGGATAGGCGACCTCCCGGAAGACCTCCTCGTCGAGCCGTCGCAGTTCGGGCAGGTCGGACTCCCGTGCCGTCCGCAGCACCAGCGGCAGGGGGCCCGGGGGCGGCACCGGTGCCGTGAGCTGCTCTTGGCGGTCCGAGGAGCGTTCCAGCGGTTCGGCGGTCATGCCACCCCCAGTCAGGACGTGCGGACGTCAACGCGACGGGCACCGGCTCGAACACCCGAAGGAATGAGGCTCAAGGTGGCGGCCGGTCGTTCGTTCTGACTAGAGTGAGCGCCCAACTCGTGCTGTTCAAGGGCGAGTTCGGATGTGCTCCCAGCTGTGCTGCCGTGCGCCCGAGCGCACCCCTCACATGGGGATGGGCGTATTCCCGGCTGTCTGCGCGCGCCGCCGTGGCCTACCGTGCGAGGAAAGACGTTGCCACTTCATTCGCCGAACTCCTCGGGGCTCGGCACACGGCATACGGACCTTCCCGGAAAACGAATGGAACACGGCAGGGTGACTATGGATCGCAACGCTGACGCACCGTGGTCGAAGTTCGATCCAGAGGTGTACGTCGACGACAATTACCGGACGCCCCTCGAAGTAGATCTGCTGATCGTTCGGTTGCTGCGCGACTATTTCAGCCGTTGTTTCGCCGGAGGCGCCTCCGATTCGGTGCGGGGTGTCGACGTCGGTGCCGGTGCGAACCTCTACCCCGCGCTTTCCATGCTGCCCTGGTGCGAAAAGATCCTCCTGCTCGAGTACGCGCGTCCGAACGTCGAGTACCTGGAGAGGCAGATCGCTCCCGGAGGGCTCGACGTGGCGTGGGACGCGTTCTGGGACGTGCTCCGGGAAGCTCCGGCCTACCGCGGGATCGAACCGAGGAGCCGGGTCGGCGAGATCGTCCGGGTGGAGCGTGGCAACCTGTTCGACCTCGACGGACAGCGGCGCTGGGACATCGGGACGATGTTCTTCGTCGCCGACTCGATGTCCGAGTGCGCCGACGAGTTCCGGCGCGGAGTGCGCTGCTTCATGAACGCGCTGAATGAGGGCGCTCCGTTCGCCGTCGCGTTCATGAAGGAGTCGGTCGGTTACCACGTGGGCGAGCATCGCTACCCGGCCTATCGGGTGAATGAGGACCGGGCCGGGGAGAGCCTGCAGCGGTACTCCACGGAGTTGAAGATCCATGATCTGCACCACATGGTGCGGCCGGGCCACGAGGGAATGCTTCTGGCCCTGGGGCGGCGGAATTCGGAGATTGCCGTCCCGTAGGAACGGGGACCATGTCTGCACACAGGGCAACGAGATCTGTACGAGGGGTGCGGGGATGCAGATCAAGCCACGCCAGCATCTTCTGGACATCTGGCGCGCCACGGCCCGCCATTCGTTCGACGACGGGAAGCTGGTCTGGGGGGACACCGACGGGCTGAGCAGCGTCGCCGACGCGGAGCGACTGCTCTGCCTGCTGTACCCCGCCACCGAGATCCCCGCCTTCCGCCTCGACCAGCCGGACACCACCGAGCGGGACGTCCTGCGCGCGTTGGAGGGCGTCGGTAGCCGACTGGAGATCCCGCCCAACCTGGTCACCGCACTGACCCAGTTCATGCGCACCCACACGGGCCCGGACGACAGTCCCACCTTCGCCGGCGGCCACTACTTCAAGCCCGCCGACCCGTTAGGTGAACTGACGTACGAGCAGAGCCAGTTGGGCGTGGTCGACTCCTACTCCATGTCCGTCACGCTCTGTCTCGCCACGCTCGGGTTCCTCAAGGTCTACGAGGGCACCACGACCCGCCCCGAGCTACGCAGAGCGGTCGCCGAACTGAGGGAGGCCACGAAGACCCGGCTGACCGCCGCGATGATCAGCCTGTTGCGCTCCTTCACCGTCAACGTCTTCGACGCCGAGTCCGAACAGGGCCGACGGCTGATCCAGGTCATCGGGCAGCGCAGACAGTCCGACCGGGCCGTCCTCCAGCAGTTCTCCCGCCGGTTCCGCCCCCTGCGCGCCACGATCATCGAAAGCCTCACGCGCGGCATCCAGGTCGACGAGAGCATCCGGGACGAGAGCCAGCTCTTCGAGTGCGGTTGGGCCTGGGGCGTGGTGCAGGACGCGCCGAAGATCACGGACCTGGACGTCCAGGTCCCCGGCCAGCCCGACGGCATCGCCGACCGGCTGCCCTACGTCTACTTCACCGTGGCCGCCCTCGACGGTATCCAGGACCTGTTCTCCGAGCGCACACTCACCCTGGGTCTGCTCGATGCCGACCAGCAGAAACTCGCCGAGGCGCTGCGTCTGCGCTGGGAGCTCAGCCAGCAGTACTGGTCGGCTGTCGCCCGATTCGGCGCCGACCGCTGGCCACTGGAGGACCTCCCGTGGCAGACGACCGGCCTGCGGCTGGAGTCCGAGTACTTCTCCCTGACGGTCGCGGCCATCCTCGTCCACGATCTGGTCCGCCGGAAGGCGACCGACGACGACCTCACCCGCACCGTCGCCGTCATGGAGCGCCTCGCCGACCGCGGCCGGATCACCAGCCGGATGACCAGGGAGGACCCCACCATCCGGCTGCACGACCCGGGAGTCACCATGCCGCTCGCCGGGTCCGAGCGCTCCGGCGGGCTGCTTCAGTGGCGGATGACCGACTTCTCCGCACACCTCCTCAAACGGATCGTCCAACTCGCCGAGCTCTCCCGGAACATCGGCGCACAGGACCGTTTGCTGCGGCTGGCGGAGCAGGCCTTCGAACACCTGTGGAACCGGAGGATCGAGGAGGGCGAGGGTGCCGGCCTCTGGGACAACGTGAGGGCGGTCTACCCGGAGGCGCGCGACGCCCGCCGGCGCCTGTCCTGGAGCATCACCGAACGCGTCACCGAGTGCCTGGTGGCCGCCCGCAACCTGTACGAGCAGCAGCCCATCCGCAGCCCCGAACTCGCCCAGCTGGCCCGGGAACTGCTCAGCGAGGCCACCCACCTGTTCGGCAGAGAGCAACTGGAGGCGTCCGTCGCCGCCGACGGAAGCCGCAGCCGGGCGATGCGCAGCATCGAGAATCGCCTGGACCACGCGCGCAGCCTGGTCGACGACCGGCCCGCCACCGCCTTCGCGCTGGCCCTGCCCGTGCTCCAGGAACTGGACACTCTGGCCCAGGCCAGAGGCGCCGCCGCGCAGGAGGTGTGACCCGTGCTCGTCTTCGCCGCCTCCGACAAGGGAGGCACGGGGCGCTCGGTGACCAGCGCCAACCTGGCCTACCAGCGTGCCCTCACCGGAGACCACGTGGCCTACGTGGACTTCGACTTCGGCTCGCCGACGGCCGCGGCCGTCTTCGATGTCCCCGGAGCGGTGCGCGGCACCGAGGAGAGGGGCCTGCACTCCTACTTGGAGGGCGAGATCAACGAGCCGGCCAGGATCGACGTCTGGCGGCAGACCGAGCACCCCTTGCTGCGCGCCCGGCCGAACCAGTCCGGCCGCCTGGTCCTGTTCCCCGGGGACGCGGGCGGCGGCGAGTTCGTCACCGGTGAGGACGTTCTGGAGCGGTGTATCGACCTCCTGGTGCGGCTGAACGGTGAGTTCGACGTGATCGTGGTGGACCTGAGCGCCGGCCGCAGTTACGCCGTGGACATGGTCCTGGCGGCGACGGCCCACCCCCGGATGCGCAACGTCCCCTTCCGCTGGCTCGTCTTCCACCGCTGGACCCGGCAGCACGTGATCGCCGCCTCGGGGCTGGTCCACAAGGAACACGGCATCATCAAGGGCGGCGTGGAGCGCGGGCACGACGAGGAGGCACTGCGGGCCGCTGTCCGCTTCGTACGGGCCGCCGTGCCCGACCCGGAGTCACCGCTGTGGTCCCAGGGCTCGCCCGCCCAGGCGGCCTGGATGCAGGCCTGCGACGAGGCGCTGCGCCGGCTCGCCGCGGAGCACCGCGTCGGCGACAGCGTCGTCCTCGGCGTCGTACCACTGGAGCCCATCCTGCAGTGGCGCGAACAGTTGATCACGGAAGAGGACGTGCTCTCCACCCAGATCGCCAACAAGGAGACCCTGGAGGCCCTGGAGGAGATCGCCCTGCGCCTGACGGACGACTCGTACTGGGGGCGGCCATGACGGAGGCAGTGTTCCGCGAGACCACCGCCGATCCACGCACCCAGGCGGTGCCGCTGTCCCATCTCTCCTTGGAACTGGGCCACCTCTACATGGAGGACTTCGAGGCCGGTCCGCAGCGCCTGCGGCAGCACTTCGCGCAGGTGCGCCCCTGGGTGGAGGCCGCGCGCGCCGCGGCGGTCCGGACCGGCGGCAGACGCCCCCGCATCAGCACCTGTTTCCTGATCGACGACTACTTCACCCGTTTCTCCAGCCCTGCCGAACTCGTCCCGCTTCTGCTGGCGGAGGCCGACCGGGCCGGGCTGGTCGTCGACTACCTGGCCCGCGAGTCCGGCTGTGCGGTGATCGGCAAGGTGCCGGTCGCCCAGGCGGTGGCGGGTCGCATCGTCGAGTCGCCGCCGCCCGGCAGCCACGGCATCCGTCCGCCGGCCGCGCAGACCGGCTGGCTGGCCAACGGCGAACGCAGCCCCGTCGCGCGCGCCCCGCAGGCGATGAAGACGGCCGCCGCCTGGCGGCCGCCCAAGGAGACTGCAGCCCGCCGCCACTCCGTCTTCCTGGACGTCGAGCTCTGGAGCGACGCCCCCGACGGACATCGCACCTGGTCCTGCCCCTTCCTCGCCGCAGTGTGGCAACTGGCCCGCCTCGGGCTGCTGCGCAACGAGGGCGAGCCCGTCTTCGTCCCGCACCCGCACACCGCTTCGCAATTCCCCGAGGACTGGGACGAGCTGCCCGCACTGATCCGGCTCAATCCCCGGGCGGACCCGTTCGCCGCCTACCGGACCTGCTCGGTGCTGCCCAACCGCTTCCTGCCCGTCGAGCACGCCGTCCGCGTCATACTCGACCAGACCGAGGTGGACCGCGAAGCGCTGAACCAGGTCGCCGAGCGGTCCGCCCACGAGGACCTGGCCGTCCCGGACTCGGTGGCCGACCGTGTCTCCTACGTCTTCTACGCGGGGCCGTGACATGGGGGGCTTCGCACCCGAGGAGACCGCGCCGCGCGCCGTACTCGCCTGCGGAGAGGTCCGGACCTGCCTGCTGCCGACCCGGCAGGCCCTGGACATCCGGGCCGCCGCCCAGCTCCTCGGGCTGCGCGTCGACGAACGCGTCCTGCTCTCCGAGCGGCCGAACCTCTACGCGCGCTCGCCCGACACCCTCACCGGGATCGACTGTCCCCTTCCCAGCGCCAACGGCGCCAGGGTCCGCGCGGTCGGCACGGTCGCCGCACGGGCCGCGCTCACCGAGGGACGCGTCCTGCAGACCTCCGCGTACTTCCATCTTCCCGCCGACGGACCCGACCAGCGGCGGCCGTGGGGCTACTACTTGGTGCGGCCCGGGGTGGTCGAGCCGTTCGGGAAGCTTCCCCAGGAAGCGGTCGCCCAGGGCGTGCTCGGCGGCGGGCGGCACGGCGAACTCGACATCGGGCTGATCGCGGACGGGCTGCTCACACGACTGCTGCGCCACCCCCTGCTCGACCAGCGTCCGCCTCTCAGGTCCCGCCCCACCCGGCTCCGCTGGGTGGCCCTGCCCGCGGCCCCGGGCGACGGTCCGTCGATCGAGCGGTTCACCCTCGTCGAGGACGAGTTGCGCACCGTGCGGCTGCGGATACCCGAGGGCACCCGCACCGCCGAGATCGCCGGGCTCTGCGACGACCTCGCCCTGCACGACTGGCTGCTCACCACGGTGGTCCGCATGCTGGACGGCATCAGTCTGGGGGCGGCGCCGCCATCCGCCCGGAACAGGGCGGGGGCGGGGGAGGACCGTCCCGCCGTTGTCAGGGCGCTGCGGCCCGCGGTCGACCACCTGCTGCATCTGTGGATGCCGCGGGCGCGGGTGGCGAAGGATCTGGCCCCGCTGTGGGAGGCCCTGGAGGAGCGGCCCGGCTTCAGCCGTCAGTGGCAGGCGATGGTGCAGCGCATCCGCGACCAGCTCACCCTGCACGCGATTCCCCCGTAGCGGGAACCCGCGAGTCCCGAGGGGCCCTGACAGGGCCGCGCACGCACATCCCCGCACGTCGACCCGATGCGTATCCCAACGGGGGGAGAAGCGAGATGAGCACGGCACAGTCACCTCAGCCCGAGAACACGGCAGGCACGCCCGGAACGGCGCACGCCTCCGGCCGCTCGAGCGGTGCGGCGGCACCCGGTCCGGCGGGCGAGCCGCGTACGCCCGGCACCCGGGACCGATTCCGGGCGGCCCTCGGAACGAACGCGCCGCACCCCGATCCGTCCCGGTGGGTGCGCCGGGTGTCGGCCGGCCTTGTCGTCGGCGCCCTCGCCTGGTGCGTCACCGCCCTGCTGAGTCCCCAGGACGGGGCGCTGCGGCACTTCCTGGTCGCCGTGTTCTGCGCCGGCGCCGCGGTGATCGTCCAGCACATCCTGGGCCTGGACCGGCTGCTGGAGGAGAACGCCCGACGGATGGAGAGCGTGCTGGCCCAGACCGCCGCCGTGCGGGAAGGTCTGCGCAGGCACGACGACGAGGTGGAATCCGGCCTGACCCGGCATGCCGAGGACATTCGGCGGCTGGTCGAGAGCCGCCTCGCCGAGGTGGACCGGGGTGCCGAACTCCATCCCCGGGTGGACCGGGTCCGCGCCGAAGGCGTGCCCGAGCTGGCCAAGAGCTTCGCCGAGGTCCTCGCGCCCGGCCCCTCGATCCTCTACACGTTCGTCCACCTGGAGATGAAGCGGGTGGTCGGACACATGGCGGACCTGACCAATCTGAGCGCGGAGTGCCCCGGCGAGAACCACGACTGGCTGCTCTCCCTCACTCGCGCCGCCGAGCAGTCCATCTGCGCCACCAGCACCTCCGTGGACCGGGAGTTCTGGAGCAGCGAGCCTGCCAGCCGCTATCTCCAGGCACAGCAGGAGGCGATCGAGGAACGCGGCGTGCCGGTGCGCCGGGTGTTCCTGCTGGAGAGCGCGCGGGAACTCGACGACCGACTGCTGCGGCTGTGCGAGGAGCAGGAACTGCTGCACATCGAGGTGCGCGTGTCGGTCCTGCCCGAACTGCCGCCACACCTCCAGCGCGGTACCACCAACGACTTCATCCTCTACGACGAGGAGGTGTCGTTCGAAATCGACCAGGATCTGCGCGACGTCAATGTCAGGACCAGGCTCATCGCGCGTCAGGACCACGTCCAGGACCGCAAGAAGCGCTTCCGGGAGCTGTGGGAGGCGGGCATGAGCGTCCGCGAACTCGAGGTACGCGTCGACGACGAGGAGGAGGGCACCTGGATGGTCCACAGGGGCTGAGCCGAGCGACGCGCGGTCCCCGCCGCCTTCCACGCTGCCCTCACACCAGGCCCGCCGCAGCCAGGAATGCCTCCACCCTTTTGATCTCCCCCGCCGACAGGGGGATCTGGGGTTCCGCCGTGACCGGGCAGCCGATGACGCCCCGCAGGTACAGCGCCGCCTTGAACGCGCCGAGCGCCGAGGAACCCGCGCCCATGCGGACGGGGTCGCCGGCACGGGTCAGGCCGAACAGGGCGCACAGGCGTTCCTGTTCGGCGCGCGCGGCGTCCCAGTCGCCCGCCCGGGCGAGCCGGTAGAGGCGGACGTAGCCGTGCGGGTCGACGTTGGCCAGACCGGGCACCGCGCCGTCGGCACCCACCGCGAGGGCGGCGTCGACGATGAGCTCGGAGCCGGTGAGCACGCTGAAGCCGGTGGTCCCGGCGCGGGCGCCGACGCCGGCGACGACCTCGCGGAAACCGCCCAGGTCCCCGCTGGAGTCCTTCAGCCCGGCCAGCACGCCGTCGGCGGCGAGCTCCAGGACGAGCTCCGCGGGGAGCCTGCCGGGCACCGAGACCGGGATGTCGTAGGCGATCACCGGGACCGGGCTGCCGGCCGCGACGCGGCGGTAGTGGCGGGCGATCTCCGCCGGGTGGGTGGGGGCGTAGAACGGGGCGGTGACGACGACGGCCTGCGCGCCCGCCGCGGTGACGGCGGCGACGTGGTCGAGCACACGCGCGGTGGTCATGTCGATCGCCCCGGCCAGGACGGGGAGCTGCCCCCCGACGTGGGCCACGACCGTCTCCACCACCTGCCGCCGCCCGCGGTCCGTCAGGAACGCCGCCTCGGACGTCGAACCGAGCAGGAACAGCCCGTGCACCCCGCCCGCCACCAGATGGTCGACCAGGGACAGCAGCGAGGGCACGTCCACCTCGCGGTCCGGGGTCAGCGGCGTGCACACGGGCGGGACGACACCGGTCAGCGGGGCGGGGAAGGTCATGAGGTCTTGTATAGTCGCCGCGCCGTGGCGGCACACGTCGAAGGGGGGCGCCACGCCCATGAACGACAAGCGCGAGGACCCGCCGTGGGACGAGCGTGCCCCGGGTGTGCTCCGGCTGCCGTCCGGGCTGCTGGTGCGGGGCAGGGGCCTGAGCCGCCCTCTCGACCCGTCGGCGCAGCCGCCCTCGTACGGCGTCTACCTCCTCGGCAGGCGGCCCCCGGACCTTCCCTGGGAGTCCCACTGGCTGCGGTGGCCCGACTTCCGCCTCCCGGCGGACCGCGCCGCCGCCCGCGTGGTCCTCACCGAGGCCTGGCAGCGTGCCGCCGGCGAGCGCGTCGAGTTCGCCTGCGACGGCGGCCGCGGTCGCACCGGCACGGCCCTGGCCTGCCTGGCGGTGCTCGACGGCGTACCGGCGAACGAGGCCGTCGCCTACGTCAGGACCCACTACGACCGGCACGCGGTGGAGACGCCGTGGCAGAAGCGCTACGTACGGCGGTTCGGATGACCGAGCCGGACGCCGCGGGGCCCCTCCGGGGCTCCGGCGGTGTTGCGGTGAGGGCAGAATGGGCTCATGAGTCTGTTCCGCGACGACGGCATCGTGCTGCGCGCCCAGAAGCCGGGTGAGGCGGAACGGATCATGCTGTGCCCTCCCGGGGGACAACCCCCGGGCCCCCGGCCGGACGGCCGCGGAGGTGTGCGATGAGTCTCTTCCGGGATGATGGCATCGTCCTGCGCACCCAGAAGCTCGGGGAAGCCGACCGCATCATCACCTTGCTCACCCGCGGGCACGGGCGGGTGCGTGCCGTGGCGCGGGGGGTGCGGCGGACGAAGTCGAAGTTCGGGGCCCGGCTCGAGCCGTTCTCGCACGTGGACGTGCAGTTCTTCGCCCGGGGCGGTGAGCTGGTGGGCCGGGGGCTGCCGCTGTGCACGCAGAGCGAGACCATCGCCCCCTACGGCGGCGGGATCGTGACCGACTACGCCCGCTACACCGCCGGGACGGCCATGCTGGAGACCGCCGAGCGGTTCACCGACCACGAGGGCGAGCCGGCCGTCCAGCAGTACCTGCTGCTGGTGGGCGCCCTGCGCACCCTCGCCCGGGGCGAGCACGCCCCGCACCTCGTGCTCGACGCCTTCCTGCTGCGGTCGCTGGCCGTCAACGGCTACGCGCCCAGCTTCGGAGACTGCGCCCGGTGCGGGATGCCCGGCCCGAACCGCTTCTTCTCGGTGGCCTCCGGCGGCTCGGTCTGCGCCGACTGCCGGGTGCCCGGCAGCGTCGTACCCTCGCCGCAGACGCTCGCGCTGCTCGGCGCGCTGCTCACGGGGGACTGGGCGACCGCCGACGCGTGCGAGCCGCGGTACGTCAGGGAGGGCAGCGGGCTGGTCTCCGCCTACCTGCACTGGCACCTGGAGCGCGGGCTGCGCTCACTTCGGTACGTGGAAAAGTAGTACGCCGACCAAGTAGTACGTCAGTACGTCCGAAAGCAAGGGAGACGAGAAGCACATGGCCGTACGCGGGATCCTGGGGCGCCGGCGCCCGGAGTACAGGGCGCCCGAGCCGCATCCGTCCGGCGCCCGCGCGCCGAAGCTCCCCGGCGAGCTGGTCCCCGAGCACGTGGCGATCGTCATGGACGGGAACGGCCGCTGGGCCAAGGAGCGCGGGCTGCCCCGCACCGAGGGGCACAAGGTCGGCGCCGAGCGGGTGCTGGACGTGTTGCAGGGCGCGATCGAGATCGGCGTCGGCAACATCTCCCTGTACGCCTTCTCCACCGAGAACTGGAAGCGTTCGCCGGACGAGGTGCGCTTCCTGATGAACTTCAACCGCGACTTCATCCGCAGGACCCGCGATCAGCTCGACGAACTCGGCATCCGGGTGCGCTGGGTGGGCCGTATGCCCAAGCTGTGGAAGTCGGTCGCCAAGGAGCTCCAGGTCGCCCAGGAGCAGACCAAGGACAACGATCGGCTCACGCTGTACTTCTGCATGAACTACGGCGGCCGGGCCGAACTCGCGGACGCGGCCAAGGCGCTCGCGGAGGACGTCAGGGCGGGCCGGCTCGACCCGGCCAAGGTCACCGAGAAGACCGTCCAGAAGTACCTGTACTACCCGGACATGCCGGACGTCGACCTGTTCCTGCGCCCGAGCGGTGAGCAGCGCACGTCCAACTACCTGCTCTGGCAGAGCGCGTACGCCGAGATGGTCTTCCAGGACGTGCTGTGGCCCGACTTCGACCGCCGCGACCTGTGGCGGGCCTGCATCGACTTCGCCTCCCGCGACCGCCGCTTCGGCGGCGCGATCCCGAACGAGGAACTCCTCGCCATGGAGGGCGACGGCAGGTGACTCAGCCCGTTTGAGGGTGCCCCCTGCTCGTAGAGCTTGGGGGAGATTGAGGACGAGGCCGTTCAGGCCGAAGCGGGGGTCTGGGGGTGGCAGCCCCCGGGGCAGGCCATCCCAGACCACCGCACAGGACCGGCTCAGCCGCCGGAGGCCGCCGCGCACTCCGCGCAGGTGCCGAAGATCTCCACCGTGTGGGCGACGTTGACGTAGCCGTGCTCCGCGGCGACCGCCTCCGCCCACTTCTCCACCATCGGCCCCTCGACCTCGACCGCCTTGCCGCAGACGCGGCAGACGAGGTGGTGGTGGTGTTCGCCGGTGGAACAGCGGCGGTAGACCGACTCGCCGTCGGAGGTGCGCAGGACGTCGACCTCGCCCGCGTCGGCGAGGGACTGAAGGGTGCGGTAGACCGTCGTCAGGCCCACCGAGTCGCCCCTGTGCTTGAGCATGTCGTGGAGCTCCTGCGCGCTGCGGAACTCGTCGACCTCGTCGAGGGCCGCCGCGACAGCGGCACGCTGCCGGGTGGCGCGGCCCTTCACGGGCGGTCCAGCGGTGGTCACCGGTCGGCCTCCTCACGTCTCGCCTGCGGGCCATTGTGCCAGCCCGGGCCGGGCGCGGTCAGGCGCCGGCCCCGCCGCCGGCCGCCCTGGTGGCCGGAATCGCGCACTCCGCAGGGTCCCCGGCGGGCCGCGCCGCGGCGAGCGCCCGCGCGCGTCGCCGGGCCAGCGGCGTGGCCAGCGCGGTGAGCGCGATGAACGCCGCGATGGTGAGCAGCACGATCGTCGCGCCGGGCGGCACGTCCTGGTAGTACGACGTGACCGTGCCGCCGATCGTCACGCTCACCCCGATGGCGACGGCGATCGCGAAGGTCGCGGCGAAGCTGCGGCTGAGCTGCTGGGCGGCGGCCACCGGGACCACCATCAGCGCGCTGACCAGCAGCAGCCCGACCACGCGCATCGCGACCGTCACCGTCACCGCCGCCGTGACCGCCGTGAGCAGGTTCAGGGCGCGCACCGGCAGCCCGGTCACCCGTGCGAACTCCTCGTCCTGGCTGACCGCGAACAGCTGGCGGCGCAGGCCCAGGGTGACCAGCACGACGAAGGCGGCCAGCAGGCAGATCGCGGTGACGTCGGACTGCGAGACCGTGGAGAGCGAGCCGAACAGGTACGACGTCAGGTTGGCGTTGGAGCCGCCGGGGGCGAGGTTGATGAACATGACGCCGCCCGCCATGCCGCCGTAGAAGAGCATCGCGAGGGCGATGTCGCCGCGGGTGCGGCCGTACCAGCGGATCAGCTCCATGAGGACCGCGCCCAGGACGGAGACGGCCGTCGCCATCCACACCGGGGAGGTGGACAGCAGGAAGCCCAGGCCGACGCCGGTCATGGCCACGTGGCCGATGCCGTCGCCCATCAGGGCCTGGCGGCGCTGCACGAGGTAGATGCCGACGGCGGGGGCGGTGATGCCGACCAGGACGGCGGCGAGCAGGGCCCGCTGCATGAAGGCGTAGTTCAACAGGTCCATCAGCTCAGCAGTCCCGTGCGGATCGGAGCGGCGCCCGAGGCGTCGTGGGGATCGAGGCAGTGGTGCGAAGCACCTCCACCAAGGGCGGTGGTGGGCGACGGGTGGGCGTGGTCGTGGCCGGGCAGGGCGTGCTGGCCCACGGCCTTCGGCGGCGGTCCGTCGTGCAGGACGCAGCCGTCGCGCAGCACCACCGCCCGGTCGATCAGCGGCTCCAGCGGGCCCAGCTCGTGCAGCACGAGCAGCACCGTCGCACCGGCCGCCACCTGCTCCCCTAGCGTGCTCGCCAGCACCTCCTGGCTGGCCAGGTCGACACCGGCCATCGGCTCGTCCATGATCAACAGCTCGGGTCCGGCGGCGAGCGCGCGGGCGATCAGCACGCGCTGGTGCTGACCGCCGGAGAGGGCGTTCACCGAGTCCTTCGCGCGGTCCGCCATACCGACCAGTTCCAGGGCGCGCCGTACGGCCGCGTGGTCGGCCTTGCGGAAGACGCCGAAGCGGGTGCGGGAGAGCCGGCCCGAGGAGACGATCTCGGTGACCGTCGCCGGGACGCCGCTCGCGGCGGTCGTGCGCTGCGGTACGTAGCCGACGCGCGCCCAGTCGCGGAAGCGGTGCCGTGGGGTGCCGAACAGTTCGATCTCACCGGCGCTCACCGGCACCTGGCCGATGACGCTGCGCACGGCCGTCGACTTGCCGGAGCCGTTGGCGCCGAGCAGCGCGACGACCTCGCCCCGGCGCACGGTGAGGTCGATGCCGCGCAGGACGGGGCGCGAGCCCAGGTCGGCGCGCACACCGCGCAGGGTTATGACGGGTTCGGCGGGTTCGCTCCTGACGTCCATGACGCCCTCCGTCGCGCTCACTTGGCGCCCAGGGCTTTCTGCAGCGCCTCGAGGTTGGCTTCCATGACCTGGAAGTAGTCGGTGCCACGGGACTTGTCGGTGATGCCCTCGAGGGGGTCGAGGACGTCGGTCTTCAGGTGCGCGTCCCGGGCGAGGGTCTTCGCGGTCTTGTCGCTGACCAGAGTCTCGTAGAAGACGGTCGTGACCCCGTCGGCCTTCGCCGTCTCCTGGAGGTCCTTCACCCGGGCCGCGCTGGGCTCGGACTCCGGGTCGAGGCCGTTGATGGCCTCCTGGGTCAGGCCGTAGCGCTCGGCGAGGTAGCCGAACGCGGCGTGGGTGGTGATGAAGACCTTGTTCCTGGTGTTCTTCAGGCCGGTCTCGTACCGGGTGTTGAGCTCGCCGAGCTGCTCGACCAGGGCGGCGGTGTTCTTGCGGTAGTCGGCCGCGTGGTCCGGGTCGCCCTTCTCGAAGGCCTTGCCGACGCCCTCGGCGATCTGCGCGTAGCGCACCGGGTCGAGCCAGACGTGCGGGTCCTTGCCGCCGTGCTCCTCGTCGTGGTGGGCGTCGTGCTCCTCGGCGTGGCCGCCGGTCCCGGTGCCGTGCTCCTCCAGCGTGGTCAGGGACGTGGCGTCGATCTTCGTCCTGATCCCGGACTGGGCGACGGCCTCGTCGACGTTGGGCTGGAGGCCCTTGAGGTAGAGCACCGCGTCGGACTCCTCGAGCTGCGCGGTCTGCTTGGCGCTGATCTCCAGGTCGTGCGGCTCCTGGCCGGGCTGGGTGAGACTGGTGACGTGCACGTGGCTCCCGCCGATCCGCTCGGCGAGGAAGGCCATCGGGTAGAAGGACGCGACGACGTCGTACTTCCCGTCGCTGTCGCCGGCCGCGCCGGCGGAGGAGCAGGCGGCCAGCGTTCCGAGACCGAGAGCGGTGACCGTCAGGGCCGTGGAGCCGGATATGAGGCGTCGTCGTACGTTCATGACAGTCATTTTCAACGAAGATGGAAACCGTTGTCAACAAGCCTCGTGGCAGACCCCGAAAAGGGCCCTTACCCGGCACCGATTTGGTCGAGGGGGAGCCACCGCCGGTACCCTGAAGCATTCGCTCGTGAAGCGTCTCGCTTCGTCGCCCGTCGTCGTAATGAAGAGAGCACCGTGGCCGCCGACAAGATCGACACCATCGTCAGCCTGAGCAAGCGCCGTGGCTTCGTATTCCCCTGCAGTGAGATCTACGGCGGCCAGCGTGCCGCCTGGGACTACGGGCCCCTGGGTGTCGAGCTCAAGGAGAACCTCAAGCGCCAGTGGTGGCGCTACATGGTGACGTCCCGCGAGGACGTGGTCGGCATCGACTCGTCCGTGATCCTGGCGCCCGAGGTCTGGGTCGCCTCCGGTCACGTCGCCACCTTCACGGACCCGCTGACGGAGTGCACCTCCTGCCACAAGCGGTTCCGCGCCGACCACCTCGAGGAGGCCTACGAGGAGAAGAAGGGCCGCGCCCCGGAGAACGGCCTCGCGGACATCAACTGTCCCAACTGCGGCAACAAGGGCCAGTTCACCGAGCCCAAGCAGTTCTCGGGCCTGCTCTCCACCCACCTCGGCCCCACCCAGGACTCCGGCTCCGTCGCCTACCTGCGTCCGGAGACCGCCCAGGGCATCTTCACCAACTTCGCCCAGGTGCAGACCACCTCGCGCCGCAAGCCGCCGTTCGGCATCGCCCAGATGGGCAAGTCGTTCCGCAACGAGATCACGCCGGGCAACTTCATCTTCCGCACCCGCGAGTTCGAGCAGATGGAGATGGAGTTCTTCGTCAAGCCGGGCGAGGACGAGAAGTGGCACGAGTACTGGATGGAGCAGCGCTGGAACTGGTACACGGGCCTTGGCCTGCGTGAGGAGAACATGCGCTGGTACGAGCACCCGAAGGAGAAGCTCTCCCACTACTCCAAGCGCACCGCCGACATCGAGTACCGCTTCCACTTCGGCGGCAGCGAGTGGGGTGAGCTGGAGGGTGTCGCCAACCGCACCGACTACGACCTCTCCTCCCACGCCAAGGCCTCCGGCCAGGACCTGTCCTACTTCGACCAGGAGGCCGGCGAGCGCTGGACGCCGTACGTCATCGAGCCGGCGGCCGGAGTCGGCCGGGCGATGCTCGCCTTCCTGCTCGACGCCTACGTCGAGGACGAGGCGCCCAACGCCAAGGGCAAGATGGAGAAGCGCACGGTGCTGCGCCTGGACCACCGCCTCGCCCCGGTGAAGGTCGCGGTGCTGCCCCTCTCGCGGAACCCGGAGCTGTCGCCCAAGGCCAAGGGCCTGGCCCAGACCCTGCGCCAGAACTGGAGCATCGAGTTCGACGACGCCGGCGCCATCGGCCGCCGCTACCGCCGCCAGGACGAGATCGGAACGCCGTACTGCGTCACGGTCGACTTCGACACCCTCGAGGACAACGCGGTCACCGTCCGCGAGCGCGACAGCATGAAGCAGGAGCGCGTCTCCCTCGACCAGATCGAGGGCTACCTGGCCGGCCGCCTCGTCGGCTGCTGACCCGGTAACCCGGCAGTACCTCAGCGCCGGACGGCCGCCGAGACCTCACTCGGCGGCCGTCCGGCGTTCGTCGTTCCTCAACGGCCTTGCAGAGCCAACACGTTGTCGCCCAAGGTCCGGTTCTTCGACCCGGCCCAGTCGATCGACCAGGTCATCAGGCCCTTCAGGCTCGTCCCGTAGTGGCGCCGGGCCCGGGAGACCAGTGCGGCGCCATGTGGCCGCCGCCCGCACCGGCCGGTCGCATGACAGATAACAGCTGACAGATATTGAAATCTGTCAGCTGTCATGTCAGGTTGGTTACGGGTACCCGTTCAACCTCGCCCTCCGAGTCCCCAAGGAGCCCTCATGGACACCCGTCACCTCGGAACCACCGGCCCCCGCGTCTCCGCCCTCGGCCTCGGCTGCATGGGCATGTCCGCGCTGTACGGCGAGGCGGACCGGACCGAGTCCATCGCCACCGTGCACGCCGCCCTCGAAGCGGGCGTGACCCTGCTCGACACCGGCGACTTCTACGCCATGGGCCACAACGAGATGCTGGTCGGGGAGGCCCTGCGCACCGCCCCCGCGGCCCGGCGCGAACAGGCCCTGCTCAGCGTGAAGTTCGGAGCCCTGCGCGACCCGGACGGCAACTGGGCCGGCTACGACGGCCGTCCGGCCGCCGTGAAGAACTTCGCCGCCTACTCGCTGCAGCGCCTCGGCGTCGACCACATCGACGTCTACCGGATCGCCCGGGTCGACCCGGACGTGCCGATCGAGGAGACGGTCGGCGCCATCGCGGAACTCGTAGAGAAGGGACACGTCCGGCACATCGGCCTCAGCGAGGTCGGTGCCGACACGATCCGCCGGGCCGCCGCCACCGCGCCGATCTCGGACATCCAGATCGAGTACTCACTCGTCACGCGTGGCGTCGAGGACCGGATCCTGCCCACCACCCGCGAACTCGGCATCGCCATCACGGCCTACGGGGTGCTCTCGCGCGGACTGATCTCCGGGCACTTCGCCCGCGACCGCAAGCTCGCCGCGAACGACTTCCGGGCCCATTCGCCCCGCTTCCAGGGCGAGAACCTCCAGCACAACCTGAACCTCGTCGAGGCCCTGCGCAAGGTCGCCGAGGGCAAGGGCGTCACGGTCGCGCAGACCGCCATCGCCTGGGTGCTCTCCCGCGGCGAGGACATCGTCCCGCTGATCGGCGCCCGCACCCGGGAGCGGCTGGCGGAGGCACTGGGCGCGACCGCCGTCACGCTGGACGAGGCCGACCTGACGGCCATCGAGGAGGCCGTCCCGGCGGACGCGGCCGCGGGCGCGCGCTACCCCGAGGCGCAGATGGCCCATCTGGACAGCGAACGCTGACCCGGGCGCCGGGTACGGTCTAGGGCATGTCAGCCACCACCGAGATCCTGACCGCCGAGCGCATCCTCGAGGCGACCGAGGAGGTGCTGCGCCGCCACGGGCCGGCCAAGGCCACCGTGGTGGACGTGGCCCGCGCGCTCGGTGTCAGTCACGGCAGCGTCTACCGGCACTTCCGTACCAAGGCGGCGCTGCGCGAGGCGGTGACCAAGCGGTGGCTGGACCGCACGTCCGACGCCCTCGCCGGCATCGCCGCCGAGCACCGGGACCCGGAGGCCCGGCTGCGCGACTGGCTGCGGGGGCTGTTCGAGGCCAAGCGCCACAAGGCGGGCGACGACCCCGAGCTGTTCGCCACGTACTCGGTGCTCACCGGGGAGAACGGCGTGGCGGTCGGCGAGCACATCGCCGACCTGACCGGCCAGCTGACCCGGATCGTCCGGGACGGCGTCACGGCCGGTGCCTTCACGGCCGCCGACCCGGCCGTCACGGCCCGGGCCCTGTTTCATGCCACCGGCCGCTTCCACGACCCGAGTCATGCCCGGGAGTGGAAGCGGCCGGCGATCGAGGAGGAGTTCGAGGCGGTGCTCGAACTGGTGCTGGGCGGGCTACGAGCCCGTTAGCACCGTCATCTCCTGGGTCAGGTCACGTTCACGGTGACCGTCTTGGAGTGCGTGTTGCCGTGCACCACTCGCAGTTCCTGCTTGCCCTTGACCGCGAGCTTCGTGGACACCGTGTAGGTGTCGCCCTTCTTGACCGCGGTGGTCGCGCGCAGCGTGGTCCACTTGCCGTTGCTCAGGTGCTGGACGGTCAGCTTGGTGCCGACCGCCAGGTTCGCGGTGCGCCCGGTGAGCGTCACGCTCTGCCCGGCCTTGACCGAGGAGTGGTCTGCCCTGACCGTGATCGACGCTGCCTTGGTCGGCATGTGCGTCCGAGTGGGCATCGGGCTCGGACTGGTCACGGCGACGGCTGCGGCAGATCCGGCCGACACCAGCGCGGCGGACAGGGCGCCCGCGGCGACTCCACGGGCACAGCGGCGGAGTGTGAGATGCATGGTGGTCTCCCGTTGGTGGTTCCCCCCTGCGTCGCGCGTGCCCCGCAGGGCTCATCGCGCCCCTCCAGACTTGCCTCTGATCGCCCGCGCGGCACCTCGGGAGGAGTAACGCGGGGCTGTGGGCGAGCGGCGCTTTGATGAGAAGCCGCAGCTCAGCCGCCATGATCTCGCTTACTTTTTTCTTACCAAGCGTCCTGGCGGCGCCCCGCTCCCGACCGGCTCTCACCCCTCGGAAGCGTTCGTGCACGCACCGTGAGCATTCCCCGGGACCTCCTCGGCGCGGGCCACCGGACTCCCTCCCGCGCGGTCCGGCGTCTCAGGCCGGATGCCCGCTGCCTCTCGCACCTCGTGCTCCTGGAGCCGCTCGGCCGTGCGCTCGGCGGTCCCCCTGGCCCACCGGCCGCTGGTGACCGTGCCCAGTGCCAGCACCGCGACGCCGCACACCACCAGCACCCACCATCCGGGCCGGGCCGCCGGGACGAACGCGTCCCGGTAGGGCGAGGAGCCGACCCCGGCGGCCAGCAGCGCGCCGACCACCGCGACCCCGAGGGTCTGCCCGAGCTGGCGGCTGGTGGAGGCGACCGCGGCGGCGACCCCGGCCTGGGCGCGCGGCATCCCCGAGACGGCCGTGTTGGTGATCGGCGCGTTGACGAAGCCGAAGCCGATGCCGAACAGGACGTACCCGATGACGAGCGTGAGGTCGGAGGTCTCCGCCTCGAACGCGGCGAACAGCACCGAGCTCACCGTCATGGCGGTGCCGGCGACCAGCAGGGGAAGCCGCGGCCCCCGGGTGCCGACCAACCGCCCGGACAGCGGCGCGCACAGGAAGGTCGGTGCCGCCATCGGCAGCATCCACAGGCCGGCGTGCAGGGCGTCCAGGCCGCGCACGTTCTGCAGGTAGAGCGTGGACAGGAACAGGAAGCCGCCGAGAGCCGCGAACGCGCTGATCGCGATGACGGTGGCCCCGCTGAACGGCGCCGAGCGGAAGAAGCGCAGGTCGATGAGGGGTTCGATGCGGCGCGGCTCGTACCACAGCAGGCCGAGCAGGGCCGCGAGCGCGACGACGGCGAAGGGCAGGATCGTGGCGAGGCCGGAGACCGGGGCCTCGATGATCGCGTACGTCAGGGCGCCGAACAGGGCGATGACCAGGATCTGGCCGACCGGGTCGGGCCGGCGGGCCTTCGGCGCGCGGGACTCGGGGACGAAGCGCGCGGTGAGCAGCAGCGCGGCCAGGGCCACCGGCAGGTTGACCCAGAAGATCGAGCGCCAGCCGACCGACTCCACCAGCAGACCGCCGGCGAGCGGGCCGGCGGCCATGGATATGCCGACCACCGCGCCCCAGGCCCCGATGGCGCGGGCGCGCTCGCGCGGGTCGGTGAAGGTGTTGGTGATGATCGACATGGCGACCGGGTTGAGCATCGAGCCGCCGACCGCCTGCACCATGCGGAACACGACCAGCAGTTCCAGGTCCGGCGCGAGGGAGCACAGCAGCGAGCCGATGCCGAAGACGACCAGTCCCGCCATGAAGACGCGCTTGCGGCCGATGCGGTCGGCCGTGGAACCGGCGAGCATCAGCAGCGAGGCGAGCACCAGCGTGTACGCGTCGATGGTCCACTGAAGGCCGGAGGTGCTCGCGTGCAACTCGCGTTGCATCGAGGGCAGAGCGACGTTCAGAACGGTGTTGTCCAGGCTCACGATCAGCAGGCTCATGCAGCAGATCGCCAGGACCAGGAGCCGTCGTCGGTGGCTGAGCTCGGGCATGCGTTCCATGGTACGGGATTTCAATAGTGCGGTTAACTAATGACTGCTACATGATCCGTGCCGATACGCGACAATGAGGGAATGCCCATGCCCGAGTCCCCCCTCCAGATCGGCCCGCACACCGTCCGGCCACCCGTGGTGCTGGCCCCCATGGCCGGTATCACCAACGCGCCCTTCCGCACCCTGTGCCGGGAGTTCAGCCAGGGCAAGGGCCTTTACGTCAGCGAGATGATCACGACCCGGGCGCTGGTCGAGCGCAACGACAAGACCATGCAGCTCATCAGGTTCGACGCGAGCGAGCGCCCGCGCTCGATCCAGCTGTACGGTGTGGACCCGGCCACGGTCGGCAAGGCCGTCCGCATGATCGCGGAGGAGGACCTCGCCGACCACATCGACCTCAACTTCGGCTGCCCGGTGCCCAAGGTGACCCGCAAGGGCGGCGGCTCGGCCCTCCCCTACAAGCGCAACCTGCTGCGGGCGATCCTGCGCGAGGCGGTCAGCGGGGCCGGCGACCTGCCGGTCACCATGAAGATGCGCAAGGGCGTCGACGACGACCACCTCACCTACCTCGACGCCGGAAGGATCGCCGTCGAGGAGGGCGTGACGGCCGTCGCGCTGCACGGCCGCACGGCCGCCCAGCACTACGGCGGCACGGCGGACTGGGACGCCATCGCGCGCCTGAAGGAGCACGTGCCCGAGATCCCGGTGCTCGGCAACGGCGACATCTGGTCGGCCGAGGACGCGCTGCGGATGGTGCGGGAGACCGGCTGCGACGGTGTGGTCGTGGGCCGCGGCTGCCTGGGCCGGCCGTGGCTGTTCGCCGACCTGGTGGCGGCCTTCGAGGGACGTACGGACGCCCGTGCCGGAGGCACCGGTGGACGCTTCGTACGGCCCACCCTGCGCGAAGTGGCCGACGTCATGGTCCGGCACGCCACGCTGCTCGGCGAGTGGATCGGCGACGAGTCGCGCGGTGTCGTCGACTTCCGCAAGCACGTCGCCTGGTACCTGAAGGGCTTCGCGGTCGGCTCCGAGATGCGCAAGCGGCTGGCGATCACCTCCTCCCTCGAGGAGCTGCGCGCCGGTCTCGACGAGCTGGACCTCGACCAGCCCTGGCCCGCCGGCGCCGACGGGCCCCGCGGCCGCACCTCCGGCAACAACCGGGTGGTCCTGCCGGACGGCTGGCTGAAGGACCCCTACGACTGCGCAGGCGTCGGCGAGGACGCCGAACTGGACACCTCCGGCGGCTGAGGCGGTCCCGACAGCGCCGGCCGGCCGTCAGCCCTCTGGGTGCGGTGTGGAGCCGTACGCCGTCAGGAAGCGGTCGCGGAAGGAGCTCATCTTCCACACCGGAGCGTCGTGGTCGGGGCGCAGGCCCTCGGTCCAGCCCCAATCGTCGATCTTGTCCAGGACCTCAGGGTCCTTGGCGATGATCGCGCAGGGCACGTCACGGCCGGCATGGTCCCCGCTGACGCGGGCGTTGGGCTGGTGGTCGCCGAGGACCACGAGCACGGTGTCGTCCTTGCCGTAGCGCTCCACCCACTGGGTCAGGGCGGTCACCGAGTACTCGATCGACTTGCCGTACTCCTCGCGGGAGCGGGTGGAGCTGGTGAGGATGTCCGCCGGCTCGTTGCCGGCGGTCTCGATGTCCTTGAAGACCGAGCCGTCACCGAGCCGGTCCCAGCCGACCATCTCCGGCACCGGCGCCCAGGGCTGGTGGCTGGAGGTCAGGATGACGAACGAGGTCAGCGGCTTGTCGCGCTTCCTGCCGTGCTCCAGGCGCTGGAAGGCCTCCAGCGCGTACTGGTCGGGCATCGTCGACCAGCTGAACTTCGGCCCCTCGTAGCCCATCTCGAAGGCGTTGTAGACCTTGTCCAGGCCGTACCACTTCGCCTCCGGCCAGCCCTTCTGCACGCCCGGCATGATGCCGACCGTGTCCCAGGCCCCGGTCTTCCTGAACGCCTCGGTCAGGGTGAGGTGGTCGCCGGAGGTCACCGTGCGGTAGCGGTTCTGGTTGTCGACCCACAGGCCGGACATGAACGTGGAGTGGCCGAGCCAGCTGCCGCCGCCGTACGTCGCCGACGTCAGCCAGCCGCTCCTGGCGTGGAAGCCCGCCTCGGCCAGGGCCCGCGTACTGGCGTCGAGGGTCCTGCCGACGCCCGGCGCCGTGATCGGGTCCTCGATCGCGGTGCGGCCGTAGCTCTCGATGAACGTGAAGATCATGTCCTTACCGCGCAGGTCCGGCACGAGCTCGCCGCCCGGGGTGTCGCCGAACGGGTCCGCCTCCGCCGTCCTCGCGAACTCCCGCTCGTCCCGGATCGTGGAGCGCAGCGCCTGCTCGTGGTACTTGAGCATGACGACCGCGTGCTCGGAGGCCACCGGGACGCCGGAGACCTGGAGGTCCAGGGCCGAGCACGTCATCCACACCACGCCGGCGAGCAGCAGCCCGCGCGTCGAACGGGCCTTGTCGCGGCCCAGGAAGTCGCCGACGCGCACCACCGCGAAGGCCATCACGGCGAGCACCGCCAGGACGAGGAGGACGACTCCCATCGCAGCGAGCAGCGCCGTCGTCCGGCCGAGGGTGTCCCCGAGGTACGACTGGGCGTCGTCCAGCAGCTGCCAGTCGAGGACCAGGTTGAAGCTGCGGCCCAGGTACTCGTTGAACTCGATGTCCGTCAGGTTCAGCACGGTCAGCACGCCGAGCGCCAGCCCGCCGAGCACCGCCACGGCCACCCGCGGCCGGCGCGGCAGCACGAGCAGCACGGCCGCCAGGAGCAGCCCCTCCACCGGCAGCCGCGTGAACGCCGCGACCTGGAACTGCGCCTGCTTGTTCGGCAGCAGAAGCGCGACGGCGACGAGGAGAAGCGCGAGAAGGGTGACCCCGTGGGACAGCCGCCGCGCGGCCACTGGGTGCGCCCCCTTCCACCCACGCCAAGCCCGACGAACGGCCCGGGGCCGTATCGCCCGCAGGGTACGGAGGGGGAGCGGCGAGGAGGCTACGGCTCCGGCTGCCGGGCTTGCGGCAGAGACGGAAGCCCTGGTGGGCTCGGCGGCCGGGGCGGGCACGGTGGTCTCGGGGGGCCTGGTGGCGTGTGTGGCGGTGGTGGTCCTGGGGGGCTTGGTGGCGTGTGTGGCGGCGGTGGTCCTGGGGGGCGCGGTGGCCTGGGTGGGCTTGGTGGGCGTGGTGGTCTCGGGGGGCTGGGCGGCTTTGGTGGGCGTAGTGGCCGTGGTGGGCTCGGCGGCCTGGGTGGGCGCGGTGGCCTGGGTGGGCTGGGCGGCCTGGGTGGGCGTGGTGGTCTTGGGGGTCTCGGTGGATTCGGCGGCCTGGGCCGGCACCGCGCCTTCGTCGGCGGGTGCGGAGGCTTCGGCGTCCTGGGAAGGTGTGGCTTCGTGGCCCGGGGGTGCGGGGGCTCCGGCCGGGGAAGGTGCTGCCTCACCACTCGCCGGCACGGGTGTGCCGGCTTCGGAGGTGGCGGGCTCGCTGTCGGCGGCGGTTTTCGTCTCGTCGGTCTCGAATGCCGCCCGGGGCTCGTCCCCGGCGAGCCCGGTGTCGGCGGGGGTGTCCTCGGTCTCCTTGGCCGTCGCCGACACCGCCTGCGGGGTGTCGTCCACCGAGGGAGCGGTCGGGGCGTAGGTGTCTCCAGTGCGGGTCGTGGTTGTCGTTGCCGGCCTGCGCGCGGCGGGGATGGCCCCGGCGGGCCGGGCCGGCGCGGCAGCGGACGCCTCGGACCCGGGCTCGATGTGCTCCCCCGCGCCCGCCTCCGCGCCTGCGCCCGCCTCCCCCTTCGCGCCCGCCTCCGCGCCTGCGCCCGCCTCCCCCTTCGCGCCCGCCTCCGCGCCTGCGCCCGCCTCCGCGCCTGCGCCCGCCTCCGCGCCTGCGCCCGCCTCCGCCGCCTGCGAAACGGCCGCCTCCGCTCCGCCCCCGTGCGACGCCGGTTCTCCGGCCGAGCCCGATAGTGCACCCGATGACTGGCGTGTATCCGTGTGCTGAGGCACCCGAAGGTCCTTCCCTGCGCGGCGTCGCTGAGGAGGCGGGCCACGCTGGGGCCCGCCGCACTCCTGTACGGCCGGGGCCTCACCCGTGTTCACCGGTGCCGGGCAAACACCGGGCAAACGGAGCCCCGACCGAGGGGCCGGGAGCCGTCCGCATGGTGAAATTCGAGCGCCTGTGGCAGCGTGATTCTCGCCACCCTTGATAAGGGTTGCGCTCAGATGAGCGGATCTTGGGCGGCTGCACTTCTCCAAGGGGTGGCACTCAGTGCCACGCTTTGATCGTTCATCGATCGAAAACAGACGTGTCGAGAGTCGCTCATCTGAGCGACTGGGTGAGTCTGCGAGCGCTGATTCGTTCAAGAAGTGAAAACATCTGCACCCGACGGCTTGCCAAGCCTTGACTTTCGATCCGCTGGCGGACGACTGGTTATGGGCGCATGACCCACAAGTGGACGTACCCATCGGCCTTTGATCTGGGTATGTTCCTCGCCGTCAGGGCAGCCACCGCGTCCTCGAGGAGTCGAGACCCGTGTCGGAAAACAAAGATCTCCAGGTAGCCGATCGCGGCAACAGTGTTGAGGGCGTGAAGTTCGTCTACGACTTCACCGAGGGCAACAAGGACCTCAAGGACCTCCTCGGCGGCAAGGGCGCGAACCTGGCCGAGATGACGAACCTGGGTCTTCCGGTCCCGCCGGGCTTCACGATCACCACCGAGGCCTGCAAGGTCTACCTCGACAGCGGCGAGGAGCCCGCGGCACTGCGTGACGAGGTGAGCGCGCACCTCGACGCGCTCGAGCAGAAGATGGGCAAGAAGCTCGGCCAGGCCGACGACCCCCTGCTGGTCTCCGTCCGCTCCGGCGCCAAGTTCTCCATGCCCGGCATGATGGACACCGTCCTGAACATCGGCCTGTCCGACAAGTCCGTGCAGGGCCTGGCCAAGCAGGCCGGCGACGACCGGTTCGCCTGGGACTCCTACCGCCGCCTCATCCAGATGTTCGGCAAGACCGTCCTCGGCGTCGACGGCGAACTCTTCGAGGACGCCCTCGACAAGGCCAAGGAGAGCAAGAAGGTCACGGTCGACACCGAGCTCGAGGCCGCCGACCTGAAGAAGCTGGTCACCACCTTCAAGAAGATCGTCAAGAAGGAGGCCGGCCGGGACTTCCCGCAGGACCCGCGCGAGCAGATGGACCTCGCCATCAAGGCGGTCTTCGACTCCTGGAACGGTGAGCGCGCCAAGCTCTACCGCCGTCAGGAGCGCATCCCGCACGACCTCGGCACGGCCGTCAACATCTGCTCGATGGTGTTCGGCAACCTCGGCCCCGACTCCGGGACCGGCGTCGCCTTCACCCGCGACCCCGCCTCCGGCCAGCAGGGCGTCTACGGCGACTACCTGCAGAACGCGCAGGGCGAGGACGTGGTCGCGGGCATCCGCAACACCGTCCCGCTCGCGGAGCTGGAGCGGATCGACAAGAAGTCGTACGACCGGCTGATGCAGATCATGGAGACGCTGGAGAACCACTACAAGGATCTCTGCGACATCGAGTTCACCATCGAGCGCGGCCAGCTGTGGATGCTGCAGACCCGCGTCGGCAAGCGCACCGCCGGTGCCGCGTTCCGCATCGCCACCCAGCTCGTGGACCAGGGCCTGATCGACGAGGCCGAGGCCCTGCAGCGGGTCACCGGGGCCCAGCTCGCGCAGCTGATGTTCCCGCGGTTCGACGAGCAGGCCAAGGTCGAGCAGGTCGCCCGCGGCATCGCCGCATCCCCGGGCGCGGCGGTCGGCAAGGCGGTCTTCGACTCGTACACCGCCGTCAAGTGGTCCCGCTCGGGCGAGAAGGTCATCCTGGTCCGCCGCGAGACCAACCCCGACGACCTGGACGGCATGATCGCGGCCGAGGGCATCCTGACCTCCCGCGGTGGCAAGACCTCCCACGCGGCCGTGGTCGCCCGCGGCATGGGCAAGACGTGCGTCTGCGGCGCGGAGGACCTGGAGGTCGACACCAAGCGCCGCCGGATGACGGTCCCCGGCGGGCACGTCGTCGAGGAGGGCGACGTGATCTCCATCGACGGCTCCACGGGCAAGGTGTACCTGGGCGAGGTCCCGGTCGTCCCGTCCCCGGTCGTCGAGTACTTCGAGGGCCGGATGCACCCGGGCGCCGACGACGCGGACGAACTCGTCGAGGCGGTCCACCGGATGATGGCCTTCGCCGACCGCAAGCGCCGCCTGCGGGTGCGCGCCAACGCCGACAACGCCGAGGACGCGCTGCGCGCCCGCCGCTTCGGCGCCCAGGGCATCGGCCTGTGCCGCACCGAACACATGTTCCTCGGTGACCGCCGCGAGCTGGTGGAGCGGCTGATCCTGGCGGACACCCAGGCCGAGCGCGAGGAGTCCCTCAAGCAGCTCCTGCCGCTCCAGAAGCAGGACTTCGTGGAGCTGTTCGAGGCCATGGACGGCCTGCCGGTCACGGTGCGCCTGCTCGACCCGCCGCTGCACGAGTTCCTGCCCGACATCACCGAGCTGTCGGTGCGCGTGGCCCTCGCCGAGTCCCGCCAGGAGCCGCACGAGAACGAGCTGCGCCTGCTGCAGGCCGTGCACCGCCTGCACGAGCAGAACCCGATGCTCGGACTGCGCGGCGTACGCCTCGGGCTGGTCGTGCCCGGCCTGTTCACCATGCAGGTCCGCGCCATCGCCGAGGCCGCCGCCGAGCGCCGGGCCGCCAAGGGGGACCCGCGCGCCGAGATCATGATCCCGCTGGTGGGCACCGTCCAGGAGCTGGAGATCGTCCGCGAGGAGGCCGACCAGGTCATCGCCGAGGTCGAGGCGGCGACCGGCACGCAGCTCAAGCTGGCGATCGGCACGATGATCGAGCTGCCGCGCGCCGCGCTCACCGCGGGCCAGATCGCCGAGGCGGCGGAGTTCTTCTCCTTCGGTACGAACGACCTGACCCAGACGGTGTGGGGCTTCAGCCGCGACGACGTCGAGGCGTCGTTCTTCACCGCCTACCTGGAGAAGGGCATCTTCGGGGTGTCGCCGTTCGAGACGATCGACAGGGACGGCGTCGGCTCCCTGGTGAAGTCCGCCGTCCAGGCCGGCCGAACCACCCGCCCGGATCTCAAGCTCGGCGTCTGCGGCGAGCACGGCGGCGACCCCGAGTCCGTCCACTTCTTCCACGAGGTGGGCCTGGACTACGTCTCCTGCTCCCCCTTCCGCATCCCGGTGGCACGCCTGGAGGCCGGCCGGGCCGCGGTCGAGGCGGAGGGCAGCGACCACCGGTAGAAGACCCCGGAGTCCTCGTCGTGGTCCCCGACCCTCACTACCGATTGCGACGAGGACTCCGGTCCACGGAAGAAGAGGGGCGGCATCCCGTGCGGGGATGCCGCCCCTCTCCTACGTTGGATCACGAGTGCCTGCCGTCCCACTGTCACCGGGGAGCCGTCCATGTCCGGCTGGAACGCACACGACATACCCGATCAGAGCGGCCGTACAGCCGTCGTCACCGGGGCCAACAGCGGGCTCGGTCTCGTCACCGCGCGGGAACTGGCACGCAGGGGCGCCCGGGTGGTGCTGGCGTGCCGGAGCGAGGCGCGGGGGAGCGCGGCGGCCGATCGGGTGACGCGTGAAGTACCGGGAGCGGAGGTCGAGTTCGCGCGGCTGGATCTGGGGGACCTGGGATCCGTGCGGGAGTTCGCGGACGGGTACCCGTATCAGCGGCTCGATCTGCTCGTCGACAACGCCGGGGTGATGGCGCCGCCGTACGGGACGACGACGGACGGGTTCGAGACCCAGCTCGGGGTCAACCACCTGGGGCACTTCGCCCTCACCGGGCTGCTGCTGCCCAGGCTGCTCGACACGCCGGGCGCCCGCGTCGTGACCGTCTCCAGCATGATGCACGCGCTGGCCAACGTCGATCTGCACGACCTCAACAGCGAGCGGCGCTACCGGCGTTGGATCGCCTACGCCCGTTCCAAGACCGCGAATCTGCTCTTCACGCACGAGCTGGCGCGCAGACTCGCGGCCACCGGCTCCGACGTGGTCGCGGCCGCCGCCCACCCCGGATACGCCGCCACCAACCTCCAGACCGCGGGACCCCGGGCGGAGGGCCGCCGGACGGCCGAACGGCTCATGGAGGCCGGCAACCGGGTCCTCGCCCAGCCGGCCGAGGCGGGTGCCCTGCCCACGCTGTACGCGGCCACCGCCCCCGGCGTGCGCCCCGACTCCTTCCACGGCCCGTCCTTCGCCATGTGGCGCGGCGCCCCGGCCCCGTCCTGGCGGGCGCCCTGGACCCTCGACGACAGGGGCGGCCGGCTGCTCTGGGAGGCTTCCGAACGGCTCACCGGAGTGTCGTACGACGCCCTGAAGGACTGAGCCGGCCGCCCCGACCCCGTACGCCGTCACCCGCTCACAAGACCCTCGGACCTCAAAAGAAACTCAGATACGTGGACCGCCCACGCATCCCTGTCTAGGGTCGCGATCATGCCCGACATATCGCTGACCGTGGTCGTCCTCCTGTGCCTCGCCGCGTTCGCGGCCGGGTGGATCGACGCCGTGGTCGGCGGGGGCGGGCTCCTGCTGCTGCCGGCGCTGCTGCTGGGACTGCCGGGCGGCACCCCGGCCGCGGCCGCGCTCGGCACCAACAAGGCGGTCGCCATCGTCGGCACGACCGGCGCGGCCGTGACCTACGTCCGCCGGGCGCCCGTGGACGTCCGCACCGCCGTCCGCATCGGGCTGGCCGCGCTCGCCGGGTCCTCCGCGGGGGCGTTCTTCGCGGCCGGGATGAGCACCGAGGTGCTCAAGCCGGTGATCATGGTGGTGCTGCTCGGGGTGGGAACCTTCGTGATCCTGCGTCCCTCGTTCGGCACCGCCCCGGCGCCCGGTCCGGCCACCCGCCGCCGGATCCTCGCGGCGATCGGTCTCGCGGGTCTCGGTATCGGCTTCTACGACGGCCTGATCGGCCCCGGCACCGGCACGTTCCTCGTCCTGGCGCTGACCGCCGTACTCCACCTGGACCTGGTGACCGCCTCCGCCACCGCAAAGATCGTCAACTGTTGCACCAACGCGGGAGCCCTGGCCACCTTCGCCTGGCAGGGCACGATCCTGTGGCAGCTCGCGGCTCTCCTGGCCGTGTTCAACCTGGCGGGCGGCGCCCTGGGCGCGCACACCGCGCTGAAGAAGGGCAGTGGCTTCGTCCGGATCGTGCTGCTGACGGTGGTGTTCGCCCTGGTGGCGAACATGGCCTACCAGCAGTGGGTGGCCTAGCCGGGGCGTGCGCGGAGGGCTCAGCGGCTGCCGGTCAGGTGGGCGAAGACGACCACGTTGCCCCGGTAGCCGGTGCTCTTCGAGTAGCCGCCGCCGCAGGTGATGACGCGCAGTTCCGGGCGCTCGGCGGCGCCGTAGACCTTCTCGTCGGGGAAGTCCTTCGCCTCGTAGACCTCGATGGCGTCCACGGTGAAGACGGCGACTCCGCCGTCCCGGCGATCGATCTCGATGGTGCTGCCCTTCTTCAGGGCGCCGAGGTTGTAGAAGACGGCGGGTCCCTGGGCGTTGTCGACATGGCCGGCGACGATCGCGGTGCCTTGCTCGCCGGGGGTGGTGCCGGCCTCGTACCAGCCGGCCAGGTTCGTGTTCCCCGCGGGAGGGGCGTCGAGGCTGCCGGACTTCGTCAGACCGAGGCCGGTCAGGGGGGCGTCGATGCGGATGGAGGGGATGCGGACGCGCAGGGGCGGGGACGGCGGCAGCGCGGGGGCGGCGCGCGCTTCCTCACCGGAGTCGAACGCGCCCTCCGCCGCGCCGGGCTGGGGCGGGGCGTGGGTCTCGGCGCCGCTGTGCAGCAGCCACGCGCCGGAGCAGAAGGCGACCACGGTGACGGTCGCTATCGCGGTGTTGCCCATGCGCATACGGACGACCCCTCTCGGAACCCCGCGGGATTCCTGCCGGCCCCCTTTCGGCCCCTCTGGGCGCCCTCCCGGACTCGGTGCCCCGCACCCCCTCCGGGCCGTGAGGGGCATCGCACCCGGAGGGGGAGGGGACATGCGGTACTGGCGGACGGGCAGCGGAGGGTGCCCGTCAGATCCCGTCGCCTCTCGCCCGGCGGTGCAGGAGCCAGGTACCGCCCGCGGCGGCGACGGCGAGAGCCGCCACACCGGCCGCGGTCCGCACGGGGTCGCGGCCCTGCGCGCCGCCGACCCCCGTCTTCACGCTTCCCCGGGGCTCCACTTGCCCCTGGTCGGCCATCAGCGTGACGACCAGGTCGCCCCTGACCTCCTGGTCGCCCTCGGCGCACTGCGCGACGATCTCGTACGTCCCCGGCTGCGCGCTCTCCGGCACCCGGAACCGCCCGACCGCCTCGCCCGCGCGCGAGCCGGGCGCCAGCGTGAAGGGACCCGCGCCGACCGCGCTGGCATCGCCCGCCGCGGACGCCTTCTTGCCGCACCCCGTGGTGTTCACCGTGACCTGACCGCCCGGCTCGACCGAGTACGGATTCACCTCCAGACTGCCGCCGCCCGCGCCGTACGCGGACGCGGCCGGACCGCCCAGGGCGGCCACGGCGAGCAAGGCCCCGGCCATGGCCCTGGCCGGCCGGCGGACGGTACGTCGCATCGGTACTCCTCCGGGCTCGGTGATGGGGCCACGGCCGGCGACACCCGCGGGTGCCGCCGTCGGCCGTGTCCCTGCCCTTTCGAGGTAAGTGGCACCACGCCGCTCCCGCTTGCTGAAGGGCTGTCAGAAATGCGGCGAACGGGTGGCTGGACCATCCGCCCCGCATCGCTCCGCGGTCGACGTTTCGACAGGTCAGAGCCATCCTGCCGACGCGATGCCGGAGACTACCCGGAAGGCCGCCGGGCGCGAGGGTGAACGGGTGAGCACGACCGGCCCCGCAGACGCGCGGCGCGTGCGGGCGTCGGCCATCGCCCCGGACGTGCGTCGGGTCGCCCCGGCCGGGAGGGGCGTGCGTCGGGTCGCCCTGGCCGGGAGGGGCGTGCGTCGGGTCGCCCTGGCCGGGAGGGGCGTGCGTCGGGTCGCCCTGGCCGGGAGGGGCGTGCGTCGGGTCGCCCCGGCCGGGAGGGACGTGCGAGGGCCGCCCCGGCCAGGGAGGCGGGGCGGCCGCTTCGGCCGGGAGGGCGGGGTGGTCAGTTCACGTTGACCGCGCTCCAGGCCGCCGCCACCGCGCTGTACTCGGTGCTGCCGGCGCCGTAGAGGTCCTTGGCGGCGTTCAGGGTCGCCGTCCTCGCGCCCGCGTACTTCGTCGAGGACGTCATGTAGACCGTCAGGGCCCGGTACCAGATCTTGCCGAGCTTGTCGCGGCCGATGCCCGTCACCGAGGAGTTGTTGCAGGTGGGTGAGTCGTAGGCGACGCCGTTGACCGTCCTGGCGCCGCTGCCCTCGGCGAGCAGGTAGGCGAAGTGGTTGGCGACGCCCGAGGAGTAGTGGACGTCGAGGCTGCCCACCGAACTGCTCCAGCAGTCCGCCGAACTGCCGTCCTTGGCGGGCTTGTCCATGTAACGCAGGGCCGACTTGCCGAAGCCGGAGCGGACGATCTTCTCGCCGATCAGGTAGTCACCGGGGTCGGCGGGGTTGTTCGCGTACCACTCCACCAGAGTGCCGAGGATGTCGGAGGTGGCCTCGTTCAGGCCGCCGGACTCGCCCGAGTACGTCAGTGCCGCCGTCTTCGACGTCACGCCGTGGCTCATCTCGTGGCCGGCCACGTCGAGGGCGACCAGCGGGCCGAACGTGGTGCCGTCACCGTCGCCGTACGTCATGCAGAAGCAACTGTCGTCCCAGAAGGCGTTGTTGTAGTTGCTGCCGTAGTGGACGCGGTTGTACGAGCCCTTGCCGTCGCCCGCGATGCCGCTGCGGCCGTGGACGTTCTTGTAGTAGTCCCAGGTCTCGTTGGTGCCGTACTGCGCGTCGACCGCCGCCGTCGCGCGGTCCGCGGTCGCGCCGGTGCCCCAGTGGTTGTCGGCGTCCGTGAAGACCGTGGCGGGGGCGCGCTGGAAGCAGACGCCGAAGAAGCACAGGTCGGTCTTGTTCTCCGCGTCACCCGTGTACGTGTTGCCGCGCGTCGGGTCCTTGAGCTGGTACGTGGAGCCCGAGAGCGTGGTCTCCAGCGGCACCGTGCCGCTGTAGAGCGACTGGCCGTCGCCCGTCGCCGTCTCGATGCTGTCCCAGGCGTCGATCTGCGCGCCCGTGCGGGCGTCGGTCAGCACCGTACGGGCCACCGGGTTGCCGAGCGGGTCCAGCCCGACGGCGTTGGTGCGCCAGGCCAGACGCGGGGTGCCGTGCAGGGCGTCGACGATCAACTCGGGCTTGGCCTTGACCTGTTGCAGCTTCGTGCCCAGGTTCTCCGCGCGCAGCGCGTTCACCGCGAGGTCGGCTGCCTGCGGGGCGGAGAGTTCGGGCGTGGTGCTCGGGAGGGAAACCGTGCCCTTCGAGGCCCGGTTGGCGCCGCGGTAGCTGCCGTCCGGAGCCAGGTGGACGATGAAGTCACCGCCCAGCACGGGAAGTCGGTGGTACGTGCGGTCGTAGCGGACGTGCTGGGTGCCGTTCTTGTCGACGACCACGTCCCGTACGGTGGTGGCCTCGGCGGAGGTGAGGCCCAGTGCCGTGGAGTGGTGCACGAGCGCCGACGCGGCGTTGTGGATCGCGGCGGCCCGGGTGGGTCTGCCCTCCGCGTGCGCGGCGGGGGAGAGGGCGGCGGCCAGCAGGGTGGCGGTGGCGGCGGCCACGCCGGCCGTGGCAAGGCGGGAACCTCGGATGTGCCGTGTCCGACTCATCGGTCTCCTTGAGCGCGGGCGCCCTGGGGGCGCGCGGGGGTTGCGCTGGCGTCGACTGTGATTTAAGTGCTCATGACATGTCATGTCCATAGCGTCGTAGGGTGGGTGTGTGTTGGGGAGAGAATCGTTTCCGTGACGACTTCGACTGCTTCGACGCCACCGCCCGCACCGATTCCGTTCTTCGTCTACGGCACCCTGCGCCCGGGCGAGGGCAACCACGGCCTGTTCCTGCGCGGCCGCACCCACTCCGAGGAACCCGCCCGGCTGTCCGGCGCGGTGCTCTATGACGGACCCGGCTATCCGTACGCCGTGGAGGAGCCGGGCGGGCTGGTGCGGGGCGACCTGGTCGCCGCCCGGCCGGAGGAGTACGGCGAGGTGCTCACCGCCCTGGACCGGCTCGAGGGATACGTGGCCGGCGACCCGCGCAGCCTCTACGAGCGCATCGAGCGCGAAGTGGTCCGCGAGACCGACGGAGCGACCGTACGCGCCTGGATCTACGTCGCCGGACCGTCCATCAGCCGCCAGCTGCGCACCGAGGGAAAGCTGATCGAGGGGGGTGACTGGCGAACACGGCACCGGGTCTGACGGACGGTGACGCGACGGGGCAGGTCCGCAACAACCCGGGCGCGAGGACGCCTGCCGCGGGCAGGTGCGTGCCGTGCGGGAAGTTCGGCTCGTCGCCGGTCGGTTCGGGGCCGGCTGAGAGCCGCTCGGCCCGCCCGGGCCCCGTCGCGGGTGGGTGTCAGCGGGCGTCGGACAGGGCCCGGGCCACGCCGTGTTCCGTGCGGCCCAGGAATTTCGGGTCCGGCTGGAACACCGCCTCCAGGGCCGCCTTGCCGGCCGCGAACACCTCGCGGGTGCCGCCGTAGTACCAGGTGACGTCGTGCCTGGCGTCTACGCCGACACCGTAGGAGTCGATGCCCGCCGCGTCGCACAGGGCGACCGCGCGCCGGACGTGGAAGCCCTGGGTGACCAGGACCGCCCGGTCCACGCCGAAGATCTTCTTGGCGCGGACGCAGGAGTCCCAGGTGTCGAAGCCGGCGTAGTCGCTCACGATCCGGATGCCGGGCACGCCCCGCTTGGTCAGATACGCGCGCATCGCGTCCGGCTCGTCGTAGTCCTCGCGGCTGTTGTCGCCGGTCACCAGGAGCACCTTGACCCGGCCCTCGTGGTACAGCTGCGCCGCCGCGTCCAGCCGGTGCGCCAGGTACGGCGACGGCTCCCCGTCCCACAGGCCCGCACCGAAGACCACGGCCACGTCGGTGCGCGGCGCGTCCGCCGTGGTGCGCAGCCGGTCGCCGGCCACGACGTACATCCAGGTCGCCGGGAGCAGGGCCAGTACGCACCCGGCCATCACCGCCTGCACCAGCCGCCGCCGCCCGGCACGGGTACGCGGCAGGCGCGGACGTGTCCACGACGGTCGGCGCGGCGCGCGCGGCGCATGCGTCAGGCGCATCGGTCGGTTCCCTCCCCGGACGGCCCCACTGGCCTCGGTCAGCAAGGACGCGGCGCACGCCGCACCGGTTCACCGCCCGTGCCCCATTCTCGTGACAGCGGTCGCGGCACCGGAGTCGGGGAGGGCCCGCGCCCGCCACGGCCGGCGGGCGCACCGGAGTCCGGGGAGAGCCCGCGTCCGCCGTCGTCCGGCGGCGCGGGACACGCACTCCGTGGCGGGCCCGAGGCGGACGGTGACATCCCGATTGCGGGTGCCTGCGCTTACTGTCGAACCATGGACGGGATCGCATCCGAGGCAGCCCGGCCGTGCGAGCACGCCTCCCGGCCGTCCGAGAACCACGTGCCGCCGGCCGGGTACGAGGCGCCGGCCGTCGAGCGGTGGGCCGCCGAGCCGGACAAGCGGCCGGGGCGTACGGCCTTCCAGCGCGACCGCGCGCGCGTGCTGCACTCCGCGGCCCTCAGAAGGCTGGCCGGCAAGACCCAGGTGGTCACGCCGGGTGAGCACAGTCAGGCATGGGACGCCAGCCCCCGCACCCGGCTCACCCACTCGCTGGAATGCGCCCAGGTCGGCCGTGAGCTGGGCGCGGCCCTCGGCTGCGACCCCGACCTGGTGGAGGCGGCCTGCCTCTCCCACGACCTGGGCCACCCGCCCTTCGGGCACAACGGCGAACAGGCGCTGAACGAGTTCGCGCGGGACTGCGGCGGCTTCGAGGGCAACGCCCAGTCCCTGCGCCTGCTCACCCGCATCGAACCCAAGCGGTTCGTCGTCGACGCCGAGACGGACGAACTCGTCAGCGTCGGTCTCAACCTCACCCGCGCCGCCCTCGACGCCGCCACCAAGTACCCCTGGCCGCGCGGCGCCCACCCCACCGACCCGGCCTCGCCCAAGTTCGGTGTCTACGAAGACGACCGGCCGGTCTTCGACTGGGTGCGCAAGGACGCGCCCGGCACCCGCACCTGCTTCGAGGCCCAGGTCATGGACTGGGCGGACGACGTGGCGTACTCGGTGCACGACGTGGAGGACGGGCTGCACGCCGGCCACATCGACCCCGGCTGCCTGCACGCCGAACCCGAGCGGCAGGAGGTGTTCGCGGTCGCCGTCGGCCGCTACGTCCCGGCCGGCACCGACCCCCAGGAGCTCGCCGAGGCCCTCGACCGCCTCCTGGACCAGGAGTGGTGGCCGCACGGCTACGACGGGTCGGCCGTCGCCCAGGCCCGCCTGAAGGACGCCACCAGCCAGCTCATCGGCCGCTTCTGCCTGGCCGCCGAGGTCGCCACCCGGCAGCTATGGGGGCACCACCCGGGCCGTTCGAGCACTGGGGGAGGAAGCGGGCGCCTCACCCGCTACGGCGCGGAGCTCGTCGTGCCCCGGAACACCCGAATGGAGTGCGCGGTCCTCAAGGCCGTCGCCGACCGGTACGTCATGCAGCGCGCCGAGCAGGAGCGGCTGCGCGCCGACCAGCGGATCGTGGTCGCCGAGCTCGCCGAGGCGCTGACCGCCCGCGCCCCCTACGGTCTGGACCCCCAGTTCCGCGCCCTGTTCCACCAGGCCGCCGACGACCGTGCGCGCAAGCGCGTGCTCGTCGACCAGATCGCCTCCCTCACCGACGCGTCGGCCCGTTCGCTTCACGCGCGTCTGAGAGGGCACGCATGACTGCGGGAGAGCAGGCATGACATTGACAGCATGTTTACGGACACCCGTGGTACCGGTGGGACCCAAGTGAACCCAGTGGCCCCGACCGGGCCTCCAGGTGACCCTCCGTGGCCTGATCGGGCCACTCCCTCTTCCCGCACCACGCTCCGTGCGGGACGCTCCCATGTGGCGGCACCCTTACGAGGAGGCAACAAGTGGTCGACGCGGATCAGACATTCGTCATCGTCGGAGGAGGCCTGGCCGGCGCGAAGGCGGCCGAGACCCTGCGCGCGGAGGGCTTCAGCGGCCGCGTGATCCTCGTGTGCGACGAGCGCGACCACCCCTACGAGCGGCCGCCGCTGTCCAAGGGCTACCTGCTCGGCAAGGAGGAGCGCGACAGCGTCTTCGTGCACGAGCCCGCGTGGTACGCGCAGAACGACATCGAGCTGCACCTCGGCCAGACGGTCGTCGCCATCGACCGCGCCGCCAAGACCGTCCACTACGGGGACGACGGCACCCACGTGCGCTACGACAAGCTGCTGCTGGCCACCGGCGCCGAGCCGCGCCGCCTGGACATCCCCGGCACCGACCTCGCCGGCGTCCACCACCTGCGCCGCCTCGCCCACGCCGAGCGTCTGAAGCACGTCCTGACCCACCTCGGCCGGGACAACGGCCACCTCGTGATCGCGGGCGCCGGCTGGATCGGCCTGGAGGTCGCGGCGGCGGCCCGCGAGTACGGCGCCGAGGTCACCGTCGTCGAGCCGTCCGCCACCCCGCTGCACGGTGCGCTCGGCCCCGAGCTGGGCCAGCTCTTCGCCGAACTGCACCGCGAGCACGGCGTCCGCTTCCACTTCGGCGCCCGGCTGACCGAGATCGTCGGGCAGGACGGCATGGTGCTCGCCGTCCGGACCGACGACGGCGAGGAGCACCCCTGCCACGACGTGCTCGCCGCGATCGGCGCCGCGCCGCGCCTCGCCCTGGCGGAGTCGGCGGGCCTGGAGCTGGCCGACCGCGCCCACGGCGGCGGCATCAAGGTGGACGAGCGGCTGCGCACCTCCGACCCGGACATCTACGCGGCCGGCGACGTGGCGTCCTTCCCGCACGGGCTGTTCGACACCCGGCTGCGGGTGGAGCACTGGGCCAACGCGCTGAACGGCGGCCCGGCCGCGGCCCGCGCCATGCTCGGCCAGGAGGTCCTCTACGACCGCGTGCCCTACTTCTTCACCGACCAGTACGACCTGGGCATGGAGTACAGCGGCTGGGCGCCCCCCGGTTCGTACGACGAGGTGGTGATCCGCGGGGACGCCGGAAAGCGCGAGTTCATCGCGTTCTGGCTGAAGGAGGGCCGCGTCCTGGCCGGGATGAACGTCAACGTGTGGGACGTCACGGACCCGATCCAGCACCTGATCCGTACGAAGGCACCAGTGGACACGCAGGCGCTCGCCGACCCGCACGTGCCGCTGGGCAGCCTGGCCCCGTAGCCGGACGGGAGCCCCGGCGGACCACCGTAGACTTCTGGCGTGGCAGGACGGATCAACGACGAGGACGTGAAGGCGGTACGGGACGCGGTCCCGATCGACGGCGTGGTGTCCGAGTACCTCCAGCTGCGGAACGCGGGCGGGGGCAACCTCAAGGGCCTGTGCCCGTTCCACGACGAGAAGTCGCCGTCCTTCCAGGTCAGCCCGAGCAAGGGACTCTTCCACTGCTTCGGCTGCCAGGAGGGCGGCGACACCATCACGTTCGTGATGAAGATCGACCACCTCTCCTTCTCGGAGGCGGTCGAGCGGCTGGCCGCCCAGGCCGGCATCACCCTGCGCTACGAGGAGGGCGGGTACAACCCCGCCCACCAGCGCGGCGAGCGCATCCGCCTGGTGGAGGCGCACAAGCTGGCCGCCGAGTGGTACGCCGAACAGCTCGCGACCTCCGCCGAGGCCGAGACCGGCCGGCTCTTCCTCGCCGAGCGCGGCTTCGACCAGGGCGCCGCCGTCCACTTCGGCGTCGGCTACAGCCCCCAGGGCTGGGACCACCTCACCCGCTTCCTGCGCGGCAAGGGCTTCACCGACAAGGAGCTGATCCTCTCCGGCCTCTCCCAGGAGGGCCGCCGCGGCCCCATCGACCGCTTCCGGGGCCGGCTGATGTGGCCGATCCGCGACATCGGCGGCGACGTGGTGGGCTTCGGCGCGCGCAAGCTGTACGAGGCGGACAACGGGCCGAAGTACCTCAACACCCCCGAGACGGCGATCTACAAGAAGTCCCAGGTGCTGTACGGCATCGACCTGGCGAAGAAGGAGATCGCGAAGACCTCCCGGGCGGTGGTGGTCGAGGGCTACACCGACGTCATGGCCTGCCACCTGGCCGGCGTGCCCACCGCCATCGCCACCTGCGGCACCGCGTTCGGCGGCGACCACATCAAGATCCTGCGCCGGCTGCTGATGGACAACGGCTCGGCGCGCGTGATCTTCACCTTCGACGGCGACGCGGCCGGGCAGAAGGCGGCCCTGCGGGCCTTCGAGGACGACCAGAAGTTCGCCGCCGAGACCTACATCGCGATCGCCCCGGACGGCATGGACCCCTGCGACCTGCGCCTCGCCAAGGGCGACGAGGCGGTCGCCGACCTGGTCGAACCGCGCACCCCGCTGTTCGAGTTCGCGCTGCGCCAGATCGTGGCCCGCTACGACCTCGACACCCCGGCCGGCCGTGCCGCCGCCCTGGACGAGGCCGCGCCGGTCGTCGCCCGGATCAAGAACAGCGGCGCCCAGCACGAGGTCGCGGTGCAGCTCGCCGGGCTGCTCGGCATCCTCGACACCCAGTTCGTGGTCAAGCGGGTGGCCCAGCTGGCCCGCTGGGCACGCGAGCGCGGCGGCCGCGGTCCCGCGCCGGACCAGCCGCAGCGGGGGCCGCAGCAGCAGTACGCGCCGATGCGTCCCGCGCCCCGGGGCCCGGCGCTCAACCTGCGCAACCCGGTCTTCGCCACCGAACGCGAACTGCTCAAACTCGCCCTGCAACGCCCGGAGATGGTCTCGCCGGCCTTCGACGCCTACGGCGTGGACGAGTTCACCGCCCCGCCCTACGAGGCCGTACGCCAGGCGATCCTGGACGCGGGCGGCGCCGAGTACGGCGTGGGCGACCCGCAGGAGTACCTGGCCCGCGTCCGCGAGGCCGCCCCGGACGACACGGTCCGCGCGATGGTCACCGAGCTTGCGGTGGAGGCGATCCTGCTCCGCCGGGAGGTCGACGAGGCCTACGCGGGTGCCCAGCTGGTGACGGTCCGCCGCCGTGCGGTCGAACGCCGCATCCGCGACCTCCAGAGCACGGTCGCCCGCCTCGGCACCGGCGGCGACCCCGCCCAACTGGCCTCCGCCCAGAACGAGTTGTGGATCCTCCAGCAGTACGACCAGGCCCTGCGGGAGCGCGGCGCGGCGGCGCTGTGAGGGAGCGACGAGGTCAGTCCTGCCCGGGTGGATTGATGCCCATGTGCTCCATGATCGCCACCTGGCCCGCCACCAGCGCGCCGAGCAGCTTGCCATGCTCGGCCAGCGTCTTGGTGTGCGCCTCCAGCGCTTTGCTGTGCTCCAGCTGAGTCTGCCTCAAGCCCTGCATCAGCTGGACATCCGCGCGCCGCTGCTCCTGCAGCGCGGCCACGTCCCGATCGGAGTTCACGGCGAGGTGCCGTGTCGCGGCCTGTTGCTCCGCACCTCGTCCAGCCGCGCCCCAAGCGCCTCAAGACGCCGCCGCAGCTCCTCGATCTCGCCCACGTTTTCCGTCCCGCCCCAAGTCAGCGGGTCCCAGTGTCCCCGCCCGTCAATCCCATGGTCGAACGACCTGAGTAACCGGCGGGTCACGGACCGGACGCAAAAAGTCATCGCACGCCCCTCGTGGCGGTGATGTGTCGTACCCCACACTGGGTCCGGTTGCCTGAGTCCCCGGAGCGCGGCCGCTCCGTCCCACGGGTCCCACATCCCCGCGGCTGTGCTCCTCGCGTACGGGACGGACGGTGGCGAGGCCGCCGACTCCGCCCGCCTAGTACCGCTGCCGCACGCCTCAGCAGCGATCATCCTGGAGGTCGCCCCCGTGCAGACCCAGACCCTCACCCAGACCGACATCCCCACCGTCCCGGGCATCGCCGGGCCGGACCCGGACTTGGGGGAGGCCGACGTCGTCGCGGCCGTACCCCCACAGGACCGGCTCGCGCACCACCCCGGGGCGGAGCCGGAGTCGGAGGCCCCGCCCGAGCTTCCCGAGCCGGTTCCCGCCCGCACCGAGAGCGGCGGTCCCTCCTCCGACCTGTTCCGCCAGTACCTGCGGGAGATCGGCCGGATCCCGCTGCTCACCGCGGCCGAGGAGGTGGAACTGGCCCGGCGCGTGGAGGCCGGCCTGTTCGCGGAGGAGAAGCTGACCACCACCCCGGACCTGGACAGCCGGCTCGCTCTGGACCTGGACCGGATCGTCGTCCTGGGCCGGATGGCCAAGCGCCGGCTCATCGAGGCCAACCTGCGGCTCGTGGTGTCCGTGGCGAAGCGGTACGTAGGGCGGGGGCTCACCATGCTCGACCTGGTGCAGGAGGGCAACCTCGGGCTCATCCGGGCCGTGGAGAAGTTCGACTACGCCCGCGGTTACAAGTTCTCCACCTACGCCACCTGGTGGATCCGCCAGGCCATGTCCCGTGCCCTGGCCGACCAGGCCCGCACCATCCGCGTGCCCGTGCACGTCGTCGAGCTCATCAACCGGGTCGTACGGGTGCAGCGGCGGATGCTCCAGGAGCGGGGCTGCGAGCCGGCCCACGAGGAGGTCGCCGCCCACCTCGACCTGCCGCCCGAGCGGGTGAGCGAGGTCCTGCGGCTCGCCCAGGAGCCGGTCTCCCTGCACGCCCCGGTCGGCGAGGAGGACGAAGTCGCCCTCGGTGACCTGATCGAGGACGGCGACGCCGCCTCGCCCGTGGAGTCGGCGGCGTTCCTGCTGCTGCGCGAGCACCTGGAGGCCGTGCTGTCGACGCTGGGGGAGCGCGAGCGCAAGGTCGTGCAACTGCGGTACGGGCTCGTCGACGGGCGCCCGCGCACACTGGAGGAGATAGGCCGCATCTTCGGCGTGACGCGGGAGCGGATCCGCCAGATCGAGTCCAAGACCCTCAACAAGCTGCGCGACCACGCCTTCGCCGACCAGCTCCGCGGCTACCTGGACTGACGGGGGCCGCTCACCCCGGGCGAGCGGCCCCCGACGGCAGCACCGCCGGTCAGTCGACCTCGGCGACCGCCTGGGCGAACTGCGCCTTGTACAGGCGCGCGTACGCCCCGTCGGCCGCCAGCAGCTCGTCGTGCGCGCCGTGCTCGACGATGGAGCCGTTCTCCATGACGAGGATCGTGTCCGCGTCCCGGATCGTGGAGAGCCGGTGCGCGATGACGAACGACGTCCTGCCGTGCTGGAGTTTGGCCATCGCCTTCTGGATCAGCACCTCGGTACGGGTGTCCACCGAGCTGGTCGCCTCGTCCAGGACGAGGATCACCGGGTCGGACAGGAACGCCCGCGCGATGGTGATGAGCTGCTTCTCACCGGCGCTCACGCCGGAGCCCTCGTCGTCGATCACGGTGTCGTAGCCGTCGGGCAGCGTACGGATGAACCGGTCGGCGTGCGCGGCCCGCGCCGCCTCCTCGATCTCGTCGCGGGTGACCTCGCCCGCCCGTCGCCCGCCACCACCCTGACCGAGTGCGCTTCGCGCACCCCCTTCTACTCCAGCGCCGTAGGCGATGTTCTCCGCGATGGTGCCGCCGAACAGCCAGGTGTCCTGGAGCACCATGCCGATCCCGGACCGCAGTTCGTCACGCGACATCTTCCCGACGTCGACGCCGTCGAGCGTGATGCGCCCGCCGGTGACGTCGTAGAACCGCATGAGCAGGTTGACCAGCGTGGTCTTGCCCGCGCCGGTCGGACCGACGATCGCGACCTTGTGGCCCGGCTCCACCGTCAGCGACAGGTCCTCGATGAGCGGCTTGTCGGGGTCGTAGCGGAACGACACGTGCTCCAGCGCGACCCGCCCGCGCAGCTCCTCCGGCCGTACGCCCGGCACCGGATCCGCCGTCTGCTCCTCGGCGTCCAGCAGTTCGAAGACGCGCTCGGCCGAGGCGACGCCGGACTGCACCAGGTTCGCCATCGACGCCACCTGGGTCAGCGGCATCGAGAACTGCCGCGAGTACTGGATGAAGGCCTGCACGTCACCGATGGACAGCGTGCCCGACGCGACCCTGAGACCGCCGACGACGGCCACCAGCACGTAGTTGATGTTCGACACGAACATCATCAGCGGCTGCATGACGCCGCTGTTGAACTGCGCCTTGAACCCGGCCTCGTACAGCGCCTCGTTCTGCTCGGCGAACTGCTTCGCCGACTCCTCCTGCCGCCCGAACACCTTCACCAGGGTGTGCCCGGTGTACATCTCCTCGATGTGCGCGTTGAGCTTGCCCGTCGAGCGCCACTGCTGCACGAAGTGCGGCTGCGACCGCTTGCCCACGCGCGTGGCGACGACGAACGACAGCGGCACGGTCACCAGCGCGACCAGCGCCAGGATCCAGGAGACGTAGAACATCATGACGAGCACGCCGATGATGGTCAGCACCGAGTTGATCAGCTGGCCCATCGACTGGTTCAGCGTCTGCCCGATGTTGTCGATGTCGTTGGTGGCGCGGGAGAGCACCTCGCCGCGCTGGCGCTTGTCGAAGTACGACAGCGGCAGCCGCGACAGCTTCGTCTGCACGTCCTCGCGCATCCGGAACATGGTCCGGTTCACCGACCGGTTCACCAGCCGGGTCGCCACCGCCATCAGCAGGCCGGCCACCAGGAACGTGCTCAGCGCGAACAGCAGGACCTCGCCGACGGCACCGAAGTCGATGCCCTTGCCGGGGGTGAAGTCGGTGCTCTTCAGCATGTCGGCGATCGCGCCCTCGCCGCGCTCCCGCATGGAGGCGAGGACCTCGTCCTTGGTCGCCCCGGCCGGCATCTGCCGGCCGACGATCCCCGCGAAGACCAGGTCGGTGGCCTTGCCGAGGATCTTCGGCCCGATCACGCTGAGCGTGACGCTCACGACCACGCACAGCACCAGGGCGGCGAGCGTGACCCGTTCGGGTCTGAACTGGGCGATGAGCCGCTTGCCCGACGTCTTGAAGTCCATCGAGCGGTTGTCGGGCCCGGCCCCGGCCATCATCCGCCCCATCGGCCCGGCCATCAGGCAGCCTCCGCTTCCGTCAGCTGGGAGAGCACGATCTCCCGGTAGGTCTCGTTGTCCGCCATCAGCTCGTGGTGGCGGCCGGTTCCGACGACCCGTCCCTCGTCCAGGACGACGATCCGGTCGGCGTCGCGGATGGTCGCCACGCGCTGGGCGACGATGACGACGGTCGCCTCGGCGGTCTCGCGCCCCAGCGCCGCCCGCAGGGCCGCGTCGGTGGCGTAGTCGAGGGCCGAGAAGGAGTCGTCGAAGAGGTAGATCTCCGGGCGCTGCACCAGGGTGCGGGCGATGGCCAGGCGCTGGCGCTGGCCGCCGGAGACGTTCGTGCCGCCCTGGGCGATCGGCGCGTCCAGGCCGCCCTCCAGCTTGCGGACGAAGTCCTCGGCCTGCGCCACCTCCAGCGCGTGCCACAGCTCCTCGTCGGTGGCGTCCGGGTTGCCGTAGCGCAGGTTGGTCGCCACCGTGCCCGCGAACAGGTACGGCTTCTGCGGCACCAGGCCGACCGTCTTCGCGAGCAGCTCCGGCTCCACGGTGCGTACGTCCACGCCGTCGACGAGGACCTCTCCGCCGGTCGCGTCGAACAGCCGGGGCACCAGACCGAGCAGGGTGGACTTGCCGCTGCCCGTGGAGCCGATGACGGCGGTCACCTCGCCGGGGCGGGCGATCAGGTCGATGGCCTTCAGGACGGGCTCCTCGGCCCCCGGATAGCGGAAGCCGGCCCCGCGGATCTCCAGATGGCCGTGGCGGCGCAGCTCGGTCACGGGCGCGACGGGCGGCACGACGCTGGACTCGGTGTCCAGGACCTCCTGGATGCGCTCGGCACACACCTCCGCGCGCGGCACCATCATGAACATGAAGGTGGCCATCATCACGGACATCACGATCTGCATCAGATAGGCGAGGAACGCGGTCAGGTCGCCGATCTGCATCCCGCCGCTGTCGATGCGGTGGGCGCCGAACCACACCACGGCGATGGACGACAGGTTCACCACCGTCATCACCATCGGGAACATCAGCGCGAGCAGCCGGCCGGTGGCCAGCGACATCTCCGTCAGGTCCCCGTTGGCGCCGCGGAAGCGGTCCTTCTCGTACTCGTCGCGGACGAAGGCGCGGATCACGCGGTTGCCGGTGATCTGCTCGCGCAGCACCCGGTTCACGGTGTCCAGGCGCGTCTGCATGGACCGGAACAGCGGACGCAGCCGGCGCACGATCAGGGTCACGCAGATGCCGAGCACGGGGACGACGGCTACCAGCACCGCGGACAGCGGCACGTCCAGGCCGAGGGCCAGGACGACACCGCCCACACACATGATGGGCGCCGACACCATCAGGGTGAACGTCATCAGGGCCAGCATCTGGACCTGCTGCACGTCGTTCGTCGTCCGCGTGATGAGGGAGGGCGCCCCGAAGCCGCCGACCTCGCGGGCCGAGAAGGACTGCACACGGTCGAACACGGCCGCCCGTACGTCCCGGCCGAGCGCCGAGGCGGTGCGGGCGCCGTAGTAGACGGCACCGATGTTGCACACGACCTGCGTCAGGGAGATGCCGATCATCACGGCGCCGAACGTCAGGATGTAACCGGTGTCCCCCTTCACCACACCGTTGTCGATGATGTGGGCGTTCAGCGTGGGCAGGTAGAGCGTGGCGCAGGTCTGCAGGAACTGCAGCAGCACCAGGAGGGCTATGGGTTTCTTGTAGGGCCTGAGATAGGTCCGCAGGAGTCGTATGAGCACGCTGGGTCTCTCGAGTCGGCGATGGGGGCGGTCGATGTCCCCTGGCACCTATCGTCGAACACTCCACCCGCGTTACCTCAACCGATTAACCCGGCCGCGGGCCAACGACCGGGGCCCGACCGGCCGTTGACCCCACGTCGCCCGAACCACCGCGCGAGTGAACCGTTATGCCCCAAACGCCCCCGTAAGGGTGGCTGTTGCGGGTAGCGCGGCCGACCCTTGTTTCCGACAAGTCGGAAAAGGTCCGTGGGAGTGAAAGGGTTCGTGGGGGCAGTCGTCACCCCAGGAAGGCCCCCGGGTGAACCTGCTCACGCACCGACACGTACTGCTGGCGCACCGCCTGGCCCACCGCCAGATCCTCGCCCGGCTCCAGGATCTGGGCCACCGCGCCCTGCCAGGCCGGTGGGGTGCGCGGGTCGAGGGTGCCCTTGGAGGCGCCGAGCGCCCAGGCGGCCTGCCGGGCGGCGCCGATCGCGGCGTAATCGGCCGGCTGCGGTACGACGACCTGCGCGCCGAACACCGCCGGCGCGACGGCCTGTACGGCGGGCAGCTCGGCGGCGGGGCCGAGCAGGAAGACCCGGCGCACCTCCACGCCTCGGCCGCGCAGCACGTCGAGCGCGTCCGCGAGCCCGCACAACATGCCCTCGAACGCGGCCCGCGCCACATGCTCCGGCTTCATCGACTCGCGCCGGAGCCCGGCGAGCATCCCGGCGGTGTGCGGCAGGCTGGGTGTCCGCTCGCCCTCCAGATAGGGCAGCAGCACGAGTCCGTGCGAGCCCGGCGTCGACTTCGTCGCCAGGGCCGACAGGCCCTCCAGGTCGGGAACGCCCAGCAGTTCGGCGGTGCCGCGCAGCGCCCGCACCGCGTTCAGCGTGGTCACGACCGGCAGGTGCATGCCGGTGGCGTCGGCGAGCGAGGTGATCATCCCCGTCTGGTCGACGAGCGCCTCGGGGTGAACGGCCATCACCGAACCGGAGGCGCCGAGGGAGACGACCGCGTCGCCCAGGCTCAGCCCCAGCCCGAAGGCGGCGGCCATGGTCTCCCCGGTCCCGGCCGAGATCAGCAGCCCCTCCGGCGTGGTGCCGGCCGCCTCGGCCGGACCGATCACGTCGGGCAGCGCGGCCTGCCGACCCAGCGCCAGCTCGACCAGGTCGGGCCGGTAGGCGCCGGTGGCGGCGGACCAGTAGCCGGTGCCGGAGGCGCCGCCGCGGTCGGTGGTGCGGCGCAGCGGCCGTCCCAGCAGCTGCCACACCAGCCAGTCGTGTGCCTGGAGCAGGAGCGCCGTGCGCCGGGCGGCCTCGGGCTCGTTCTTGGCGAACCAGCGCAGCTTGGTCACCGGCAGCGGGGCCTGCGGCACACAGCCGACCGCCTGCGCCCAGGCCTCGCGGCCGCCGAGCGCGTCGATCAGGTCGGCCGCGGCGACCTGCGCCCGCCGGTCGCCGCCGACCAGCGCGGGCCGCACGGTGGCGCCCTGATCGTCGATCGGGATCAGCGCGCTCTGCTGCGCGGAGACGCCGATCGCCTGCACCCCCTCCAGGAGGCCGCCGCCCGCGGCCTCTCCGAGGGACAGCAGCCAGGCCTGCGGATCGACGTCGGCGGAGCGCCCGCCGCCCCCCGCGGTCTCCACCGGATGCGGCGCATATCCCTGCCTGAGTACGGCCCCCGTGTCCGCGTCACAAACGACGATACGAGTGAAATCGGGCGAACTGTCCAACCCGGCGACTATCCCCATGGCCAAAATTCTGCCGTACCGCCGCGCTTGCTCGGGCCGCGGCCACCTCGGCGCCACGGGGGTGCGCGCGGTGCCGCCGGTGCGGGTCGTTCACGTGTTGCTGGTGCCCCAGTCGTCCTCGCCGCTGCCGTTGGCGTGGGCGCGCAGGGAGCGCACCCGCTGGGCGACCGACTCGGGAATGCGGTCGCCGACCTTCTCGCTGACCGTGTGGTAGGCCTTGTCCGCGAACTGCCGGCCCTGCCGGGCCGCGGTCTCGGCGGTGTTGCGCACCGCGGGGTTCTGGGCGATCCGGCTGGCGGACTTCTTCAGCTGCTCGTAGCGCTCACGTCCGGCCCTCGTGCCCAGCACGTAACCCACGGCGATCCCTGCGATGAACGTGAGCCGGTAACGCATGGCGGCCACCCTTTCCCTTGCCTCGAGGTCACAGCCGGGGAGAACCGATTGGCGGAGCACCCCCCTGCTTGCGCTAATGTATGTGTCGCAGCGAGCGCGCGCCCCCTGGCGGATACCCGGGTAGGTGCGTTCGATGCAGCGAGGCATTCCTCCGTAGCTCAATTGGCAGAGCAGCCGGCTGTTAACCGGCAGGTTACTGGTTCGAGTCCAGTCGGGGGAGCTCGGTCCTCCGTAGCTCAATTGGCAGAGCAGCCGGCTGTTAACCGGCAGGTTACTGGTTCGAGTCCAGTCGGGGGAGCATGCTGAACGAGGACCCTTCGGGGTCCTTTTTCATGCCCGGTTTCATGCCTCTGGGGGAGCGCCGCGGCCCTGGTGGAGTCCTCGAGGTCATGAACGGCCGCGGAAGACGACCATCCGAAGCAGGAGATCGTATGAGCGGCTATGCTGCGGCAGACGGCGCGCACACTTGTACGTGACGCGCCGCAACGGGGCGGTAGCTCAGCCGGTTAGAGCAGCGGACTCATAATCCGTCGGCCGTGGGTTCGAGTCCCACCCGCCCCACCAGGCGCTACTCGCGCAGAATCGATGTGACCAGCGGTTTCGCGGGTCGTTCCCAGCCAGTCTGCGGCCCCCGGAAGTGGATCCGGGGGCCATCGGCGCGTGTTGGCCCGTTTTGCACTCGGCCGGAGCAACGGCTTGCGCGGACGGGCTACTCAGGAACGGTCGTCGGCGGGGTCGGCGGTCTCCGGCAGATCGTCGCGGTCGCCCTCGGCCTGGGAAGGGGTCGGGTACGGCGTGTCCTGTCGTCCTGCGGCGCGCTGCGTGTCCTCGTCGTCGCGTTCGCCCTCGGCCTGGGAAGGGGTGTGCTCTCTCATGGTGGTGACTCCTGCGGACGGGGCTGGTCACTCGTCCGCATACCGGGTACCCCGGTAGCCGGCCCGTCACCGTGCCCACGGTGTGTCCGGGCCGGGGCGGACGTGCAGCGCGAGCGCGGTGCGCAGCGCCGAGCGGATCTCCTCCGGCGGCACGGGGCCGTCGCCGCGCGCGCCTGCGGTGATCGTGGCGGCCACCGCGTGCAGCTTGGTGTTGGACCGCTGGGAGGCCTCCCGGAGGATGTCCCAGGCCTCTTCAGCGGTGCACGCGTGGGTGGCCATCAGGATGCCGCGGGCCTGGTCGATCACCGGGCGGGAGGACATGGCCTGGCGCAGCTGTTCGACCTCCGTCTGAAGCTGGAGCAGCCGTTCCGTGCGCTCCAGGGCCACCGCGGAGGCGACCGGAGGCGCGGGCCGCTCGGGCCCCGCGCCGCCCGCCGACGGCTGCGGCGGGTCCGCGGTGGCCAGGCCGGTCAGCTCCAGGACGCGGCGCGGCTGGCCCGTCCAGCCGGTCGCGGTCACCCGGACCGGGGGACGCCGGCCGCGGTCGTCGAGGGTGTCCAGGAGTTCCAGTCCGGCGGTGTCCATGAACGTCACCCCGGACACGTCCAGGTCCACCCGGCCGATGTCCGGCGGCAGCTCGGCCAGCGCCTGGGCCAGGGCCTCCGCACAGCCGTGGACCAGCTCCCCGCGCGCGGTGAGCGACACCTGGTCGGCCACCGGGTCCGTGCGGACGTCCACGGTGAGCGTGCCGGCCGGGATGCTCCGCCGTCGTGCGTGAGATCGTGATGCCGTTGCGGCCATGTCCCCGCCTCGTCCGTCCTCGGCAGTCCTCGCGCGTCCCCGCGACGGCGCGCTCCCCGTCCCCGCCCGCCCGCGCCCGACGCACGCCCCGGCGCCACGGAACCCCTGCGGTGCTGCCCTGCGCCTGCCCGCTCCTCGCACGACTACACGCGCCGGGCAACGGGCCTTGTCGGGGGTGCCGTGGGTACGCGTAAGGCGTAGGTACCCGATGGGCGCAGGCGGGGGCGTCGCGTCCGGGGACAACGGAGATGTTCTGGCCCGCGCTGCCGGGGATGGAGGTGTCGACGCCATGACCGCGACCGCGGAGCCCTTCGTCCACCCCGCCCTGTTCTACCGGGACGAGCGGGAGTACCTCGCGGGCACCGTGCCCTTCGTGCGCGAAGGACTGGATTCGGGCGAGCCGGTCGCGGTGGCCGTCCCCGGTGACAACCTCCGTCTGATCGAGACCGGTCTGGGCGCCGACGCCGGGTCCGTACGGCTGCTCGACATGCGTGAGGTCGGGCGCAACCCCGGCCGGATCATCCCCGCGGTGCTGCGCGCCTTCGCCGACGCCCAGCCCCCCGGCCGCCGGGTGCGGATCATCGGCGAGCCGGTCTGGGCCGGCCGTACGCCCGCCGAGTATCCCGCCTGCGTCCAGCACGAGGCACTGATCAACGCGGCCTTCCAGGGCCGCGAGGTCACCATCCTGTGCCCGTACGATGCCGCCCGACTCGACGAGCGGGTTCTCGCCGACGCGCACGCAACCCACCCCGTGGTCGTACCCGCCGGCGTCACCGGGCACCGGAAGAGCGCCGCCTACGCCCCCGAGCAGGTCGTCGCCCGGTACAACGAGCCGCTGCCGCCGGCGCCGGACGCGCTGTCGTTCTCGTACACGGCGCAGACGCTGTCGCAGGCCCGGCACGTCGCCGTCGCCGAGGGCGCGCGGCTCGGGCCCGCGGCCACCCGGCTGGAGGACCTGGCCCTGACCGTGGCCGAGCTGACCACCAACAGCGTGGTGCACGGCGGCGGTACGGGCGAGCTGCGGGTGTGGGCGAAGGACGGGTACGTGCTGTGCGAGGTGCGGGACAAGGGCCGCCTGGACGATCCTCTGGCCGGCCGCCGGCCCGCCCCCCGCGACCAGCGCGGCGGCCGCGGTCTGCTGCTGGTCAACCTCGTCGCCGACCTGGTCCGCGTGCACTCGGGCGAGGAGGGCACCACCGTCCGCTGCTGGTTCGCCGACTGACCGTCACCGGGGCGCCCCGGGTGGTCAGCACACCTACGCCCCCAGCGGGTTCAGCACCAGCGGCTCGATCTCGCCCTCCAGCATGGCGCCCAGCCCCTGGATCGCGCACACGTCGGGGCGTTCGGCGATGTGCACCGGCATGCCGGTCGCCTCGCGGAGCATCTGGTCCAGGCCCGGCAGCAGCGCGGAACCGCCGACCATCGTGATCCCGCGGTCGGCGAGGTCGGCCACCAGGTCGGGCGGGCACACGCGCAGCACCTTGTAGATGCCGTCGAGCACGGCGGTCAGCGGCGTCTGGATGGCCTCCCGTACGGCGGCCGTGTCGATCCGCACGGACCGCGCCAGTCCGGTGGCCACGTCCCGCCCGTGGATCTCGGTGGACGCCGGGCCGTGCGGGGTGAGCCCGTTCCCGGACAGGGCGATCTGGAGCGGCCGCAGGGACTGGCTGGGCAGTGTCAACGCGTGTGCGAGGCGCAGGTGTTGCACGATGGCGTGGTCGACGGCCTCCCCGCCGACGGGAATGCGCTCGGCGGTGACGATCGAGCCGAGCGAGAGGACGGCCACCTGGGTCGCCGCGGCCCCGCACACCATGATCATGGTGGCCTCGGGCCGCTCCACGGGCAGCCCGCAGCCGACGGCGGCTGCGATCAGCGTGTCGACGAGTTCCACACGGCGCGCGCCGAGCCCGACGAGCGTCTCGATCGTGGCCCGTTGGGCGAGCGGATCGGCGTCGTGCGGGGTGCAGGCGGCGGCCCGCAGCCAGGCCGCCTTGCGGCGCAGGGCGCGGCGCATCCCGTCGCCGAGCAGGTGCCGCAGCATGCGCTGCGCCATCTCGATGTCGACGACCGTGCCGCCGGAGACCGGGCGGACGACCCGGATGTACGCGGGGGTGCGGCCCGTCATCCGCTCCGCGAACTCGCCGACCGCGATCAGGGCCCCGTTACGGGTGTTCACGGCCGCGACCGAGGGCTGGTCGACGACGAGCCCCGGGCCCTTGACGTACACACGGGTCCGGGCCGCTCCCAGGTCGACGGCGAAGTGGCAGCGGCGCAACTGCTCCAGACTGGCGGACATGGCGGAGCCTCCTGAGAGCACGGACCGTGGCGGCCACCGGGCGGAGGCCTCCCTGGCATCGTGCTGGGGCGGCGGAGCGGGCGCCCGTTCAAGGGAGCCGGGCGGGGGGCCGCTGGACGGGTGGATTATGGCGCTCTGTGCGTAATGAGTGAAAGACAAGGACAAATGGGCGGCTCCCGCCGCCGACCGGGTCAGGGACTGTCCCGCTGGCGGGAACCCGCCAGGGTCAACTCGTTGTCCTCTTCCAACTCCCCTGTCACACAAGGCTTCTGCCACTCTTCGCAGCACCGACGACGTGGCACCGAGGACGTGTGGCGCGGAGAGGAGAGGCACGATGCGCGCAGGACCCTCCGGACGGAGAGCGGCCCTTGTGTCGGCCGGGCTCGTGATCGCCCTGCTGCCGGCAGGACCGGCGGCGGCCCGGCAGCCGGCGCAGCCGCCCGATCCCCCGGCGGCGGCCCCGGGCAGCGCCCGCACCGTCACCCTCGTCACCGGCGACAAGGTCACCGTCACCGACCTCGGCGGGGGAAGGAGGACCGTCACGGTGCGCCGCCCCCAGGGCGCCGCGGGTGCCGTGCGCACCCAGACGGCGGGCGGCGCCCTGACCGTCGTACCGGACGAGGCCCTGCCGTATCTGCGGGCGGGCCGGCTGGACCGGCGCCTGTTCGACGTGGACGCGTTGTTGCGGCAGGGACTCGCGGACGCCCGCACCGGAGAGCTGCCGCTGATCGTGACCTACGGCAAGGGCGTCCGGGTGGCGACCCCGCGTGGGACGGAGCGGACCCGGAGTCTCGCCAGTGTGCGCGGGGCCGCGCTGGAGGCCGCCAAGGGGCGGGTGTTCTGGCGGGAGTTCACCGGTCAGGGCACCCTGTCCGGCGGCATCGACAAGGTGTGGCTCGACGGGCGGGTCACCGCCGACATGGCCGCGAGCAACGCGCAGATCGGCACCCGCGAGGCCTGGGCGTCCGGCCTGACCGGCAAGGGCGTCACCGTCGCCGTCCTCGACACCGGCGTCGACACCTCCCACCCCGACCTCGCCGAACGGGTCGCCGTCACCAGGAACTTCGTCGACGGCGAGGACGCCGCCGACCGCAACGGCCACGGCACCCATGTGACGTCCACCCTCGGCGGCAGCGGCGCGGCCTCCGGCGGCGAGGAGAAGGGCGTCGCCCCGGACGCCACCCTCGCCGTCGGCAAGGTGCTCGGCGACCAGGGGTCGGGCAGCGAGTCGCAGATCATCGCCGGGATGGAGTGGGCCGCGCGGGACGTGCGCGCGCGGATCGTCTCCATGAGCCTCGGCTCCAGCGAGCCCAGCGACGGCACCGATCCCATGGCGCAGGCCGTCGACACCCTCTCCGAGGAGACCGGCGCCCTCTTCGTGGTCGCCGCGGGCAACACCGGCGCCCCCTCCTCCATCGACTCGCCCGGCGCCGCCGACGCCGCCCTCACCGTCGGCGCCGTCGACCCGTCCGACCGGGCCGCCTACTTCACCAGCGCCGGACCCCGCACCGGCGACAACGCCCTCAAACCCGATCTCGCGGCGCCCGGCGTCGACATCCTCGCCGCCCGCTCCCGACTCGCCCCCGGCAGCGGCGCCTACACCTCCATGAGCGGCACGTCCATGGCGACTCCCCATGTCGCCGGTGCCGCCGCGCTGCTCGCCCAGCAGCACCCCGACTGGAACGGGGCCCGGATCAAGGACGCGCTGATGTCCACGTCGAAGCAACTCGACGAGTCCGCCTACGTGCTGGGGGCGGGCCGGGTGAGCGTCCCGGACGCCGTGCACGCGCGGATCAGCGCCACCGGAAGCGCCGACCTCGGGTTCCACCGCTGGCCCCACGGCACGGACCAGCCGGTGACCAGGACGCTCACCTACGCCAACTCCTCCGGCGCCGACGTCGAGTTGAGCCTGGCCGTCGAGGGCGTCCCGGACGGCGTCGCCACCCTCGCCGACTCCACGCTCACCGTGCCCGCCCACGGCACCGCCTCCACCACCGTGACCGGAGACGCGGCCGAGGCCCCGGTGGGCGAGACCAGCGGGCGGGTCGTGGCCTCCACAGCCGGCACCCCGGTTGCGCACACCGCGTTCGGGCTGGTCAAGGAGGACGAGCGGTACACGCTCACCGTGCACGTCAAGGACCGCGACGGCGCTCCCCTGCCCGCCGATCTCACCGTGCAGCGGCTCGCCGCGGGCGCCGACCCGCACCCCGCGCACGTCGGCGACTCGGGCACCCTGCGCCTGCGGCTGGAGCCGGGCACGTACAGCCTGACCTCCTTCTTCGACGTACGCGGCGCTCACGGTGCCGACTCCCTCGGCCTGGGCTTCCTCGCGGCACCCGAGATCACGCTGGACCGGGACCGCGAGGTCACCCTGGACGGGCGCCGGCTGCGGGAGATCAGGGCCGAGACCGGACGGCGGACGGAGACCCGGCAACTGATCATGGAGTACGACCGGACGGCGGAAGGCTCCGACCTGTTCGGCGCCGTCCAGGTGCCCGTGGCGTACGACAGCGTCTTCGCCGCGCCGACCGAGCCGGTCACGCGGGGCACCTTCGAGTACCGGACCGTGTGGCGGCTCGGCATGCCGCTGCTGGAGGTCAAGGGCATCGCCGAGGCACTCGTCCAGCCCGGCGGCACGCTGATCGAGGGCCGCAGCAGGCTGCCGCTCGTCGACGTCGGCGACGGTGACTTCACCGGCAGGGACGTACGCGGCAAGGCTGTCCTGGCCCGGCTCACCGACTCCGCCGAACCGGCCGCGCTGGCCCAGGCGGCCCAGGACGCGGGCGTGAAGGCCCTGTTCGTGACGGACGACCTGCCCGGCCGGCTGAGCGCCTGGTGGGGCACCGACGACAACGCCGACCGACCCCTTCAGATCGCCACGGTCGACGCGGCCGACGCGGCACGGCTGCGGACGGCGATGGGGGTCCCCCCTGCTCGAGCGAAGTCGAGAGCTTGGGGGAACGTCGACATGACGGGGACGCGGAACACCCCGTACGTCTACGACCTCGCGCAGGGCCATCGAGGAGCGATCCCCGACGCGGAGCTGACGTACGCGCCCGGCCCTCGCCAACTGGCCGAAATACGCACCAGGTTCCACGCCGTGCGGCCGACGGGCGGCAGCGAGTTCCGGTACTCGGTCACCGACACCTTCCCCGTCCGCATCGGCTTCCAGGAGCCGATCGACCTCCCGGCCGAGCGCACCGACTACGTCTCCACCGGGCCCGGCCAGCGCTGGCAGGAGTCGGTGACGGTCGGCGACGGCACGCTGGAGCAGCGCGGCGGCCCGGTCCGCTACCAGGGCGGAACGCGCCCCGCGCTCGCCTGGTTCAAGCCGGTCTGGCATCCCTGGCTCGGCACCGGCCTCGACTGGGGACAGCAACGGGCGGGCGACCGGCTCCAGTTCAACGTGCCCGGCTGGGGCGACTCCGGGCCCGACCACACCGGTTTCGGGGACGTGTGGAGCGCGGACAGCGGCATGTCCCAGACGACGGCCGTCTACCTGGACGGGCAGTTGGCCGACCGGCGCACGGGCGCGGCCGTGTACGTCGGGGACGCGCCCCCGGCCGAGCACACGTACCGGCTCGTCACGGACACCGCGCTGGACGCGGGCAGATGGCGGCTCGCCACGCGGGGGCACGCGGAGTGGACGTTCCGCTCGTCGGCCACCCCCGAGGACCACTGGACCACCCTGCCGCTGATCAACCTCGCCTTCGACGTCGGCACCGACCTCGCGGGCGACCTGCGGGGCGGCGGACGGGTGCCGGTCGGCGTCCGCGCCCAGTACGTGGCGGGCGCGACCGGCACCGGGACCGTCGGCGACGGCAGCCTCGAGGTGTCCTACGACGAGGGCGCGACATGGCGGCCGGTCCCGCTGACCGGCGGGCACGCCTCCTGGCGCGGCACCCTGTCGGTGCCGCGCGGCGCCGCGTCCGTCTCACTGCGGGCCACCGCGGGCGACGACCGGGGCGGTTCGGTACGGCAGGAGGTCATCCGGGCGGTGGGGGTCGGGCAGGAGGACCGTCCCCCGTCCTGATCAGCCCTGTGCCAGCGCCCGTTTCATGATCTTCCCCATGTCGTTGCGGGGCAGGGCGTCGAGGAGACGGACGACCCGGGGCCGCTTGTGCGGGGCCAGGCGCCGGGTCACGTGATCGGCCAACTCCTCGGCGCCCGGCGGGGACTGCGGATCGGCCGGGACGATCCAGGCGACGATCCGCTCACCGAGGTCGGCGTCCGGCTCCCCGGTGACGGCGGCCTCGCACACCCCCGGGTGCTCCAGGAGCGCGTTCTCGATCTCGCCCGCGCCGATCTTGTAACCGCCGCTCTTGATCAGATCGGTGGCCTTGCGGCCGAGGATGCGGACCTGGCCGTCGGGGTCGCGCACCGCCATGTCGCCGGTGCGGAAGAAACCGTCGGCGGTGAACGCGGCGGCCGTCGCGTCCGGCCGGTTGAGGTACTCGGTGAACAGGTTCGGCCCGCGCACCTGGATCTCGCCGACCGTCTCCCCGTCGTACGCGGTGATCTCCGTACCGTCCTCCTCCACGAGCCGCAGCTCGACGCCCGGCAGCGGTACCCCGACCGTCCCGGCGCGGGCCTCGCCGTCGGCCCGCACGCTGGTGTTCATCAGCGTCTCGGTCATGCCGTACCGCTCGATCACCCGCCGCCCGGTCGCGGCCGCGATCCGCTCGTGGTCGTGCACGGGCAGCGCGGCCGACCCGGAGACCAGCAGCCGGGCCCCGCCGAGGGCCTTCACCAGCTCCGGGTCACCGGGCAGCGCCTCCGCGATCCGGTGGTACATGGTCGGCACGCCGAACAGCATGGTCGCCCCGCCGTTCAGCTCGCGCGCCACGCCGTCCGTCGTGAACCGACCCAGGTGCCGTACCGCCCCGCGGCGCCGCAGCGGCCCGAGGACGCCCAGCACCAGCCCGTGCACATGGAACAGCGGCAGTCCGTGCACCAGCACGTCGTCACCCGTCCACTGCCAGGCGTCGGCCAGCGCGTCCAGGGTGGCGGCGAGCGCCCGGCGGGGGAGGACGGTGCCCTTGGGCGGACCGGTGGTGCCGGAGGTGTAGACGACGAGCGCCGGGTCGCGGTCGCCGGCCCGGTCCTCGGGCACGGGTCCCCCCTCCCGCACATCGACATCGATTCGCTCCAACCCGGCGAGCGCGGTCGGCAGTTCGTCCCCGGGCGCGGCGAGCACCACGGGCGGCGCGCTGTCGGACAGGATGTGCCCGAGCAGCCACTGTTGTGTCTACTCGCTGATCCGGGTGCGTTGCAGCAGGCCCCAGGTGAACTCGGCCACGACCTCCCGGCGGACGCCCTGCCCGTCCGGGGCCTGGAACGACAGGCCCCAGCGGGTCGGGGCGGTGCCCTCCAGGGGGTGGACCGGCGCGAAGGCGCGGGCGGCCTCGTCGACCGTGCAGGACCAGGGGGTCAGGTCGGCCACGGTCCGCAGATCCGGCCCCTCGGCCCCCGGGGCGCGCACCAGCCACTCGTTCCAGACCCGGCCGTCCGGGGCGACCAGCACTTCCAGGCGCAGGTCGGGCCAGAGCGGGACGGGCCAGCTGCGGGCCTCGCAGTCCAGGCCGCCGACGCGGCGGGCGGTCGTCGACTCGGGCTCGCCGAGGACCGAGCGGATGAGGGTACCTCCCATGCCGTTGAGGCTGTGGGGGAGGGATGCCGCCGAGCGGGCCCTCGGTGAGCGGACCATCGCCTGCCAGCGCTTGTTGGCCTCGCGCATCTGCGCGCGGGAGGCGCCCAGCGTGCGGCGGGCGTCCTCCACCAGGTCCGGGTTGTGGTCGGCCATGCGGCGCAGCAGCACCAGCTGGAAATCCAGCGGGGTGAAGGGACCGGCGGGGCGTTTTCCGGAGGGCGTGGTCATACGACCCATCGTCGCCCACCCTGCCCCGCCCGGCACGGCCTGCGCCTTCGCCGGCCCCGGACTGACCGGCCTCTACGTCACCACGGCCCGCACGGGTCCGGCCGCCCCCCACCCCTGGCGGGCTCGCTCCTCGCCGTCCCCGACGCGGGCCGGGGCCTGCCCCAACCCGCCTTCGCGGGCTGACTCGCCCCGTCCGGGACTCGCCGGTCGGGCCGGGTCAGGTATTCGTCCGGTCCAGTTCTTCCAGGATCTTGCGCTCGGCCGGGGTCAGCGGGGGGCCCGCCAGCGGGGGGAGCAGAGGGCCGTTCAGGACGTCGAGGAGGGTGTCGGGGCGGAGGAGGCGCTGCGGCCCGGTGCGGAGGCTGGTGACCTCCCAGAGCGCGGCCGCGGCGCGGTAGGAGCCGGTGGCGGCCCTCGTCAGACGACGGCTGTAGGAGGTGACCAGGCGGTCGGCGGGTCCGGGCCGGGCGCCGCGGCTGTGCGGGTACCAGACGTCCTGGCCGACCGCGGCCGCCCAGGCCGCGTCGACCGGGCGGGCGGCGCCGCGCTGCACACGGCGGGCGAGACCGGGCGCGTCCGGGCCGGAGCGGTGCAGCGCATCGCGCAGCAGCCGGGCACCGAGCGCGGCCACCGACATGCCCTGCCCGTAGGCCGGGTTGTAGGTGGCCACCGCGTCGCCGAGCGCCACGAAGCCCTCCGGCCACTGCGGCAGCTTCTCCAGGAAGCGGCGCGCGTTGCTGGTGCTGCGGCTGATGTGCACATCGGTGAGGGGCTCGGCGCCGGAGACGAGCCGGCCGACGATGGGGGACGGCAGATCGAGGGCGTAGCGCAGGAACCCGTCGGGGTCCGCCGGCGGCTCACCGCCCCGCGAACCGGCGAGGCTGACCATCCAGCGGTCGCCCTCGATCGGCAGCACCATGCCGCTGCGGCCCGGCCGGCCCACGTACGGGTCGGCCTGCACCATCGTCAGCGGGAACTGCTCGGCGCCGGCGGGCGTGCGGTACACGCGCGTGGCGTTGACCAGCCCGGCGTCCACGCCGCGCTCCCGCACCCCGGAGATCCCGAGTTCCCCGAGCCAGGTCACCACCCGCGACCCGCGCCCGCTCGCGTCGACCACGAAGTCCGCGGCCAGCACCTCCTCCGCCGCGGGGGTGGCGATGCGTACACCGCGCACGCGCCGCGCGTCGCCCACCAGGCCGACCGCCTGTGCCTTGCGGATCACCGTCTGGGTGTGGGCGAGGACGGTGGAGCGGACCGTGAAGTCCAGCAGGGCGCGGGTGCAGCTGAGCATCCGCGGCCCGTCGTGCCGCCAGCGCCGCAGCCAGCCTTCGGGGGTCAGGGCCACCATGCCCTGGCCCAGCGGTATCTCCCGGGCGCCCGCGGCCAGCAGCCGCTGCCGTACGCTCCCGCCCGGCATCAGCTCCTCCATGGCGGCCAGGCCACCGGCCATGAGCAGATGGGCGTGGCGCCCCTGTGGCAGCCCACGGCGGTGGTCCGGCCCCTCGGGCAGGTCGTCGCGGTCCACTACGACCACGTCGTCCACGACGTCGGACAGCACCGCCGCGGCCAGCATGCCGGCCAGTCCGGCACCGATGACGACAGCTCTACGGGGCATGGGGCTCCTCGGAGTCGGCCATGGGCTCAGCCATGGGAGGTCCTCACCGTTCCTGCTCGTACGGCGGTTTCGGCGGATGTGCGGACCAGCGCCTGCGCCAGTTCCACAAGGCCGCTGGTTCCGGACACCTCCGTGGCGTGGAGGCGGTATCGGCTCGGCGCCGCGAGCGGCTCCTCGCGGGCGGCGGCGCGGCGCGCGGCGTCGGCGAGCATCGCCGCCTCCGCCGCGATCCGCGCCTCGTGCGCGCCGCGGCCCGCGCGCCGGGCTGCGGCCAGCGCCCGCTCGCGGACCTCGTCGTCGAAGTACGGGGCGAGGCCCAGCAGCGCGTCGTGGATGGACACCTCGCGCCACTGCAGGCGCGCCAGCGGCAGCTGCCACCAGGGGCTCGGCGGCTTGGGCCCGGTGGACACGAACCGCACCCGCGACCACAGCGGGCCCAGCCGCCGGTGATCGCGCAGGCCGCGCGCCTGGGCGAGGGCCGCCGGGAGCAGCCTGGGCAGCACGAAGCCCGCCGAGCACAGCAGCGCGGCGAGCGAGGCCATCGGCGGGGCGACCTTCGTGGACAGCACGTCCAGGTCGTGCCCCGTCCAACGCGCCACGACCGCCGTGTACTTGGTCAGCTGGAAGCCCACCACGTCCAGTGCCGAGCCGGCCAGGATCAGCCGCAGCCCGGCCCGCAGCAGCCCGGTGACCTCGCGGCTCCACTTGACGCACAGCGCGCAGGCCGCAAGCGTCGCCGCGCTGTGCCCGAGCAGGTAGAGCAGGATCATCTCGCGCATGTACGGCGTGTTGGCGTAGTAGGTGTCCAGGTCGGTGAGCCGCTCGGTGCGGGCGTCGCCCAGCGCGAACAGCACGACGATGACGACGACCAGCGAAGCGTAGGCGGCGATGCTGCGCAGCACCGTGCGCCGTACCCGCTCGCGCGGGCCGCCCCGCCAGTTGATCAGCAGGATGAGCAGCGAGCAGCTGTACGCGGAGAGCATCCCGTAGGTCAGCGGGGCACCGAAGTTGGGGATGCCGGTGAGGTCGTTGACGGTGGCCAGGGTCAGCGGCGCCGAGCAGACGAAGACCAACGAGCCGAGGACGATCGCCGCGCAGGTGGACATGGTCAGCGGGTTCCGTACCGCGATGCGCGGCCGCCGCAGCAGCACGATGGCGGACAGCCCGAAGATCCCGGCCGCCAGATAGACGACAAGACTCACACCGGCCACCTCCCCGCACGCCCGACCGGCCCGAGGCCCCTCCCACCCCGAACACCCTCTGCCGCACCGGCCCCACGGACGACCAACCGGGGCGCGGGGGACGGGTGCCGGGTGGTTGCGCGCGGGCCGGTGCGGTGGGTGGTCGGCGGCTGCGCGGCGGCCGGGTTCGGGGTGGTCCCGTGCGTGCTGGGTGGCGGTGCTGTCGCTCCGCGTGTGGCGGTCCCGCGGGGGACGGCCCCACGGGCGGCCTTCCGTGGCGCGGCGGCCGGGTGCGCGGGGGACGGGTGCCGGGTGGTCCCACGCTTGCTGGACGGCGAGTGAGCGGCGGCCGGGTGCCGGTTCGGCACCCGCTGGCCGCGCGGCGGTGCTGTTGTTCCCTGTGCGGCGATTCCGCGCGGGCCGGTCCGGTGGGCGGTCGGTGGCTGTGCAATCGGCGGGTGTGCCGCCGAACCGCGTGCGGTGGCTGCGGGTGCGGTCGTCGTGTGGGCCGTGGGCGCGGCTGCGGGAGTTTCCTGCGGCGGTCGTCGGGCCGCCCGGGAGTCGGTCATGGCGTGGTCGTGGGGGTCGTGCCGCTGGGGACGCGGGTGGCCGTCGCGGGTGCCGGTGCGGCCAGCGCGTCGGCCACGCGGACCAGCGCGGCCGGGCCCGGCACCCGGACGGTCAGCCGGCCCGCCTCGCCGGGCAGCGGCCCGCCGGGCTCGCGCACGGCGGCGGTGATGACCGCCGCCCACGCGGCGGCCTCGGCGCGCTCGGTGTCACCGGTCGCCCCCAGCACCGCCTCGTGGGTCCGCTCGTACAGGGACCGGTCGAAGGACGCGTCCAGATAGCTGAGCGCGTTGTGGATGCTGGTCTGACGCCACATCAGCCGCGTGGTGGGCGTGGCCCAGCGCGGCCGCGGCAGCCGCAGGCAGCGGCGGGTGAGCAGGTCGTCCAGCTCGCGCTCCAGCGGTTCCAGTCGCGCGTACGCCAGCCAGGACCGCCGCCACTCGGTGAGGCGGGGCCCGGCCAGCGGCACCAGGATGCCCGCCGACGTCAGCAGGGCACCCACCCCGGCGGCGGCCGGCGAGACGTTCGTGCTGAGCCCCGACCAGTCCCGCCCGCACCAGCGGGCGATCACGGCGACGAGCTTGGTCATGCTGTACCCGCCGGCGCACAGCGACCCCACCCCCAGGACCACCAGCCCCGCGCGCAGCCAGCCGGCCACCTCGCGCGCCCAGCGCAGCGCGGACACCGTGGTGACGCTGACGGCGCAGAGGTGCCCCACCAGGTACAGCACGATCATCTCGGCGACGAACGGCGTCGTCGCGTAGTAGGTGTCCAGGTCGGTCCGGCGCTCCACCGGCGCCTCGCCGAGCGCGAACGTGGTGGCGATGCCGACGAGCACCAGCGTGTAGGCGACCATCCAGCACCAGGCCACCCGGTGCACGTGCCCGCCGCCCCGCCAGTAGACGACGAGGACCTGGGAGGCCGCGCTGTAGGCGGTGATCGACGCGTACGTCAGCGGCGCGGCGAGATTCGGCACACCGCTGAGCCGGTTGATCGCGCCGACCGTCGGCGGGGCCCCGAGGAGGAAGCAGAAGCCGCCCAGGCCCAGCACCGCGCAGATCGCGCGCAGGTAGGGATCGCTGCGGTGGCGGGCCAGGTCCGGGGCCTTCACCGCCAGGCCCAGCCACAGCGCACCGCAGCTGACGTAGTTGATCAGACCGCTCATCTTCCCCGGGTCCCCCGGTAGTTGAGCGCCGCCCCGATGCGTCCGGCGAGGTCCTGCCCGTGGTCGGGGCCGTCGGTGAACACCGGGTCCGCAGACGCCTCCAGCCAGGCCCGCAGCCGACGGCCCATCAGCATGCCGAACCGGTCGGCCTCCTGTTCGTCGGCCATGCTGAAGTCGGTGCGTGCCGCGACCGGCCGGGGCGGGCCCGCGGCGGGCGCGGCGTCCGCGCCGGTCTGCCGCCGGCTCATGTGCCACACCTCGTGGCAGAAGATCACGATCTGGTGCCACACGGCGGCCCGCTGGTCGACGACGACCACGTCCTGGGTCTCGCCCTCCAGCCACAGCCCGCTGGCGGTGTGCGGCGGGAACACCTCCCGCCGGACGACGACCCGGCGGCCCCGCCAGGCGCTGACGGAGTCGACGAGCGCGGCCAACAGCACCTCCGGGTCGGCGGGGACCGGCACCCGGATGGGGTCGATGAGCGCGTCGGCGAGCCGCCGCATCTCCCTTTTCCTACGCACCATGCTCCCCCGTGGATCTCCCAGGCCTGCCCCCATCATCCTCGGGCCGCCCACGGTGGCGGAAGGTCCTTCGACCCTCACTCATCTCACTCATGAACGGGCACGCTCCCTGCCGGCGCGGCGGCCCTGATGCGTACCGAAGCGATGCGGTCGGGGTCGCGCAGGGCCCGGGAGACCGCGCCGATCCCGCGCAGCAGCTCCGTGGTGTCGCGGTCGCCGGCGGCGTCGTCCCGCGGCGCGCCCTCCCGCCTCTCCACGGCGTCCAGGACCGCCACAGCGGCGGCCAGCGGCTTCGCCGTCTCCGGCGCGAACCCCAGCTCCAGCGCGGTCTGGTAGGCCCGCCGGTGCAGTCCCTCGTCGATGCGGCGGGCCAGCCCCAGCAGCACATCGCGGATGAACGTCTCCCGCCGGGTCAGCCTGAGTTCCGGACCGCCCCGCGGCAGCGGCGCCGGGCCGCCGCCGTCGACGGTCCGCATCAGCAGGTACAGGGGCCGCAGTTCGTGGTGGGCGAGCCGGACGTGCCAGCGGTCGTGCAGGTACTGGCCGGCGTGCGGAAGGATGAAACCGACCGCGATCAGGATCGCCGACAGGCAGGCGACGGGCGGCGCCACGTCCGTGCTCAGCCAGTCCAGGTCGTGCCCGGTCCAACGGGCCCCCACGGCGGTCAGTTTGGCGGCGTCGAAGAGCAGGTTCAGGCCGTAGCCGACGCCCAGGGACTTCAGCCCGCAGCGCAGCCAGACGTCCAGCCCCTCGGTGCGCACCCAGTTCCAGATCACCCGGGACGTGATGAAGGCGGCGACGGCGTGCGCGAGCAGGTAGAGCAGGATCTCCTCGCGCATGAACGGGGTGCCGGTGTAGTACGTGTCCAGGTCCCGCAGCCGCTCCACGGGCACGTCGGCGAGGGCGAACAGCACCCACAGGGCGACGATCACCGCCGAGTAGACCGACACCACCCTGCGGATGGCGCGCCGGGTCGCGGCCGACCGGTCGGACAGCCCGGCCCGCCAGGCGATGATCAGCACAAGACAGGACGCGCAGAATGCGGTGAGCAGCGAATACACCCAGGGCGCCGCGATGTTCGGCACCCCCGTGATCCGGTTGGTCCAGCGGATCGTCGACGGCGCCACGAAGACGAACACCGCGCAGGCGAGGAGCAGCAGCCCGCCGACCGCGCGCAGCATCGGGTCCTGCCACAGCCGGATGATCGTGGGCAGTTTGATCACCAGGGCGGCGGTGAGCACGGCGGCCGCGATCCAGAAGGAGATGGAGGACTGCCCGGCCAGTACGGCGGGGTCCAGGGCGAGGCGGACCGGTCCGCCCGCTGAGTCCATCGGCACGCCCCTTCCGGCCCTCCGTCACGGGAGGGCCGTCCGAGCCTACGCGCCCGGAGTTGCCCGCGTCATGCGATCCGGCGACCGTCGACGCGCGCCCGCCAGGGACGGGGCGGGAACCCGTCCCGTCCAGTCACCGCCCGGGCGAGGGCAGCGGCGCCACCGGCACCCCGCCGGCCGCCGCGCCCAGCAGCGTCAGCCGCACCTGCCCGGGTCCCGACAGCGTGGTGAACTCCGACAGCACCGCCAGGGCCAGGGTGTTGGTGCCCCGGGTGCGCAGGATCCCGTTCGGCAGGACGAACGTGTGCTGCGGACCGACATCGTTGATGTACTGGCCCATGTTCCAGCCGTTGAGGAAGATCTGCGCGCGGTAGGAGCGGTACCGGTCGTCGTCCAGGGTGAGCCCTATAGAGGCGTCCACGCCCTGCTCCACGGCCAGCCGGAACGTGGTCCGGTACCACGTCACCCCCTGCCGCCGCGCCGCGCGCGGGAAGGTGACCGGCTCCCAGTCGCGGTCCGGGAAGCCCGGCAGGTGCCAGCCCTCCCGCTCCCCGTACAGCCCGCCGTTGTTCAGCGGTCCGCGCACCGGGTCGGGAGCGGCCTCGCCCTGGATCCGCCACCGCACCTTCGGCGCGCCCCCGGTGAAGGTGACCGCCGTCAGGCCGCGTGCCGCCTTGTGCGTGTCGCGCGCGGAGCCGTCCTGGTCGTGCTGCATCCGCCGCACCAGGACCGACAGCACGTGCCGGCCGGGCCCGCTCCGCGGTCCGGGCACCGGGAAGACCGCCGTGTCCGACCAACTTCCCTGCTGGAGGGTGCTGTTGTCGGGCACCGGCATTCGGTGGGTGCCCAGCGGCTCGCCGTCCAGCCAGGCCATCAGCAGCCCCTGTGTGCCGGTGCTGTAGGAGAGGGAGACCGATTCGACGCCGGTGGCGTCCGTGAACGTGCCGCGGTACCAGACGTCCCCGTAGTGGAAGCCGTAGTCGTCGGCGAACAGCACCGGCTGTCCCTTCGGCACGGGGGTCGTGCTGTACGAGGTCGTCAGGTCGGCGACCTTCCACGCCGAGTCGTCGAAGCCGGGACCGGACTCGGGGTTCTCGGTGCGCGTCCGCCAACCGCCGAGCGCGGGCAGCTTCACCTCGGGCACGCCCGGCAGCGGCGCATCGGCCCGCACGCTCTCCGAGCCGGTGGCCGACACCGGCACCGCGCGGCCGTTCCACGTCACACCGTCGATGCCCCGCGGACCCCACATCTCCAGCCCGGTCTCCTCGACGGTGTCGCCGGTGAGGTGCACCGTGGAGCCGCGCACGGTGGCGGTGCGCAGCAGTGCGGGGCCGTGGACCAGCAGGGAGCCCGACGGGGTGTCGTACGGCCACAGGCGCATCGAGGTCGCCTCGTCGGCGAAGAGCAGCAGCAGCGGACGGCCGTTCCCGTCGTCCTCCACCCGGATCCCGACCAGACCGCCGGCGCCGAGCGGGACGGTCAGGCGCAGCAGGCCCCGGTCGTAGGCGTACGCGGACTGCTGGCTCATCCGGGTGACCAGCGGCTCCTCGGGGGCCTCCAGCACCACGCGCGCCAAGTCGCCGTGGCGCCCGCAGAACACGGCGACGTCCTGCCGTCCCGCGGTGAGGAACAGCATCGGCTGCGCGGTGGAGTACCGCACTTTGCGCTGCCCCAGCGACAGCCCGGTGACCATCAGCCGGGCGTCCCGGGCCGGCACGGTCACCGGCAGGTCGGCGCCGGCCGCGCGCAGCGTGGAAGAGACCTCCTGGTCGCCGTCGTTGCGCAGGATGTGGACGTGGGCGCCGGTGTCAGGGTTCTTCAGGTGGTACGTCGTGAGCCCACGCACCTTCACGTCGGCCGCGCGGTCCAGCCTGGCGAAGTCGGGAACGCGCTGGAGCATGTGCCCGATCTGGTGCATCGGCACCAGTTTGTCGGTGGGCTGCCGGCCCTCGTCGAGGGCCGCCCCGTAGTCGTACGACGTGTAGACGACCGGCGCGGGCAGCCAGCCCCAGGAGGTGCCGCCGAAGGTCATGTACACGTTGTGGACGGTGATGCCGTTGGCGAGGTGGGTCAGGTAGAAGCGCCGCTCGTACGCCGCGTCCCGGGTGCGCCGCGACTCCGCGTACCCCTTGCCCTTGGACCAGGCGCCGCCCCACGGATCGAACCAGCCGCCGCCGGACTCCGGCATGAACCCGGGCGTGCGGGGACCGACGCTCGCTCCGCCGGTCCCGCCGCCGAAGTGCCCCCAGTCGGGCGGTGTCCGGTAGGGCGAGGGGTACCCGTCGAACCCGTACAGCCACCCCCGCTTCTCGCCGCCGGTGTCGAACGAGCCGGGGGTCCAGTGGCCGTTCCTGCCCTTGTCGTTGTGGAAGAGGGGGACGTCGATGCCGTCGGTGCGCACCTTCTTGTACAGGTGGGCCATGTAGGCGCGCCCGGTCGGCTCGTCCACGTGGGCGTCGTACTCGTTCTCGATCTGGTAGAGCAGGACCGTGCCGGTGCCCCGGGTGAACAGGTGCCGGACGACGATGGCATTGACGTGGCTCAGCCACTCGTCGACGTGCTTCAGGTACGTCGGGTCGGCGGTCCGCGCGGCGCCCTCGGTGGCGGTCAGCCAGCCGGGGAAGCCGCCGCCGTCGACCTCGGCGTTGATGTAGGGGCCGGGGCGCAGGATGACGTAGAGGCCGGTCTCGGCGGCCATGCGCAGGAACAGGTCGAGGTCCCGCACCCCGGTGAAGTCGTACCGTCCCGGGGCGGGGGAGTGATAGTTCCAGGCCACGTAGACGCTGACGGCGTTGTAGCCGTACGCGCGCATCTTCTGGAGCACGTCCCGCCACAGGGAGGGGCTCGGCAGCCGGAAGGGGTGCATCTCGCCCGACCACAGCACCAGTCGCCTGCCGTCGATCAGCAACGAGTAGTGGTCGAAGCCGACGCTGTGCCGCCGTCCGTCGGCGCTCGGCGGGGGCGGCGGCGGGCCCGTGGGCACGGAGCGCGCGGCGAAGGCCGACGGCGCCCCCGGCCCGCCGCTGCCGCCCAGGGCCAGTCCGAGCGCGGCGGTGCCCGCGAGGGCGCTGAATGAACGTCTGCTGAGCGCCAAGGGTGTGCCTCCGGGGCGATCTTACGGGGCGCGGGTTCCGCCATTCTGCACGGAAGCCAATCCGCACCACGCACGCACTCGGAACTCGGCGCGGTCGCACGACGCCGTACGGGGGCGCCGGACCCCCGCGGAAGAGGTGCCCCCGGCTCCGCCGCTACCGAACACTTGCCCAGTGCTCCACCCCCAGGGTGGAGGTGAAGGGCATCCTGCCCCCTGCGGCCCTCCGGGCCGCAGGGGGCACGGCTGAGATCGCGTCATCCGATGACGGATTTGTCGGATCTACCGCCGGACGGGCGGAAAGTGACGCCTGTGGAGGCCGCTGTAAGACCGATCTCCCCGGAGAGCGGCAAGGGCCGGTGAAGCAGGAACCCGAGGTGGCGCCCTAGTGTCCTGCGCCGGAAGTTCCTAGGTAGTTCGCACTGAGCCTCAGGCGGTCAACACGCCTGGTTGCTGGACCGGACCCAAACGCCGGTGCGAGACAGGATCTACCAACGGATTACTGGCGCAGGACACCAGCGGTGCGGACCGGAATCTCCTGCCGCCGGGCAGGAGAGGGCGTCAAGGGACCTCCGTGTGTGGCGGGCCCGGCGGGGATGGCCGGGCCCGTGGTCCTGGGGTGTCCGCGCGGGGGAGCACAGGCCGCTCAGGGATACGGAGACGGAGGCGGGGTTGTTCAACTCATGTGTGGGAAGTGTGGTTTCCGGATAGCCGCGGGCGGCGTGGAGTGGTGAAGGTGCCAAAGGGCCCGGCGGGTCACGGTTTCGACGAGCCTGTCGGTAGATTTTTCGATCCCGCACACAACCTTCACAGGCGCGCCTAGGAACCGCGCCCATCCGGAACTTACCCTTCCCGCGTCATGAACTACTGCCACCCGTGCCGACGGCACCTCAACGGCGCCCTCGCCTGCCCGGGGTGCGGCACCCCAGTGGAGACACTCCCCGTGTACGCGGAGGACCCGGGGGTGGGCGCGGATTCGGCGACCGTCCAAGTCCCGCAGGAGAGCACGGAGTCGTACCTCGACGAGGACCATGACGAGCACGGTGGGCGCGACGGGGACGGGGGCGACGACGGCCCTGCCGAGCCGGAGGGGCGGGCGGAGCCGCGCCGCTCGCGCGGCCGTGGACGTGGCCGGGGCGGAACTGCCGAGGCCGGTACGGGCGCCGAGGGCGCGGAGAGCGCCGGGGGCCGGGGCGCGAGCCGGCGGGACCGCAAGGCCGCGGCCCATCGCAGGCGCCGCCGCCGGGTCCTGCTGATGGCCGCCGGCTTCGTACTGGCGGGCGGTGGTCTGAGCCTGGCCGAACTCGGCGTCGACGCACCGGGCCTGCCGGGCTTCTCCCACCCCGAACCGGCGGCGGTCGGCGACGACGCGGAGGAGGGTGGCGCATCCCCCTCGGGCGCCGGCGGGACGGCCGGGCCGGCTGACGGCGCTCCGGGGACCGGCACGGGAACGGCCACGTCGGACGCCTCGAAGTCGGCCTCGCCCTCCGCCTCCGCGAAGGACGGGAAACCGAAACCGGACGCGAGCGACGCGAGCAGCCCCCGGCAGTCGGCCGAGGCGACGGCACAGGACGGCACGGCCGGGGGCGCGGACGGGCCGGGCGCGGCGGACCCGGCGACCCCGAAGGCATCCCCGCCCGCGGACTCCCCGACGCGGGACCCCGCCCCGCAGGCCCCTCAGCCGGACCCGGCCCCCACTCCGACCGGGTGCAACCGCTTCCTGTGGTGGTGCACGTAGGGCGCGATCCGCGGCCTGCGGGCCGCCCCGTCAGCGCCGGGCTGTACGGCCCGTGACGCCGGCCGCGGTCACCCGGGCTCCCCCTGGTCCACCATCCTCCGCAGCAGGTCCCGCAGCGCGAGCCGCTCCCCCTCGGAGAGGCCCGCCAGCGGCTCCCGGGCGAAGCGCAGCCCTTCCCGCAGCCCCCGGGCCACCCGCCGCCCCTCCTCCGTCGCCGCGGCCAGCTTCACCCGCCGGTCGCCCGGATCCGGCCGCCGCTCCACCAGCCCCCGCGTCTCCAGCCGGTCCACGATCCCGGTGACGTTCGACGGCTCGCACTTCAGCTTCTGCGCCAGCTTCCGCATCGGCAGCGGTTCCAGCGACAGCAGGCTCAGCAGCCGTGCCTGCGCCCCGGTCAGCGCGTGCTCCCCGGCGGCTTCCTCGTAGTCCTCGTAGAACCGGGCCACGACGTCCCCGATCAGTTCGACGACCTCCAGGGTCAGCGCGTCGGGTCGGCGGGTGTTCGGTGCGGCGGCCATGCGTCCAGCGTACCGGCTTACTTGACTTCATGAAATATTCAGGCGCATGGTTGTTTCATAAGCTGAAGTAACGGAGAGGCGCTTGTCGTGATCAACCGAGAATGGCACCTGCTCAGCCGCCCGGTCGGCTGGCCGAAGCCGGAGGACTTCGCCCTGGTCGAGGCCGAGATGCCGAAGCCGGGCGAGGGTCAGGTCCTCGTACGCAACGAGTACCTCTCCGTCGACCCTTATATGCGGGGAAGGATGAGCGCGGCCAAGTCGTACGCCGCGCCGTACGAACTGGGCAGGCCCATGCAGGGCGGCGCCGTCGGCGAGGTCGTCGCCTCCGAGGCCGAGGGGATCACCGTCGGCGACCACGTCCTCCACTTCAGTGGCTGGCGCGAGTACGCCGCCGTCAACGGCCGCAGCGCCGTCAAGGTCGACCCCGCGGCCGCGCCCCTGCCGGCGTACCTCGGTGTGCTGGGCATGACCGGGCTGACCGCCTACGCCGGTCTGCTGCGCACCGCCGCCTTCAAGGAGGGCGACGCCGTCTTCGTCTCCGGCGCGGCCGGCGCGGTCGGCGGCCAGGTCGGGCAGATCGCCAGGCTCAAGGGTGCCTCGCGGGTGATCGGCTCCGCAGGCTCCGACGCGAAGGTCCGGCTGCTGACCGAGGAGTACGGCTTCGACGCCGCCTTCAACTACAAGAACGGTCCGGTGGCCGAGCAGTTGAGGGCCGCCGCCCCGGACGGCATCGACGTCTACTTCGACAACGTCGGCGGCGAGCACCTCGAAGCCGCCGTCGGCTCCCTCAACGTGGGCGGCCGCATCGCGATCTGCGGAATGATCTCGGTCTACAACGACACCGAGCCCGCCCCCGGCCCGAGGAACCTCGCCCGGCTGATCCAGACCCGCGGCCGTATCGAGGGCTTCCTCGTCGGCGACCACTACGACCTCCAGCCCGAGTTCGTGCGGGAGGTCGGCGCCTGGGTGCGCTCGGGTGAACTGAAGTACCGCGAGACCGTCGTCGAGGGCGTCGAGAACACGCTCGAGGCCTTCCTCGGGGTGCTGCGCGGCGACAACACCGGGAAGATGATCGTCAAGCTGTGACCCCTCCCGACGGCCGTTCCCTGGAGTTTCGGTATGCGGTAACTTCTTTCCGGAACTCGAAACCGCCAGGTGCGACCGTGGGCGCGAGTCGCGGCGGACGAAGGAAGGAACGCACACCATGCCCATCCAGCAGTCCGACGTCCTGTACACCGCCGTCGCCACGGCCGAGAACGGCCGCGACGGCCGGGTCGCCACCGACGACGGCAAGCTCGACGTCGTCGTCAACCCGCCCAAGGAGATGGGCGGCAGCGGCGCCGGCACCAACCCGGAGCAGCTGTTCGCCGCCGGCTACAGCGCCTGCTTCCAGGGCGCCCTCGGCGTAGTGGCCCGCCAGGAGGGCGCTGACATCTCCGGCTCGACCGTCACCGCGAAGGTCGGCATCGGCAAGAACGAGGACGGGTTCGGGATCATCGTGGAGATCTCGGCGGACATCCCGAACGTCGACGCCGCCACGGCGAAGAGCCTCGTGGAGAAGGCCCACCAGGTGTGCCCGTACTCGAAGGCGACCCGGGGGAACATCACGGTGACGCTGGGCTGAGTCGACGGCTCGGTCGCCTGCGGGCGCTTTCAGCCGGTGTCGAGGGCCCGATCGTGCTCAGCGTTTCGCGCCTCCGCGGTCCCTCAAGCTCATAAGGAGCAGCGGGAACCCCATGTTCCCTCGACACCGGCGCGCCCTCCGGCTCCCTCGCGGCCGGCGTCTTGGGGTGCTGGACCTGAGTGGGCCCTCACCGTCGGTGGGGCCTGCGCCCCCGGAGGTCGGTCGGTACGGCGCCCTGGCGGTTGAACGCGATCGACGTCAGCGAGTGCGGTCCGCCGGGCCGCGGTCCAGCAGCTCCCGCTGCTCGGCGTTCGGGGCCATCGGCTGCGTGGGGCGGAAGACGGGGCTCCTGGGAGCCGGGCAGGCCCAGGAAGAAGTCCAGGCCGTAGGGGGCACGGACGCGCTCCTCGTGCAGGTCCTGGATCGTACGGCCGGTGGCACGGCGCACTATCTCGCCGGTGAGCGCGCCGATCACCAGGGCGTGGTAGCCGAAGCCGGTGCCGGGACGCCGGAACGGCCGCTGATCGGCGAGGCGTTCGGCGATCCCCCGGTCGTCGGCCAGCTCGGCGGGCGTGAAACCGCCGTCGGCGCCGACCAGGCCCGCACGGTGCGAGCATGTCCCGCAGGGTCAGCCCGCCCTTGCCCTCGGCCGCGAACTCGGGCCAGTAGTACGTCACTTTGCGGTCCAGCTCCAGGGTGCCGTCCTGGACGAGCAGCGCGACCACGAGGTGCGCGGCGCCCTTGGTCGACGAACACACCCCGTACAGCGAGCCGCCGCCGGTGCCGTCCGGTCCGGCCCACAGGTCGACCGCCCGCCTCCCGTGGACGTACGCGCACAACTGCCCCTCGCAGTCCGGCCGCTGAGCCGCCACGAACGCGGCGAACTCCTCCCGCACCGGTTCGTAGCCGTCGGCGACGGTGCCATGGATCCCCTGGATTGTCCGCTCTCCTCAACCTGACCGCTGCTCGCTGGCGACACAGTGGGTCCCGCCCATCGGTACGGCGGCGCCCGGCCGTTCGACTCAACGGGCCGCGCACCCGGAGAGCGAGTGGGCGCGCACCCGGAGGGCGGGCGGGCGCGGGCCCCGCATACAGTTTCCCCATGCGTGACCTCGGGGCCGGTTTCGCCCATCTCCTCAAAGGCCAGCGCTGGATGGCCCGGCACGGGAAGTCGTACCGCTTCGGACTGCTCCCGGGTCTGATCACGCTCGTGCTCTACGCGGCGGCGCTCACCGCGCTCGCGCTGTGGGGCGACGACGCGGTCACCTGGGCCACCCCCTTCGCCGACGGCTGGCCGGGTCCCTGGACCGGTCTCTTCCGCGGCCTGCTCACCGCCGTGCTGTTCGCCCTGGGGCTGCTCCTCGCCGTGGTCACGTTCACCGCGGTCACCCTCCTGATCGGCCAGCCCTTCTACGAGAGCCTGTCCGAGCAGGTGGACCGGGAGGTGTCGCCCGACGGCACGGCGCCCGAGTCCGGCCTGCCGCTCTGGCGCGATCTGTGGATCTCCGCCCGTGACAGCCTGCGCATCGTCGTGCGGGCCGCGCTGTGGGGCGTGCTGCTCTTCGCGCTGGGCTTCCTGCCGTTCGTCGGGCAGACGGTCGTGCCGGTGCTCGGCTTTTTCGTCACCGGCTTCTTCCTGACCGAGGAGCTCACCGCCGTCGCCCTCCAGCGCCGGGGCGTCGGACTGGGTGACCGTCTGGCCCTCCTGCGCTCCCGGAAGTTGCTGGTCTGGGGCTTCGGCGCCCCGCTCGGCCTGGCCTTCCTGGTGCCGTTCGTCGCGGTGTTCCTCATGCCGGGCGCGGTCGCGGGCGCGACCCTGCTCGCCCGCGAGCTGCTGGACGAGGAGACCGACGACGCGGTTGCTCCGGCACCGCGGACGACGCCGCAGTCGCAGTCGCCGGCACCCACCTGACGCGGGGCCGCGGCACAGTCGGCGAAGCCGCCGGTGTTTGTGAAGGGTTCGTACGGGATCGCGGCGCAGTGCCCGATCACCGGCTGCTTTCTCCCCCCGGCGGTTAACGTCTGGTCCGGGCCGAGTCTGCCCACCGCAGCCCCGGTCCGGGACCTGACCCCTGGGCCGGGGCCGGGCCGGTGCGCTCAGCGCGCCGAGAAGCCGTACACCGTCCGGGAGCGGAAGACCTCGCCCGGCCTGAGCTCGGTGCTCGGGAAGCCGGGGTGGTTGGGGGAGTCAGGGAAGTGCTGGGTCTCCAGGGCGATCCCGTCGCCCGGGGCGAAGGGGGCGGGGAGGTGGTCGCCGGTGTAGAGCTGGAGGCCCGGCTCGGTCGTCGCCACCGTCAGGACCCGGCCGGACGCCGGATCGTGCAGCTCGGCGACCTCCACCGGCTCGTCGGTGACGCCCTTGTCGAGGACCAGGTTGTGGTCGTAGCCGGAGCCCACCTTGCGCGTCCGCCGGAAGTCGAAGCGGGTGCCCGCCACCTCGTCGAGGGCACCGGTCGGGATCAGAGCCGCGTCCACCGGGGTGTACCGGGAGGCGTCGAGCCGCAGTTCGTGCCCGCCCGCGTCGCCGAAGCCGCCGAGGTTCCAGTACGAGTGGCTGGTGAGGTTGACGACGGTCGGCGCGTCCGTGACCGCCGTGCAGGCGATGTGCAGGGCGCCCGCCTCGTCCAGGGTGTACGTCACCGAGACCTCCAGGCGGCCCGGGAAGCCCTCCTCGCCGTGCGGGCTGATCCGGCTGAGCCGCACCCCGTGCTCGACCGGGGCCATCTCCCACATCCGCTTGTCGAAGCCGCCGTCCCCGCCGTGCAGCGAGTTGCCGCCCTCGTTCTGCTCCAGCGCGTACGTCCGGCCGTCCAGCGGGAAGCGGCCCCCGGCGATCCGGTTGGCGTACCGCCCGATCAGCGCGCCGAGGAACGGCTCGGGGTGGGCCAGGTAGCCGTCCAGGCCGGGGAAGCCCAGCACCACGTCCGCCGTGCGGCCGTCCCGGTCCGGGACCTCCACCGACTGCACGATCCCGCCGTACGACAGCACCCGTACCCGCACCCCGGCCCGCTCCAGCGTCCAGCGGTGCACCTCGGTGCCGTCGGCCAGCGTGCCGAAGAGTTCGCTCATGGGGGAACCCTAAGTCCTGTCGTCAGGGTGCCTTCAGGGGCTCTTCAGGGGGCTGTTCGGGGACTCTTCAGGGGGCTCTTCGCGGTGACGGTCCGGTAGGCGATCTCGGCGAGCCGGGCCTGACCGTCGCGGCTCGGGTGGAACCAGTCCCAGCGGCTCAGCTGGTCGGTGCCGAAGCGGTAGTCGAAGACCGCGTTGTTGTCGAAGCGGCAGCGGTGGTCCTTCGCGCAGACCTCCTTCAGCACCTCGTTGTACGCCCGCACCCGGGCCTGCACCGTGTCGCGCCGCTTGGTGGCGGCCGCGTCCAGCGCGTCGGCGTCGCCCAGCATGGACGGGCAGATGCCGAGCTTCCAGATCTGCTTGCCCAGTGCGTTCGTACGGCCCTCCGACCAGAGCCGCTTCAGGTCCGGCACGCTGGAGACGTACACCTGTGTCCTGGGCAGAGCCTGACGCAGTGTGTCCATCGCGGCCTGGAACTCGGCCCGGAAGACCGCCACCGGCGTCATCGCGTCCAGGGAGTCCCGGCAGGCGTCGTTCGCCCCGGCCATCACCGTCACCAGCTGCGGCTTCTTCCGTACGGCCTGCGCCATCTGGCTGTTCAGATCGGCCATCCGGGACCCGGTCACCGCGAAGTTCCAGCTGCGCTGGGCCGCCCCGGTCAACCCGAGCAGCCGCACCGCCAGGCTGTTGACCGACGCGTCGCTGCCCGTCGCCCAGGACGCCTCCGGGCAGTCCGTCAGCACCATGCAGGAGTCGAAGCCGCGGGTGATGGAATCGCCGACCGCGGCGATCGAGTCCGGGCTGGTGTCCCAGACGGGCGGCGGTGCCGCGGACGGGCGGGAGGCTCCGGCCTCGGCCTCCAGTCCGGCGGCGTTGCAGCCCGCGGTGGCCAGTACGGCCGCCGCCACGACGGCGTGAGCGGCCCGGGTACGGTGACGTCGTTTCCGCATGCCCTGGTGATCCCCTCGGTCGTCGTGAAGTGCTCCCCTCCATGAGAACGTGCGAGGGTTCCCGCCCCCACTCGAGTGGGCGGCTCGCACCCGTACAAGCGTCCCCCTGGGTGAATGGAGGGCGTTTCCTGGCACCGGGACCGACGGTACGTCACACTCCTCGCCCCGTCTCACGGTAGCCTCGCCATCAACGTGGCCTCAAACGCCACCGCTGTCCGCCCGCCCGCACCATGTCCCGCTCTGCCCGGAGGTCCCGGTGACGACACGTGGAGTTCTGTACGTGCACTCCGCGCCGCGCGCGCTGTGCCCGCACGTCGAGTGGGCCGTCGCCGGGGTGCTCGGTACGCGCGTCAGCCTGGACTGGATCCGGCAGCCCGCCGCGCCCGGCACCTGGCGCTCGGAGTTCTCCTGGCAGGGCCAGCCCGGCACCGCCTCCAAACTCGCCTCCGCGCTGCGCGGCTGGCAGCTGCTGCGTTTCGAGGTCACCGCCGAGCCCTGCCCCACCGCCGAGGGCGAGCGCTACAGCTGCACCCCCGACCTCGGCATCTTCCACGCCGTCACCGGCATCCACGGCGACATCCTCATCCCCGAGGACCGGCTGCGCGCCGCCCTGCTGCGCTCCCAGCGCGGCGAGACCGACCTCGAGGCCGAACTCGCCAAGCTCCTGGGCAAGCCCTGGGACGACGAGTTGGAGCCGTTCCGCTACGCAGGTGAAGGCGCCCCCGTGCGCTGGCTGCACCAGGTGGTCTGACGGCTTCGGGACCCGACCGCTCCCACCGATCCGAACGTTCCCGGATTCGACCGCTCCCACCGATCCGACCGCTTCCAGAACGACCGCTTGCAGAACCGAAGGGCCCCCACCGATCGGTGGGGGCCCTTCGGACATCCGCTGCCGGGGGTCTCAGACCGTCCGGAACGCCAACACCACGTTGTGCCCGCCGAAGCCGAACGAGTCGTTCAGAGCGGCGATGCGGCCCTCGGCGGGCAGCTTGCGCGCCTCCCCGCGGACCACGTCCGCGTTCGCCTCGGCCTCGGGGTCGATGTTCTCGACGTTGATGGTCGGCGGAGCCACCCGGTGGTACAGCGCCAGCACCGTCGCCACCGACTCCACACCGCCCGCGCCACCGAGCAGATGGCCGATCATCGACTTGGTCGCGGAGACCGCGAAGTGGTCGGCGTGGTCGCCGAAGACCTTGCGCAGCGCCTTCAGCTCGGCGATGTCACCCGCCGGCGTCGAGGTGGCGTGCGCGTTGACGTGCATGATCTCGGCCGGGTCCAGGTCGGTGCGGTCCAGCAGGTTCTGCAGGGCGTGCGAGATGCCCCGGCCCTCCGGCTCCGGCTGGACGATGTCGTGGGAGTCGGCGGAGATACCCTGGCCGACCGCCTCCGCGTAGACGCGGGCACCGCGCTTGGCGGCGTGCTCGGCGGACTCCAGGACGAGCACACCCGCGCCCTCGCCGAGGACGAAGCCGTCCCGGTCGACGTCGTAGGGGCGCGAGGCGCCCTCGGGGTCCTCGTTGTTCTTCGACATCGCCATCATGTTGCCGAACGCGGCGATGGGCAGCGGGTGGATCGCGGCCTCCGTACCGCCGGCGACGACGACGTCGGCACGGCCGGTGCGAATCATCTCGATGGCGTAACCGATGGCCTCGGCACCCGAGGCACACGCGGAGACCGGCGTGTGCACGCCCGCGCGGGCGCCCACGAGCAGGCCCACGTTGGCCGAGGGGCCGTTCGGCATCAGCATGGGGACGGTGTGCGGGGAGACGCGGCGGACGCCCTTCTCCTTCAGTACGTCGTACTGGTCCAGCAGGGTGGTCACCCCGCCGATGCCGGAGGCGACGACCGTGCCGAGCCGGTCCGGGTCGACGGTGCCGTCCTCACCGGCCTTGCCGGTGAAACCGGCGTCCTTCCAGGCCTCCTGGGCCGCGATCAGCGCGAACTGCGCGGATCGGTCCAGACGGCGAGCCTGCGGCCGCGGGATGACCTCGGTCGGCTCCACGGCCACCGGAGCCGCGATACGGACGGCCTGGTCGGCCGCCCACTCCTGGGTCAGGGGCTTCACACCGGACTTGCCGGCGACCAGGCCCTCCCAGGTGGAGGCTGCGTCGCCACCCAGCGGTGTGGTTGCGCCGATACCGGTGACGACCACGGTGCGATTGGTCGAGCTCACGGGAATTCTTTCTCCAACGGAACGAGGATTCGTACGGCGCCACCGCCGGGTGGCGGGGCAGTCAGCACAAGGCTGTGATCGGTCGATCAGCCCTGGTGCTTGAGGATGTAGTCGGTCGCGTCGCCGACCGTCTTGAGGTTCTTGACGTCCTCGTCGGGGATCTTGACGTCGAAGCGCTCTTCGGCGGCGACGACGACCTCGACCATGGACAGCGAGTCGACGTCCAGGTCGTCGGTGAAGGACTTGTCCAGCTGGACGTCCTCGACCGGGATCCCGGCGATCTCGTTCACGATCTCCGCGAGACCGGCGACGATCTCTTCCTGAGTGGCGGCCATGTCGGCGCTCCTTCGTAGATTTCCAGAGGGTGTTGCGCCCACCGCGTCAGCGGCAGGGGTGTGCGGTCCCGCACCGGAAGCATGATCCGGCACGGAGTGCCTAGGGGAGGGTAACGACCGTCGCGGCGTACACGAGACCCGCCCCGAAGCCGATGACGAGTGCGGTGTCGCCGCTCTTCGCCTCGCCGGTCGCCAGGAGCCGCTCCATCGCGAGCGGGATCGAGGCGGCCGAGGTGTTGCCGGTGGTGCGGATGTCACGGGCGACCGTGACGTGCTCCGGCAGCTTGAGCGTCTTCACCATCGAGTCGATGATCCGCACGTTGGCCTGGTGCGGGATGAAGACGTCCAGGTCGTCCGGGGTGATCCCGGCCGCGTCCAGCGCCTGCTGGGCGACCTTCGCCATCTCGAACACGGCCCAGCGGAACACCGCCTGGCCTTCCTGCGTGATCGCGGGGAACTTGACGTTGCCCTCGCTGTCGACGGGAAGCTCGGAGACGTCGCCGCTCCTGAAGCGGTCCCATGACACGGTCTGCTTGATGGTCTCGGCCTTGTCACCCTCCGAGCCCCACACGGTCGGGCCGATCGCGGGCTCCTGCGAGGGGCCGACCACGACCGCGCCGGCGCCGTCGCCGAAGAGGAAGGCCGTGGCCCGGTCCTCCAGGTCGGTCAGGTCGGAGAGCCGCTCCACGCCGATGACCAGCACGTACTCCGCCGAACCCTCGACGACCAGGCCCTTGGCCAGGGTGAGACCGTAGCCGAAGCCGGCGCAGCCCGCCGAGATGTCGAAGGCGGCCGCCTTGTCCGTGCCGAGCTTGTCCGCGATCTCGGTGGCGACGGCCGGGGTCTGGCTGAAGTGCGAGACCGTCGAGACGACCACGGCGCCGATCTGCGAGGCGTCGACCCCGGCGTCCGCGATCGCCTTGCCCGAGGCCTCGATCGACATCGCCGCGACGGTCTCCTCGGGCGACGCCCAGTGCCGGGTCTCGATGCCCGAGCGGGAGCGGATCCACTCGTCGGAGGAGTCGATCCTCTCCAGGATCACCTCGTTGGGCACCACCCGTGTGGGCCGGTAGCCGCCCACACCGAGGATGCGCGCGTACGGGGCACCCTTGCTGGGCTTGATCTTCGACATGCTCGTCGGCTCCTTAAGGCGTCAGGCGCTCGCGTGCTCGGCGATGAGCTCGCGGGCCGCGTCGAGGTCGTCGGGGGTCTTCAGCGCCAGCGTCTTCACGCCGGGCAGCGCGCGCCGGGCCAGACCGGTCAGCGTGCCGCCGGGGCACACCTCGATCAGGGCGGTGGCACCCAGCTCCTTGAAGGTCTCCATGCACAGGTCCCAGCGGACCGGGTTGGCGACCTGACCGACCAGCCGCTCGACGACCTCGCCGCCGCTGTGCACGGCCCGGCCGTCCTTGTTGGAGACGTAGGTGACCTTCGGGTCGGAGGGCGAGAGCGACTTGGTGGCCTCCGCCAGCTTCTCGACCGCGGGGCCCATGTGGTGCGTGTGGAAGGCGCCGGCCACCTTCAACGGGATGACCTTGCGCACGCCCTCGGGCATGTCCTCGTTCAGCGCGGCAAGCTGCTCCATGGTGCCGGCGGCGACGATCTGGCCGGCCCCGTTGACGTTCGCCGGGGTCAGGCCCAGCTTGCGCAGGTGCGCCGTGGACACGTCCGGGTCGCCGCCCAGCAGCGCCGACATCCCCGTCTCGGTGATCGCGGCGGCCTCGGCCATCGCCAGGCCCCGCCGGCGGACCAGGGTCAGCGCGGCGACGTCGTCCAGGACGCCCGCGAACGCGGCGGCGGTGATCTCGCCGACGCTGTGGCCCGCGACCACGTCCGCGACGGTGTCACCCAGTGCCGCGGCCGACAGGAGCCCGGCGGCGACCAGCAGCGGCTGGGCCACCGCGGTGTCGCGGATCGCGTCCGTGTCGGCCTGCGTGCCGTAGTGCACGAGGTCCAGGCCGATGGCGTCGGACCAGGCGGCCACACGGTCGGCGGCGCCGGGCAGTTCGAGCCAGGGAGTCAGAAAGCCGGGCGTCTGGGCGCCTTGGCCGGGAGCGACGAGTACGAGCACTCTCACACTCTCTCTTGGGGACGGCTGCGGCCGCCCGTGGGGACAGGGACGAAGAACAGGAAGGGGTTTTGTGGGCCCTCGACAAAAGCCTAGGCCTGGGGATCTCCATCGGCCAGACGCCCAAGGATCAGTGCGATCCGCAGGGTGAACGCGGATCGTACATCGGAGGGTGACCAACCGGTGACGTCAGTCACACGTCGGAGCCGGTAGCGCACGGTGTTCGGGTGAACGAAGAGCATCCTGGCCGCGCCTTCCAGACTGCTCGCCTGTTCCAGATAGACGCTGAGCGTTTCCAGCAGTGCGGAGCCGGCCTCCTCCAACGGTCTGTAGATCTCCTCTACCAACTGCTCGCGCGCGCCCGGGTCACCGGCGATGGCGCGCTCCGGCAGCAGATCGTCCGCCAGTACCGGCCGCGGCGCGTCCTGCCAGGCCGAACACGCCTTCAGCCCGGCCGCGGCGGCCTGCGCGGACCGGGTCGCGGCCAGCAGGTCCGGCACGACCGGCCCGGCGACGACCGGCCCGGCGGCGAAGGGCCCGATCAGCGACTTGGCCACCGCCAGCGGGTTGTCGCTCCCGCCCGCGATCACGACCAGCCGGTCCCCGAGTACCCCCGTGAGCACTTGGAGTTTGGCGTGCCGGGCGGCCCGCCGGATGGCCTCCACGGTCAGCTCGGAATCCCCGTCGGGCGCGGTCCCGAGCACCACGCACACGTGTTCGGGGGAGTTCCAGCCCAGGGCGGCGGCCCGCGACACGGCCCCCTCGTCGGCCTCCCCGCTGAGTACCGCGTTGACGACCAGGGACTCCAGCCGGGCGTCCCAGGCACCGCGTGCCTCGGCGGCCTGCGCGTAGACCTGCGCGGTGGCGAAGGCGATCTCGCGGGCGTAGACGAGCAGCGCCTCCCGGAGCACGGACTCGTCCCCCGGCGCCGCCACCTCGTCGATGGCCGTCTCCATGACCTCGATCGTGGTGCGCACCATCTCCACGGTCTGCCGCAGCGTGATCGCCCGCGTCAGCTCGCGCGGCGCGGTCCCGAACACATCGGTGGAGATCGCCTGGGGCGCGTCCGGGTGCCGGAACCACTCGGTGAAGGCGGCGATGCCCGCCTGGGCGACCAGCCCGATCCACGAACGGTTCTCCGGGGGCATCGCCCGGTACCACGGCAGCGTCTCGTCCATCCGTGCGATCGCCTGCGCGGCCAGGGACCCGGAGGACTTCTCCAGTCTCTTCAGGGTCGCGACGTGCGGATGGAGGGAGTGGGCTGCGGCTTCGGCCTGGCGGGATTCGGGTTCGGGCACGGGGACAAGACTGCCTCATCCGGACGTGCGTGCGTGCCGCCGGGTCGGGCCTGGGCTGCTGGGGCCCTTCACGGGCGGGGACTACGGTGGTCCGCGTGACGACGGAAGTACGGCGCGCGGCAGAGCGCTACCAGGGCGGCGAGCCGGCCGCCGGAATCACCTCCCGGCACGCCTTCTCCTTCGGCCCGCACTACGACCCGGACAACCTCCGCTTCGGCGCGATGATCGCCTGCAACGAGGAACGGCTGGCCCCCGGCGCCGGTTTCGACGAGCATCGGCACAGCCATACCGAGATCGTCACCTGGGTCGTCGAGGGCGAGCTGACCCACCGCGACTCCACGGGCCACGAGACGGTGGTCCGCCCCGGCGACGTCCAGCGCCTGAGCTCGGCGGGCGGCGTCGACCACGTGGAACGCAACGCCGGCCCCGCCCCCCTGACCTTCGTCCAGACCTGGCTGGCCCCCCTGGAACCCGGCGGCACCCCCTGCTACGAACTGGTCCACGGCATCGCCGACTCCACCCCGTACGCCATCCCGGAGGCCGGCACCATGCTCCACGTCCGCCGCCTCGGCCCGGACGAACGCACGGCGATCCCGGACGCGGCGCACGTGTACGTCCATGTCGTACGGGGCGAAGTGCGGCTGGGCGACGAGGAGTTGGGCCCGGGAGACGCGGCCCGCATCACGGCCGCCAGGGACGTCGAGGCGATGGCGCTGACGGACGCGGAGCTGCTGATGTGGGAGATGGCGGCGACCTCTACGAGGACGGTGTGATGGCCTTTCCGACGTGCTCCAGTCGCAGGCGGTTCTCCTTCAGACAGTTCGAGTCGGCGTCGATCGGTACGCGTACCGCGAACCGGGTCGACGGTGAGTCGTGGACGGTCACCTCCAGCGGGTCCTCCGGGACCACGTCCAGCCAGGCGCTGCGGTCGCCGGCCGGCCACTCGGCGCCCTCCTCGTCCTGAAGGGCGTCCGGGCAACGCTCCCACGCGTCCAGGTCCCCGGGTGACACCGTCAGGCGGACCCGTCCGTCGACGAAGTCGCTCCGCCGGACGATCTCGGCCGCGTGGTACGGCTCTTCGCCGGACGATCTCGGCCGCGTGGTACGGCTCTTCGTCCGTCGTCAGGGGCTCGTCGCATCGCACCTCGACGGTGACGCTCCGGGTGGAATCCGCGAACCGGAGTGCGAACCGGGGAAGTTCCGGCGTCTGTGCCGTGCCGGCCGCGGTCGAACCCCGGTGTCAGCGCAGCTCCGCCAGTACCGCGTCGGTGAACGGTGGCCATGCCTCGATCGCCCAGGGGCCGAAGGCGCGATCGGTCAGGGCCGCGCAGGCCGCGCCCGCGGCCGGGTCGATCCACAGGAACGTGCCGGACTGGCCGAAGTGGCCGAAGGTGCGGGGGGACGAGGAACCGCCGGTCCAGTGGGGGGACTTGGAGTCGCGGATCTCGAAGCCGAGGCCCCAGTCGTTGGGGTTCTGGTGGCCGTAGCCCGGCAGGACGCCCTTGGTGCCCGGGTACTGGACGGTCATCGCCTCGGCGACCGTGCGCGGGTCCAGCAGGCGCGGTGCCTGGATCTCGGCGGCGAAGCGGAGCAGGTCGTCGACCGTCGAGACCGCGTCCTTGGCCGGGGAGCCGTCCAGGGTCGTCCGCGTCATGCCCAGCGGCTCCAGGACCGCCTGGCGCAGGTACTCGCCGAACGGGATGTCCGTGGCCTTGGCGACGTGATCGCCGAGCTGCTCGAAGCCGGCGTTGGAGTAGAGCCGCCGCTCGCCGGGCCGGGAGGTCACCCGGTGCTCGTCGAAGGCCAGGCCCGAGGTGTGGGCGAGGAGGTGGCGGACGGTCGCGCCGGGCGGGCCGGCGGGCTCGTCCAGCTCGATCGCGCCCTCCTCGTAGGCGACGAGCACCGCGTAGGCCGCCAGCGGCTTGGTGACCGAGGCCAGCGGGAAGCGCCGCGTGGTCGGGCCGTGCGTGCCCAGGACCGTGCCGTCCGCGCGGACCACGCCCGCCGCCGCGGTGGGGACCGGCCAGTTCTCGATCGACGCCAGGGTGTTCAACGACATGACGTCGAGCCTATGCGGCTCACAGGCGCAGCCGCATCGAGGGGTCCGGCTTGCGTACGAAGCCCAGCTCGGCGTAGAGCGGCTCGGCCTCGGCGGACGCGTTGAGGTCGACCTGTGCCGCACCCCGCTCCCGGAACCAGTCCAGCAGCGACTCCATGCACGCGCGCGCGTACCCGCGGCGCCGGGCGTCCGGATCGGTGGCGACGCTGAAGACGTATCCGACCCGCCCGTGCGGGTTGTCCGCCCGCCCGATCCGGTACTCCAGCGTCCCGGCCACCAGCGCGGCCAGTGCCCCCGGCCGCTCCGGGTGATCCACGACGAACGCCGCGAAGTCGCCGTCCGGCTCGGCGAGCCGGGCCTTCAGGGCCGGCAGGGACTCGGTGTGCCAGCCGGTGGAGGAGTCGGCGCCGGACACCGAGTCGATCATCACCTGACGCAGCCGCAGGCATTCGGGGGCGTCGTCGGCCACGGCACGTCGTACGAGACTCATGCCCGCACGCTAGCCACCGCCCCCGTCCCGCGTCGCGCGCATTTCTCGCCGCCCTGCCGGGCTCCGCTTGCTTGGAGTGCACTCCAAGGCCATAGCGTGGGGGCCATGACGGTGACGCAGACCACGACCGCGACCATCGAGGAGACCCAGGAAGCCCCCACCGGCCCCGACCTCTGCTCCGCCGCACCCCGGCGGCACCCGCGCCCCGACGGACCGGACGGCTACACGATCAGCGAGGTCGTCGCCCTCACCGGACTGACGGCCCACACCCTGCGCTGGTACGAGCGGATCGGCCTGATGACCCATGTCGACCGCTCGCACACCGGCCGGCGCCGGTACACCAACCGCGACCTGGACTGGCTCGACCTGGTCGGCAAGCTCCGGCTGACCGGGATGCCGGTCGCCGACATGGTCAGGTACGCGGAGCTGGTGCGCGAGGGCGAGAGCACCTACGGCGACCGGCACGCGCTGCTGGAGGCGACCCGCCGGGACGTCCTGGCCCGGATCGCCGAACTCCGGGACACGCTCGCGGTACTGGACCGCAAGATCAGTTTCTACGCGGACGCCGGACACCCCTGAGAAGCGGACGCCCCTGGGAAGCGGGCGTCACCGGGCAGCGGACGCCTCCCCCGGAAGCCGGACGTCACCGCGCCCGGCGCGCGGCCCGGTGGGCGCCCGCGGCCGCACCCCTACAGCTCGGCCAGGAGTTCCGCCTTCTTCAGCGAGAACTCCTCGTCGGTGACCAGCCCCGCCTGATGCAGTTCCCCGAGGTGGCGGATCCGCTCCGCGATGTCCGCGGGGTCGCGGCGCGGGCCAGGCACCGGTACCGGAGCCGCCGGGCCCGCCGCCCGCACCGCGGCCAGTACGGCCGCGGCGAACGGCAGTGACTCGTGCACCGGCCCGTATCCGAGCCCGAACACCACCGCGGCCGGATCCTGATCCGGCTGCGGCGGCAGCGCGGCTGCGCCCGGGTCGCGTGGCAGCAGCCGCAGATGCCCCTCGAACACCTCGGGCGAGCGCCACTCCACCCCGCCCATGTCGGCGACGGGGAAGCTCTGGTCGCCTGCCTTCCACTTGGCCGAGGAGGCCCCCGTCCACGACCACCGGAACCGCACCGCCGTACCGTCGAAGGACGCCTTCCCGTCGTACGCCTTGAACTGCAGAGGAGCCCGCGGTGCCGCCACCAGATGGTGGTCGGCCGGTCCGGTCCCGGGGAGCCGGGCGCGCAGCTCTTCGGCGTAGTACTCGGCCAGCGTCTCCCGCTCGGCCGGCAGCACCAGGCGGTACGGGTCGCACCCCTCCTTGAGCTGTCCGTCGGCCGCGTCCATCACCGGATCGGCGCCCGGCCTGGGCTCGGCACGCAGGACCACGGTGCCGCGTCGGCCCGCGGTGAGCGTCACGCCCGCGAGTGCCGCCAGCGGGATCCGGCGGGCACCGAGGGCCTGGAAGAGCTTGGGTGTTCGAATCCCCCGTTCGTAACGGATGAGCACGGAATCGGACTCGAACTCCCAGGCAGCATGAAATCCGGCCAGCACGTCACCCATGCGGCTCATCGTAGGGGGCACAAGCTCCTTCGTCCCTCCCCAGGCAGACCGCAGTTCCTGCTGTCTCTACGCGCGTCCGGCCGGTGTCGCACCGGACAAATCCGCCCGGCATCCGTCGTCGTCATGTGCGCACCGCACCGAGTCGTAGGAGCCGACCCCGATCTCGGCGAAGTTCGCCAGGCTGTCGGTGCCGGGCTCGAAGTAGCCGGCGTGGCCCTTGGCACCCCGTGCCGACAGCACCCGTGCCCCGAACGCCGGGGAGACCGGGTCGGCGCCGTGGCCGAGGCCGCCGAGTTCGAGGTAGGGCACGTCCTGGATCCAGTCGGTGGCGTCCCGCATCGCCCATACCCGGGCGGAGGTCTGCAGGTGGGAGGCGCTCCGCACGCGCATACCGGGGCTGGCGGCCACCGCTATGTCGGACACCCGCTGCGGCAGCTCACGCGCGGCGACGCCGCACACCACCGACCCGTAGCTGTGGCAGAACAGCGAGACGGACGAGTCGCCGGGCAGCCCCCGCAGCAGCTTGTTCAGCCGCACGGAGCCCTCCTCGGCGCGCATCGCCGTGGCCGCGTCCACGCCGAGCCCGCTGGGCGCGGTGTAGTCGGCCCAGGCGATCACGGCCGTACGGGTCGAGGGAGCCGCCCTGCGCTCGGCCGCGTACAGCGACTTCGCCATGCCGTACGGCGCCGAGTACGGGCGGTAGGTCTTCCGGAAGGTGATCAGGTCGGTGTCCACGCCGGGGACGACGACGGAGACCCGCTCGGCCCCGCGCAGGTCGCCGAAGACCTCGGCGACCCGGCCCGAGCCCTCGGGATCGAAGGCCAGGATCTGCCGGTCCTTCGCCATCAGCGAGGTGTAGCGCTGCATACGGCGGCCCGCGTCCTGCTGCCCGGCCGGTGACAGCCGGCTGTCGTGCATACGGGCCTGCTCTGCCTTGCGTGCCTGCTGGAGCGCGATGCGGTTGGCCTGGTAGCGCAGCCCGACCGGGGCGCCGTCCATGTTGCCGACCGCGAGCGGGTAGCGATGGGCGAGCCGGCCGCGCTCCTGCGCCCCGAGCGAGGCGAAGAAGCGCCGCAGCAGGGCGGGGGAGGCGTCCGCGTCCGGCAGCCGGTGCCCGTGCAGGCGGCCGTGGTCCCAGGCTGTCAGCGACGCCTGGAGGGCGGTGGTCCCGCGATGGCCGCGCACCGCGGTCCAGCCGGTGGTGGCCAGCATCACGAAGACCACGGCCAGCGCGAGCAGTGCGCGCCAGACGTTGAGTTGTGGGGAGGTGTCGAAGGAAGTCACTGGAAGGACACACTAGGAGAACGAGACGGTCTCGCGTTAACCGAGTGACAGGTATCACGTTTCGAGCAGTGTGACGGTGACCTCAGCCGGTGAGCGTGTCCAAGATCGGGCAGGCGTACGGCAGTTCAAGATCGGTGGAATGTCCCGGCTCAAGACCGGGGGCCCGTACGCCAGTTCCCGGTGAGCGCGGGTCCCACCTGATCGAGGTACGCGGCGGTGAGTTCCCGCATGGCCTCCGGGCCGGCGTCCGCGCGCGTGCTCCACTGACGACCCGTCACCCGCATCACTCCGCCGAACACGGCCACCGCCAGACGCGGCCGCGGATCAGCGTCCATGTCGAGGCCCTCCCGCTCGGCGAGCAGCCGCGCGATCTGCTCCTCGGTCTCCGCCGAGCGGCGCAGATGCTCGGCGAGCAGGACCGGTGTCGACTCGATCACCCGGAACATGCGCAGGTACAGCTCCACGGGCACGACGCTGCCCACGGCGTCGCTGATCGTGTCCCAGCCCTCCAGTACCGCCCGGCGCAGCGCCTCCAGCGGAGCCTCCCCGGGCGGGCGGGCGCGCAGCGAGTCGACGAAGTGCGCCTCCACCATCTCCTGCACGGCGAAGGCGGCCTCCTCCTTGCCGGGGAAATAGCGGAAGAAGGTGCGCTGGGAGACGTCGACGGCCTCGGCGATCTCGTCGACCGTCGTCCGTTCGTACCCCTGGGTGGTGAACAGTTCCAGCGCCGCCCGCAGCAGCGCGTCGCGGGTGCGCCGCTTCTTGCGTTCGCGCAGTCCCGGCCGTGCCGCCGTCCGCGACACCGTTGGTGGCGTCGTCCCGGCGGTCCCCGCCGTCTCCATGGACCTCTCCGGACCTCTTTCCCGCACCGCTTCCCCGAACGTGAACCGTTTCCCCTGTTCAGACTATAGGGGAGTGCCATGTCAGTTACCGACTTGTGAATTGGTTTGTCGTTTGTCAGTGACTGTCATTAGCCTCGAACGTATGACTAGTCAGACCACCATCGACACGGCGGGGCCGGGGGACAGCGCCTCAGCGAACCCGTCGGACCTCACGCCGGCCAAGGGGCTGCGCGGGCACCCGTGGGCCACTCTGATCACCGTCGCCGTAGGGGTCATGATGGTGGCCCTCGACGGCACCATCGTGGCCATCGCCAACCCCGTCATCGGCAAGGAGCTGCACGCGACCCTCGCCGACGTGCAGTGGATCACCAACGCCTACTTCCTCGCCCTCGCGGTCTCCCTGATCACCACGGGCAAGCTCGGTGACCGCTTCGGGCACCGGCAGACCTTCCTCATCGGCGTGACCGGCTTCGCCGCCGCTTCGGGCGCCATCGGCCTGTCGAACAGCATCGCCATGGTCATCACCTTCCGGGTCTTCCAGGGGCTGTTCGGCGCGCTGCTGATGCCGGCCGCGCTCGGCCTGCTGCGGGCCACCTTCCCGGCCGAGAAGCTGAACATGGCCATCGGCATCTGGGGCATGGTCATCGGGGCCTCCACCGCCGGCGGCCCGATCCTCGGCGGTGTGCTCGTCGAGCACGTCAACTGGCAGTCGGTGTTCTTCATCAACGTGCCCGTCGGCGCCCTCGCCCTGATCCTGGGCCTGCTGATCCTGCTCGACCACCGCGCCGAGAACGCGCCGCGCTCCTTCGACATCCCCGGCATCGTCCTGCTCTCCGGCGCGATGTTCTGCCTGGTGTGGGCCCTGATCAAGGCTCCGGCCTGGGGCTGGGGCGATGGCACGACGTGGGCGTTCATCGCCGTGTCCGTGCTCGGCTTCGCCGCCTTCGCCCGCTGGGAGACGAAGGTGAAGGAGCCGCTGATCCCGCTGGCGCTGTTCCGCTCGGTCCCGCTGTCCGCCGGCGTGGTCCTCATGGTGCTGATGGCCATCGCGTTCATGGGCGGCCTGTTCTTCGTCACCTTCTACCTCCAGAACGTGCACGGGATGAGCCCGATCAAGGCGGGTACGCACCTCCTCCCGCTCACCGGCATGATGATCGTCGGCTCCCCGCTCGCGGGCTTCATGATCACCAAGGTGGGCCCGCGCATCCCGCTGGCGGGTGGCATGGCCGCGACCGCGCTCGCCATGTACGGCATGTCGACGCTCGAGACGGGCACCAGCAGCCTCACCATGTCGCTCTGGTTCGCCCTGCTCGGCCTCGGCCTCGCCCCCGTCATGGTCGGTGCCACCGAGGTCATCGTCGGCAACGCGCCCCTGGAGCTGTCCGGAGTGGCCGGCGGTCTCCAGCAGTCCGCCATGCAGATCGGCGGCAGCCTCGGTACGGCCGTGCTGGGTGCCGTGATGGCCTCCACGGTCAACAACGACCTGGCCGGCAACTGGAAGGACGCGGGGCTCCCGCCGCTCACCCCCGCCCAGCTGGACCAGGCCTCCGAGGCGGTCCAGTTCGGCGCGGCGCCGGTGCCGCAGGGCACGCCCGAGATGATCGCCACGAAGATCACCTCCGTCGCGCACGAGACCTTCATCTCCGGAATGAGCCTGGCCTCCCTCGTGGCCGCCGGAATCGCGGCCGTGGCCGTCCTGGTGGCGCTGCTCACCAAGCGCGGGCAGAACGCGGAGGCGGGCGCGGGAGTCGGCCACATCTGAGGGTGTCGACCGCGTCCGAGGGCGACGCCGACCGGCGGAGTTCGCCCGTCAGGGTGACTCCGCCGGAGATCCCTCGCCTCCGGTGCATACCGCAGGTGACAGTGGGTCAAGTCCTCCGCAAGGGCCGGGGAGGAGCGGCTGCGGCGCGCTGCCGGAGGGGTGCAGCGCGCGGGCGGCTGCGGCCGACGGCGTCCTCCTGCAACGGGAAAGGGCGGGTGGCGGGGCACAGGGCCCCGCCACCCGCCCTTTTCCCGTTCCAGCTCCCGTTCTAGGCGTCGCCGCCCGCCGTGCCCGGGTCCGCCGCCGACACCTCCAGGATCCGGTAGCGGTCGAGGGCCTGCTTCAGCACCGACCGGTCGACCTTGCCCTCACGGGCCAGCTCCGTCAGCACCGCCAGCACGATCGACTGGGCGTCGATGTGGAAGAACCGCCGGGCCGCCCCACGGGTGTCGGCGAAGCCGAAGCCGTCGGCACCCAGCGACTGGTATGTCCCCGGTACCCACCGCGCGATCTGGTCCGGCACCGAGCGCATCCAGTCGGAGACGGCCACGAACGGCCCCTCGGCCGCGCTCAGCCTCCGCGTCACCCACGGCACCCGCTGCTCCTCCTCCGGGTGCAGCAGGTTGTACTCCTCGCACGCCACGGCCTCGCGCCGCAGCTCGTTCCAGGAGGTCGCCGACCAGACGCCGGCCCGGACGTTCCACTCCTCGGCGAGGATCCGCTGCGCCTCCAGGGCCCAAGGGACCGCCACGCCCGACGCCATGATCTGCGCCGGGATGTCGCCCGCCGTGCCCTCGCCGAGCCGGTGCAGGCCCTTGAGGATGCCCTCGACGTCCACGTCCGCCGGCTCGGCCGGCTGCTGGATCGGCTCGTTGTAGACGGTGAGGTAGTAGAAGACGTCCTCGCCGTGCGGGTGCTGCTCGTCGCCGCCGTACATGCGGCGCAGGCCGTCCTGCACGATGTGCGCGATCTCGTACCCGTACGCCGGGTCGTAGGCCACGCACGCCGGGTTGGTGGAGGCCAGCAGCTGGGAGTGGCCGTCGGCGTGCTGCAGACCCTCACCGGTCAGGGTCGTACGGCCGGCGGTCGCGCCCAGGACGAAACCGCGCGCCAACTGGTCGGCCATCTGCCAGAACTGGTCGCCGGTGCGCTGGAAACCGAACATCGAGTAGAAGACGTACACCGGGATCAGCGGCTCGCCGTGGGTGGCGTAGGCCGAGCCCGCCGCGATCAGCGAGGCCGTGCAGCCCGCCTCGGAGATGCCGTCGTGCAGCATCTGCCCGGTCGGCGACTCCTTGTAGGCGAGCAGCAGGTCGCGGTCGACGGACTCGTACTGCTGGCCGAGCGGGTTGTAGATCTTCGCACTCGGGAAGAAGGAGTCCATGCCGAACGTGCGGTACTCGTCCGGCGCGATCAGCACGAACCGCCTGCCGATCTCCTTGTCCCGCATGAGGTCCTTCAGCAGCCGGACGAAGGCCATGGTGGTCGCGATGGACTGCTGGCCCGAGCCCTTCTTCACGGACGCGTACGCCCTGTCGCCCGGCAGCCGGAGCGGCTCGGAGCGCACGATCCGGGTCGGCACGTAGCCGCCGCAGCCCTTGCGGCGGTCGTGCATGTACTGCATCTCCTCGGTGTCCCGGCCCGGGTGGTAGTACGGCGGGGGGCCGGACTCCAGCTCCTTGTCGGAGATCGGCAGGTGCAGCCGGTCGCGGAAGCGCTTGAGGTCGTCGACCGTGAGCTTCTTCATCTGGTGCGTGGCGTTGCGGCCCTCGAAGTTCGGGCCGAGGGTCCAGCCCTTGATCGTCTTGGCCAGGATGACCGTCGGCTGGCCCTTGTGCTCCAGCGCCGCCTTGTAGGCCGCGTAGATCTTGCGGTGGTCGTGGCCGCCGCGGCCGAGCATCAGGATCTGGTGGTCGGTCATGCTCTCGACCATCTTGCGCAGCCGGTGGTCGTCGCCGAAGAAGTGCTCGCGGATGTAGGCGCCGGACTCGGTGGCGTAGGTCTGGAACTGGCCGTCCGGCGTGGTGTTCATCTTGTTCACCAGCACGCCGTCGCGGTCCTGGGCCAGCAGCGGGTCCCAGGAGCGGTCCCAGATGAGCTTGATCACGTTCCAGCCGGCGCCGCGGAAGACCGACTCCAGCTCCTGGATGATCTTGCCGTTGCCGCGCACCGGGCCGTCCAGGCGCTGGAGGTTGCAGTTGACCACGAAGGTCAGGTTGTCCAGGCCCTCACGGGCGGCGATGGACAACTGGCCGAGCGACTCCGGCTCGTCCATCTCGCCGTCGCCGAGGAAGGCCCACACGTGGGAGTCGGAGGTGTCCGCGATCCCGCGCGCGTGCATGTACCGGTTCATCCGGGCCTGGAAGATCGCGCCGATCGGGCCGAGGCCCATGGAGACCGTCGGGAACTCCCAGAAGTCCGGCATCGAGCGCGGGTGCGGATAGCTGGACAGGCCGTACGGAGACTTGGACTTCTCCTGACGGAAGCCGTCCAGGTGCTGTTCGGTGAGCCGGTCCAGCAGGTACGCGCGCGCGTAGATGCCCGGTGAGGCGTGCCCCTGGAAGAAGACCTGGTCGCCGCCCCGGCCGTCGTCCTTGCCGCGGAAGAAGTGGTTGAAGCCGACGTCGTAGAGGGAGGCGGAGGAGGCGAAGGTGGCGATGTGGCCGCCGACGCCGATGCCCGGCCGCTGGGCGCGGGAGACCATCACCGCGGCGTTCCAGCGCGTGGCGTTGAGGATCCTGCGCTCGATCTCCTCGTTGCCGGGGAAGAACGGCTCGCTCTTGGTGGGGATCGTGTTGACGTAGTCCGTGCTGCGCATCTCGGGCACGGCCACGCGCTTCTCGCGGGCGCGCTCGATCAGCCGGAGCATGAGGTAGCGGGCCCGCTCCCGGCCCCGCTCGTCGACCGCGGCGTCGAGCGAGTCGAGCCACTCCTGGGTCTCCTCGGGATCGAAGTCAGGAACCTGACTCGGGAGGCCGCCAATGATGATCGGGTTTCGATCGGATCCGGAAGCCACGCTGTTCCTTACCTGTCAGAGGGCTGACATATCTGGGGCGTATCTGGGTTGGTTCTTTGGGTTTCCTGGGTTCCTGTAGGTTTGTCTGCCTGTGCCTGCACCGTTCCCCATCGTGTACCTCGCGCCAGCCGCACGTCATCTCTACCGCGGGGTAACCCCGGGAGTCTTCTCCGGCATCCCCTGCCCGGGCCCCGGCTCCCAAACGTGCGAACCGGACAGAACGGTGTGGTGTGTGTCACCGCTGATCGCGATACCGTGTCAGGAGTTGCGGCGACACAGCCGGGATCGTCACCGTTTCGGCGGTCTGGACCGCCGGGTACTTGCGCGATCCGGCCCGCCCGTGTGGACTACGGCCAATGCTTCGCGCACGCGCGAGGCTGAAGACCTAAATCGCAACATCATCAGGAGGCAACCCGTGAGCGCGACCGCGGACCACGCGGAGGAGCGGACTAACCCGGCCGCCAGGCTGGGATTCCAGCCCGGGCAGGTGGTCCAGGAGATCGGCTACGACGACGACGTCGACCAGGACCTCCGCGAGGCCATCGAGGAAGCGATCGGCAGCGAACTCGTGGACGAGGACTACGACGACGTAGCCGACGCCGTGGTGCTGTGGTTCCGCGACGACGACGGCGACCTGACGGATGCGCTGGTGGACGCCACCACGTACATCGAAGAGGGTGGCGCGATCCTGCTCCTCACGCCGAAGACCGGCCGTGCCGGCTACGTGGAGCCGAGCGACATCTCGGAATCCGCGACCACGGCGGGTCTGTCGGCGAGCAAGAGCGTCAGCGTCGGCAAGGACTGGAGCGGCAGCCGCCTCGCGACGCCCAAGGCAGCCAAGTCCAAGAAGTAGCTCCCCCTCGTCCCCGGACACCGGACGGGCCGACTCGTGTCGGCCCGTCCGTCGGCCTGCGGTGATCACTGCGTAGGGTGGCATCACCCGAACAGTCCCACCGAAGGGAAGCACGACGATGGCGATCCAGGCCGGCGACAAGGCGCCCGACTTCGAGCTCAAGGACAACCACGGCCGGACCGTGAGGCTGTCCGACTTCCGCGGTGAGAAGAACGTGGTGCTGCTCTTCTACCCGTTCGCCTTCACCGGAGTGTGCACCGGCGAGCTGTGCGCCCTGCGCGACAACCTGCCGAAGTTCGTCAACGACGACACCCAGCTGCTCGCCGTCTCCAACGACTCCATCCACACCCTGCGCGTCTTCGGCGAGCAGGAGGGCCTGGAGTACCCGCTGCTGAGCGATTTCTGGCCGCACGGCAACACTTCGCGCGCCTACGGCGTCTTCGACGAGGGCAAGGGCTGCGCGGTGCGCGGCACCTTCATCATCGACAAGGAGGGCGTCGTGCGCTGGACCGTGGTCAACGACCTGCCGGACGCGCGCGACCTGAACGACTACGTGAAGGCGCTCGGCACCCTGTGACCCGGTGCCCCCGACACCGGTGATTCTTCGGCTCCAGGGCCTGCGTGGCGCGGGAACCCGTCACTAGGATCGAGTCGTTGATCCCATATCCGATGCACGACGGGGCTCCCCGCCCCCGGACAACAATGGAGGACTCGTGGGAGTCAGCCTCAGCAAGGGCGGCAACGTATCGCTGACGAAGGAGGCCCCGGGCCTGACCGCGGTCCTCGTCGGTCTGGGCTGGGACGCCCGCACCACGACCGGCAGCGACTTCGACCTCGACGCCAGCGCGCTGCTGCTGAACAACTCCGGCAAGGTGGCCAGCGACCAGCACTTCGTCTTCTTCAACAACCTCAAGAGCCCGGACGGCTCGGTGGAGCACACCGGTGACAACCTCACCGGTGAGGGCGAGGGCGACGACGAGACGATCAAGGTCGACCTCGCCGGCGTCCCGGCCGACGTCGACAAGATCGTCTTCCCGGTCTCGATCTACGACGCCGAGAACCGGCAGCAGTCCTTCGGACAGGTCCGCAACGCGTACATCCGCGTGGTGAACCAGGCCGGCGGTGCCGAGATCGCCCGCTACGACCTGTCGGAGGACGCCTCCACCGAGACGGCCATGGTCTTCGGCGAGCTGTACCGCCACGGCGCGGAGTGGAAGTTCCGCGCCATCGGCCAGGGCTACGCCTCGGGTCTGCGCGGCATCGCCCAGGACTTCGGCGTGAACGTCTGAGCCCAGGTCCGCACGGCCTCGCACCAATCCCGACCAGTCCGGCGTCGCGCGTTTCAGCGCGGCGCCGGACGCGCAGGACAACCAGACAGGCACCACCTCGGGGAGGACCAGTATCATGGGCGTCACGCTCGCCAAGGGAGGCAACGTCTCCCTCTCCAAGGTCGCACCGAACCTGACCAACGTCATGGTCGGACTCGGCTGGGAGGAACGCTCCACCACCGGAGCCCCCTTCGACCTCGACGCCAGCGCGCTGCTGTGCACCGGCGCCAACCGGGTGCTGGGGGACGAGTGGTTCGTGTTCTACAACCAGCTCACGAGCCCGGACGGCTCGGTGGAGCACACCGGCGACAACCTCACCGGTGAGGGCGAGGGCGACGACGAGACGATCCTGGTGGACCTCACCAGAGTGCCGTCGCGGTGCGAGAAGATCGTCTTCCCGGTCTCCATCCACATGGCCGACGAGCGCGGCCAGACCTTCGGGCAGGTCTCCAACGCCTACATCCGCGTCGTCAACCAGGCCGACGGCACGGAACTCGCCCGGTACGACCTGAGCGAGGACGCCGGCACGGAAACCGCCATGATCTTCGGCGAGCTCTACCGTTACCGGGGCGAATGGAAGTTCCGCGCCGTGGGACAGGGGTACGCGTCGGGACTGCGCGGGATCGCTCTAGACTTTGGGGTCAACGTTTCGTAAAGCCAAGTGCGGCGCGGGGGAGACCCGTACCGGATACGGATTGGGTAGCCAGTGCTTCTGAAAACCTTCGGCTGGTCGTTCGCGGTGACCGCGCTAGGCCTGGCCGCGGCGGTCTTGTACGGGGGGTGGACCGCCTTCGGGATCGTGGCGATCCTGTCCATCCTCGAGATCTCGCTGTCCTTCGACAACGCAGTCGTCAACGCCGGAATCCTGAAGAAGATGAACGCCTTCTGGCAGAAGATCTTCCTCACGATCGGCATCCTGATCGCGGTGTTCGGCATGCGGCTGGTCTTCCCGGTCGTGATCGTCGCCATCAGCGCCAAGATGGGCCCCGTCGAGGCCGTCGACCTCGCGCTCAACAACAAGGACCGCTACCAGGAGCTGGTCACGGACGCCCACCCGGCGATCGCCGCGTTCGGTGGCATGTTCCTGCTGATGATCTTCCTGGACTTCATCTTCGAGGACCGGGACATCAAGTGGCTGCACTGGATCGAGCGGCCCCTCGCCAAGCTCGGCAAGATCGACATGCTGTCGGTCTGCATCGCCCTGGTCGTGCTGCTCATCGCCTCCTTCACCTTCGCCGCCAACGCCCACCAGCACGGCGGCGCGCATGTCGACAAGGCGCAGACGGTGCTGATCGCCGGCATCGCCGGTCTGATCACGTACATGGTCGTCGGCGGTCTGTCCGGCTACTTCGAGGACAAACTCGAGGAAGAGGAGGAACGCGAGCACGAGGAGGAGGAAGAGGCCGCGCGCACCGGCAGGAAGCGCTCGGCGGTCGCTCTGGCCGGCAAGGCCGCGTTCTTCATGTTCCTCTACCTCGAGGTGCTCGACGCGTCCTTCTCCTTCGACGGCGTCATCGGCGCCTTCGCCGTCACCAACGACATCGTCCTGATGGCCCTCGGCCTCGGCATCGGCGCCATGTACGTCCGCTCGCTCACGGTCTACCTGGTCCGCCAGGGAACCCTCGACGACTACGTCTACCTGGAGCACGGCGCGCACTACGCGATCGGCGCGCTGGCCGTGATCCTCATGGTCACCATCCAGTACGAGATCAACGAGGTGATCACCGGCCTGGTCGGCGTGGTCCTGATCGCCTGGTCCTTCTGGTCCTCGGTGCGCCGCAACCGCGCCCTGGTGGCGGCCGAGACGAGCGCCGCGGGGGCGGACGCGCAGAGCGAGGTCTCCTCAGGGGTGTGACAGCCCTCCGGGTGAGGGAACGCTCTTGTGCGGGGCGGCCGACGAGGACCGGGTCGAACCGGTCCTCGTCGGCCGCCCCGTCGCGTGGGTCCGGTGTGTGAACTGGGGGCGGAAAGGGACATGGGCTTCTTCGACGGTCTGCTGGGAGGACGCGCGGCCGACTTCGACTCGGGCAGCGCCTCGTCCAACGCGATCGAGCTGACCAAGCGGCACCACCAGGTGTCGCTGACCAAGCAGGGCGCGGCCACCGGGCATCTGCGCGTCAACCTGACCTGGCGGATGCGCACCTCCGACTTCGGCGGTCCGGCCCGGCAGAGCCTGCTGCGGCACCCCCTCAAGGCGCTCAAGCCGCCGGAGGTGCTCGGGCACAGCCAGAGCATGGTCAACGTCGACCTCGACCTCGGCTGCATGTACGAGCTGTCCGACGGCACCAAGGGCGTCGTCCAGCCCCTCGGCGGCTTCCTCGGCGACGTGAACGCACCGCCGTACGTCAAGCTCAGCGGCGACGACCGGTTCGGGTCCGCGTCCGGCGAGACCATGTACATCAACCTCGACCACCGTGACGAGATCAGACGGCTGCTGGTCTTCGTCTACATCTACGACCGGACACCGGCCTTCGACCGCACCCACGCGATCGTCACGATGTACCCGAGCAACGGCCCGCGCATCGAGATCGGCCTCGACGAGCGCCACCCGCAGGCGCGCTCGTGCGCGGTGGTCCTGATCGAGAACGTCAAGGGCGAACTGGTCGTCCGCCGCGAGGTCAAGTTCGTCTACGGCTTCCAGTCGGAACTGGACCGCCTGTACGGCTGGGGCCTTCAGTGGGGCCGGGGCTACAAGTCCAAGACGGAGCGGTAGCACGAGCCGCCCCTCGGCCGTCCCGCCCTACCGCCCGACGAACTGCGGCCCTTGCGGCGGCAGCCGGAACTCCGGGTCGGGCACGGCCGCCACCGGCGGGGGATATCCGTACCCCGACGGGGCCGTGGCCGCCACCGGCTGCTGCGGGTAGCCGTACGCCGGCTGCGGATACCCGTACGCCGGCTGAGCCTGAGCCGCCGAGGGCACCGGCACGGGCTGCTCCGGCGGCAGCGGCTGCGCGGCCGGAGCCGCGCCCTGCAGGCCCTGCAAGCCCTGCGCCTCCTCCGACTCGTCCACCGAGATACCGAAGTCCGTGGCGAGGCCCTTCAGACCGTTCGAGTAGCCCTCGCCGAGCGCGCGGAACTTCCAGGCCTCGCCCCGCCGGTACAGCTCACCGCAGATCAGTGCGGTCTCCTCGCCCGTCTCCGGTTTGATGTCGAAGTGGGCCAGCGGCTCCTCAACGGCGGCCGTCGCGTCGTACAGCAGGATGCGCAGTCCCCGTACGACGTCGAAGGTGGCGCCGTCCGCCGAGGCGACCAGCAGAATCCGGGCCACATCCGGATCGAGCCCGGCGAGATCCGTCTGGACCGTGTCCGTCAGGCCCTCGGCGACCCGCTTCTTGCCCAGCCGCCAGACCTTCCCGGACGGATGCCGCGGCTGGTTGTAGAAGACGAAGTCCTCGTCGGAGCGCACACGGCCGCCGGGGCCCAGGAGCAGCGCCGAGGCGTCGACGTCCGGGATCCCCTGTCCGGGTGTCCAACGCACCACGGCCCGCACCGTGGTGGCGTCCAGCGGGACGTTCGACCCCTTCAGCATCGCGTGCGTCATGCGGTCATCCTGCCTTCTCCGTCCTGGTCACGACAACGCGGGGCATGGACACGGCCGGGTTACTTGAAATTCATGCCCCGCGGGAACTTCCGACATGGATTCGTACGTACTATTACCGGCCACCTTTTGACAGTCTTCGCAGGCCGCTCGATGCGCCACGGGGGGAGCTTCATGCGTCATTTCGGGCATCTCGCCGCCGAGGTGCGGCAGCGTCTGTTCCACCGGCAGCCGTGCGAGTTCACCGCCGACTCCCCGGCCCGGACGCTCTCCGCGGCCCTGGGCGCCACGCTCTACAGCCCGGCCACCCGGCCGCGGCTCGCCGGCGACATCGTCAAGCAGGCCGGGCGTGGCGTGGTCTCGATGGTGCTGTGCCTGGAGGACTCGATCGACGACGCCGAGGTGGAACACGGCGAGGAGAACCTGGTCCGGCAGTTCGCCGAGCTGGCCGCGCTCCCGCAGGCGCCCGGCTCCGCGGAGCTCCCGCTGCTGTTCGTCCGGGTCCGCGTCCCCGAGCAGATACCCGACCTGGTGCGGCGCCTCGGTCCCGCGGTGCGGCTGCTGTCCGGGTTCGTGCTGCCGAAGTTCACCGCGGAGCGGGGCATCCCGTTCCTGGAGGCGGCGGAGGCCGCCGAGGCGGAGAGCGGACGGCGGCTGTTCGCCATGCCGGTCCTCGAATCGCCCGAGCTGCTCTACCGGGAGTCGCGGGTGGAGACCCTGGAGGGCATCTTCCGCGCGGTCGACAAGTACCGCGACAGAGTGCTCGCGCTGCGCCTCGGCGTGACGGACTTCTGCTCCTCCTACGGGCTGCGCAGGGCCTCCGACATGACGGCCTACGACCTCCAGGTCGTCGCCTCCGTGATCGCCGACGTGGTGAACATGCTGGGGCGGGCCGACGGCACCGGGTTCACGGTGACCGGGCCGGTGTGGGAGTACTTCCGGGTGCAGGAGCGCATGTTCAAGCCACAGTTGAGGCAGAGCCCCTTCATGGAGGTGCAGGCGGTCGAGCTGCGCGAGAAGCTGATCGAGCACGCGATGGACGGGCTGCTGCGGGAGATCTCCCTGGACCACGCCAACGGGCTGCTCGGCAAGACCTGCATCCACCCCTCCCACGTCCTGCCCGTGCACGCGCTGTCGGTGGTCAGCCACGAGGAGTTCAGCGACGCGGCGGACATCTTGCGGCCCGAGCGCGGCGGCGGGGGCGTGCTGCGGTCGGCGTACACGAACAAGATGAACGAGGTGAAGCCGCACCGCGCCTGGGCCGAGCGGACCCTGTTGCGCGCCGAGGTCTTCGGCGTCGCGCGGGAGGACGTCGGCTTCGTGGAACTGCTGGCCGCCGCGGTCTCCGACTGACCGCCCCGCATCACCGCCGAGGGCACGCAAGGAAGGCATGAACAAGCCAGTGAACGACGGGCTCTGGTCCGGCACCTGGGTCGCCGAGCGGCTCGGTGTCGAACTCGTGGGCGACGACCGGCTGACGGGCCTGCTGGGGCTCGCGCTGCGCCGCAACCCCAAGCGGGCGCACCTGCTCGTGTCCAACGTGCTCGGCAAGCACGTGCCGCAGTCGCCTTCGGTCGTGTACGGCCACGGGTTCGCCCTGGGCCGCCGGGTACGGGACCTGCTGGGCGCGGACCAGTCCGGCAGGGCGGTCGTCCTGGGCTACGCGGAGACCGCGACGGGCCTCGGCCACGCGGTCGCGGACGGCCTGGGCACCGCGCCGTACCTGCACTCCACGCGCCGCCCGGTCCCCGGCGTCGCCACGGCCGGCGGCTTCGAGGAGTCCCACTCGCACGCCACCTCCCACCTCCTGCTGCCCGAGGACCCCGCCCTGCTGGCCTCCGACGGCCCGCTGGTCCTGGTGGACGACGAGTTCTCCACCGGCAACACGGTCCTGAACACCATCCGCGCCCTGCACGCCCGCTACCCGCGCGAACGGTACGTCGTGGTAGCGCTGGTCGACATGCGGGCCCCGTCCGACGCCGACCGCCTGCGGCAGTTCGCCGACCAGATCGACGCCCAGGTGTCCCTGGTCACCACCGCCTCCGGCACGGTCCACCTCCCGGCGGACGTCCTTCAGAAGGGCCAAGAACTCGTCGCACACCACGAAACAGCCCAACTGGCCGAGTTCCACACGGAGCAGGCACCATCCCCAGCCGGTGCTTCGGCGGGGGCGGAGGGTGCTGTCGTGTGTGGGGCGTCCGTCGTTCCTGGGCAGCGGGGGGCGGTGCGGGTGCGCCGGGTCGAGTTGCACTGGCCGCGGGGGGTTCCGGACGGAGGGCGGCACGGCTTCACGCCGGTGCACAGGGACCGGCTGGAGCGGGCGCTGCCCGCCATGGCCGCCCGGATCGCCGAGGCGTTGCCGCGGGGTGCGCGGCGGGTGCTGGTGCTCGGCTGCGAGGAGTTGATGTACGCGCCGCTGCGGCTGGCGCGGGAGGTGGAGCAGGTCGTGGAGGCCGAGGTGCGGTACTCCACCACCACCCGCTCGCCCGTACTCGCCGTGGACGACCCCGGTTACGCGATACGTACCCGGCTGGTCTTCCCGGCGCACGACAACCCGGCCGACGGCCCCGGCGAGCGCTACGCCTACAACGTGGCCGGCGGCGGCTTCGACGCCGTGGTCGCCGTCGTCGACTCCGTCGCCGACACCCCCGAACTGCGCGCGCCCACCGGCCTGCTGGCCCGGCTCGCCGCGCACACCCCGCACGTCCTGCTCGCGGTCGTGCCCTCGTACCTCCCCGTGCCCCCGCACGCCCCCGAAAGGTCCCCGATGCTGCCCGAGCCCCTGCGCGGCCCCGCCTTCTCCTCGTACGCGCCCGACGAGGTCGGCTGGCTGCTGCAGGACCTCTCGGACGTGACGCTGGAGGCGCCGACGGAGGAGCGCGAGGAGGCGATCCAGAGCGGCGGCGCGCACTACGCCGAGTCGCTGCCGGTGGAGTACCAGCCCAGCGAGCAGTACCAGGAGTTGTTCCACGCGGCCCTGACGGCCTCCGCCGCGCGCATCGCCCGCGCCGTCGGCGTGGTCACCGAGACGATCCTCGCCGAACTCCCCCTGCGCCGGAAGAGCCCGGCCGGGACGGAGGAGACCCCTGGCCCCGTGCTCGTCTCGCTCGCCCGCGCCGGCACACCCGTCGGCGTACTGATGCGGCGCTGGGCCCGGTTCCGGCACGGCCGGGACCTGCCGCACTACGCCGTGTCGATCGTGCGGGGCCGCGGTATCGACACCAACGCGCTGCGCTGGCTCGCCGCCCACCACGACCCCCGCGACGTCGTCTTCGTCGACGGCTGGACCGGCAAGGGCGCCATCACCCGCGAACTGGCCCAGGCGATCAGGGAGCTGGAGGAGCGTGAAGGGATCACCGGGTTCGACCCGGAGATCGCGGTGCTGGCCGACCCCGGCTCGTGCGTGCGGACCTACGGCACGCGGGAGGACTTCCTCATACCCTCCGCCTGCCTCAACTCCACCGTGTCCGGCCTGATCTCCCGGACCGTGCTGCGCGCCGACCTGGTCGGCCCGCACGACTTCCACGGGGCGAAGTTCTACCGCGAACTGGCCGGCGCCGACGCGTCGAACGTCTTCCTCGACGCCGTCTCCCAGTACTTCCCCGAGGTCGAGGACAGCGTCGACATGGCCGCCAAGGAACTGCTGTCCACCGACCGCACCCCCACCTGGGAGGGCTGGGCGGCGGTCGAGCGCATCAGCGAGGAGTACGGCATCCATGACGTGAACCTGGTCAAGCCCGGCGTCGGCGAGACCACCCGCGTGCTGCTGCGCCGGGTGCCGTGGAAGGTCCTGGCACGGTCCGGCGCCGGCGCCGACCTGGACCATGTACGGCTGCTGGCGGGGCAGCGCGGGGTCCCGGTCGAGGAGGTCGATGAACTGCCGTACAGCTGCGTGGGGTTGATCCACCCCCGGTACACGCGCGGGGCGACCGGCGCCGACGGCAGGGCGGTGACCCGCTGATGCCGGTCCTGGTGGCGAGCGATCTCGACCGTACGCTCATCTACTCCTCCGCCGCCCTGGCGCTGACCATGCCGGACGCGCGGGCGCCGAGGCTGCTGTGCGTGGAGGTGCACGAGAGCAGGCCGCTGTCGTACCTGACCGAGACGGCCGCCCAGCTGCTCACCGATCTCGCCGACACGGCGCTGTTCGTGCCCGCCACGACCCGCACCCGCAGGCAGTACCTGCGCATCAACCTGCCGGGCCCGGCCCCGACGTACGCCGTCTGCGCCAACGGCGGCCACCTGCTGGTGGACGGCGTGTCGGACGGCGACTGGCACCGGCGGGTGATTGCGCGGCTGGCCGACGAGTGCGCGTCGCTCGCGGAGGTCCAGGAGCACCTGCTGCGCACCGCCGACCCGGCCTGGGTGCGCAAGCACCGCGTCGCCGAGGACCTGTTCGCCTACCTCGTGGTGGAGCGCGAGCTCCTGCCCGAGGAGTGGATGAAGGAGCTGGCCGCGTGGGCGGCCGGCCGCGGCTGGACGGTCTCCCTGCAGGGCCGCAAGCTCTACGCCGTCCCCAAGCCGCTGACCAAGAGCGCCGCCGTCCGCGAGGTCGCCCGCCGCACCGGCGCCGACCTCGTCCTCGGTGCCGGCGACTCGCTGCTGGACGCCGACCTGCTGCACGCCGTGGACCGCGGCTGGCGGCCCGGACACGGTGAACTGGCCGACACCGGCTGGACGGCACCCGGCATCGCCGCCCTGCCCGAGCGCGGGGTGCTCGCCGGGGAGCGGATCGTGCGGGAGTTCCTCAAGGCGGCCCGGGCGCCCCGGTAGCAGCGTCAGCCGCAGCAGCCCCCGCCGCAGCACCCGCCGCCGCCCGAGCCGGACCGCGGCGAGGGTGCCGGGGCGGCCGCCGAGCCGCCCACCGCGACCGTGGACAGCAGCTTGACCGTGTCGTCGTGCCCGGCGGGGCAGCTCGCCGGGGCGGACGACTCCGCCATGGGACGACTCAGTTCGAAGGTGTCGCCGCAGCTCCGGCAGCGGTACTCGTAGCGAGGCATGCGCCCAGATTAACGGGCGTGACCGGACGCGCAGCCCTTCCCGTCCCCCATGTCTTGGTCTCTGTCCGGTTCCTGTGCGGAGGAATTGAAAAGACGGCTGATGATTTCGCGCCGCGAGGGCCGCGTGGCGGCTGCGAACAAGGGCGCGCAGGGCGTGCCGTACCTGCCACTCCACCAACACCTACAACAGGTCGGTGGCGAGCATCATCGCCTCCTACCCGGACGCGTACTACTACGCCTACCGCACCGGACCGGTGACCCCGGGGAGCGGGCCGTCAGTGGCCGGCTCCCCGCTCCTCGCGGATCCGGGCCACCACCGCGGCCACCGTCTGCCGTACCGCCTCGGTCTCCGTCAGGAAGTGCCAGTAGTCGGGATGGCGGCCCTCGAGCGTGGCGACCGCCCGCTCCAGCCGGCCCACCGAGTCGTCCAGCGGACGGGCGTGCCGCGGATCCGGCGTCGTACGGCCCGACATGGCCAGCCGCTGCGCGTCCCGGATCGCGAATCGGGTCCGCTCGATCTCCGCCTGCGGGTCCTTCTGCACCGCGTTCAGCCGCCGCAGCCGGTCCCCGGCGGCCGACACCGCCTCGTCCGTGGTGTTCAGCAGCGCCCGTACCGTCGACAGCAGCGCGGTCGCGTCCGGCCAGCGCTGGGCGTCCCGCGCGGCCCGCGCCTCCCGGAGCTTCGCCTCCGCCTCCCGCACACTCCCGGCGGCCTGCTCCGGCACCTGTTGCAGATCCTGCCAGCAGGCGGCCGTGAACCGCCGCCGCAGCTCGCTGAGCACCGGCTCCACCTGCCCGGCGCGCGTACTCAGCGCCTGCGCCCGGGTGCGCAGCGACACCAGCCGGTGATCGATCTCGGCGGCCTGCTCCGGCAGCCGCACCGCCTCCGCCCGGATCGCCTCCGCCTCCCGCGCCACCCGCTCGGCGCGTTCCAGCGTCGGCTGCACGCCGTGCTGTCCCGCGCCCTGGTTGAGCCTGGTCAGCTCAGGGGAGAGCGCGGCGAGCCGGGCGGCCAGGTCGTCCGCCCGGAGCCCGGAGCCGCGGGCGTCGTCCAGGGCGCCGGCGGCGGCGCTCAGGGCCTGCCGGGCGCGCTCCACGGCGGGCGCCACACGGGCCAGTTGGGTCTCGGCCTTCCCGAGCAACGGCCCGAGGCCACTGCCGAAACGGTCCAGCTCCCTTTTGACGTTGAGCAGTTCGTCCTTGGCGGCGGTCAGGTCGACGCGCGCCCGGGAGGCGACGGAGGCCTCCAGGTCGTCGCGGTCCAGGTCCTGGGCGTCGACGGCCTGGATGTAACGCCGACTGACCTCGTCGATGCGCCGGCCGAGCGCCTCGAAGTCGGCGACCGCGCGGCGGACGGCGGGGGAGTCGTCGACGGCCGTGATCGTCTCGATCGAGATCCGCAGGTCGCGCTGGGCGCTGTCCAGCTCGTAGAAGGCGGCCGCGGCGGCGTCCTTGGCGGCCTGCGCCTCGGCCCGCTGGGTCTCGGCCCGGCCGCCGAACCAGCGCCGGGTGCCGCCGCCCGCGAAGGCGGCCGGCAGCGCGAGCACGGCGAGCACCGGCAGGCCCATCAGGACGAGGACGTCATGGACGGCACGGGCGGGCGCGGTGCGCGCCGGTCCCGGACAGGCGCTCCGGGGCCGGGGCCGTGCAAACGGCGAGTGCGGCTGTGCGGGGGTCGCCGGTGTCGCCGTCACATCCCTCTCCCGTGCTGTGGTCCGCCATGCGTGTGGTCATTGTCCCATTCGCGGCGGACGAACACACGGGCCGGTCAGTCAGCCGTACGAACTGTGATCCTCCCGTCGCCGGTGGTCGCGGACACCACGTGGGAGCTTGAGTCGTCCCGGGGTACGGAGACGTCCGCCGATCCGTCGCCGGTCTTCGTCGACACCCGGTACCCGGCGTGCGGCAGTACCACGCTGATGGAGCCGTCCCCGGAGCTCGTCTCCACCCGGTCCGGCACGGCGGCCAGTTCGAGGCGGACCGAGCCGTCGCCGGTGGTGGCCCGCACCCGGCGCGAGGAGACCTCCGCCCGTACGGAACCGTCGCCGGAGCGCAGCTCCAGGGGCCCGGTGGAGTCGGTGACGTGCACGGATCCGTCGCCGGTGCGGATGCTCAGCGCGTCCTTGAACCCGCGCGCCCGCACGCTGCCGTCGCGGTCCTCGACCTTCACGGCTATCCCGCGCGGAACCTCGATCCGGTGCTTGGCCGAGCAGTCGGCGACGAACCCCGAGCACTTCATCCGCAGCACCAGCCGGTCGTCCTTCATGGACCAGTTCACCCTCGGATCGTCCCCGGCCAGCACGGACCCACGGAACCAGCGGGTGACCTCCACGGTCCCCGCCTGCACCGAACCGGCGGCGACGATCTCCAGCGCCGAGTCGTCCGAGTCGACGGTCAGGGTGCTTCCGCGCAGGGCGAAGGAGCGCCGCTCGGGGCTGGTGTCGTCCTCGGCGGATCCCCCGCAGGCCGTGGCCGTGGCGACCAGAACCACGACGGCACCGGCGACGGCGGCGACACGAGCGGGCACGGAACGGGACATGACGATCTCCCCCAGACAACGGACGACGAGCCCCCACGGCTCTGTGAAGACCGTAGGAAGAACCACCGCCGCGCAGAATCCGGTGCGCTACCGGACGGGGGGTGGGGTAAACCCCCGCAGCACGGGTCCGTTGACACGACGAGGGCCCAGGTCTCCGGGTGTCACCCGTGGACCTGGGCCCTGGCCGTGCACTGCAACCGGTGGGCGCGGACGGTTTCGAACCGCCGACATCCTGCTTGTAAGGCAGGCGCTCTACCCCTGAGCTACGCACCCGGACGAGTCGACAGCCTACCTTGCCGGGGGAGCCGTCCCGCAAACCCGTCGCCTGGCCCTCGGCGTCCCGCGGCACCTCCAGGAGCGAGGCGTGGCTCAGGCGGTCGAGGGCGGGGGCTCGTCCTCGTTGCCCGGGGGCTCGTGGGCGTGTTTCAGGTGGCTGCGGGCGGTGACGCCGTCCGGGCCGGTCAGTTCCGACCAGTAGCGGTGGGTGCTGACGAACACCGCGAGTTCGTGCTCGCGGCGGCGGAGCTTTTCGACCGCGGCCTGCTCGTCGGGCGTCCAACCCGGTGAGGCCGGCCGCTCCACCCTGCGCCAGCCACCGTCGTCGCTGAACCCGTCCAGCGGCTCGACCGACCAGGGCAGCCGCTTGAGCAGGGCCGCCAGCTCGGCCCGGACCTGGTGCAGCTCCTCCTGACCGGCGAGGAGGTCACTCGGGAAGTCATAGCGCGTAGCCACAGCGCAATGCTACGCCTGTTCGAATTTGGGGCGCGACCGTACTGTGGGGGTTCATGCGTTCGAGTTCGCTCCAGGTGGCGTCGGGGGGCGGCTGCCGGGGGGTGCGGCTTTTGAGCAGGGGCTCTCGAGTAGTAACGCGGATGCCGGGGTCGGGGCACGGCCCGTACTGTCCCGGCCACGGAGAACACCGTGAACGCCCGCGCGCGGACCACCGGGACTGGTGGGGCTCGTCGTCCTCGGTTTGATCGTGCTGTTCGCCGGGGCCGTGCCGATGTTCGTCGTGCCGCTGCTCACGCTTGCCTGCGCCGCCTGTCAGGACGGTGTGCTCGGGCCGCTCCGGTACGGGGACGCGCAGATGGTGGTGGCGCACGTCGCCGTGCCCGTGGTGGTCTTGGGGACCGTCGGCGGGATGCCGCACCCGCGCGGTGGTGCGCGGGTCGCCGCGATCGGGCTGGCGCTGCTGGGCGTGCTGCTCTGCGTGATGCCGGCCCTCGGTCGGGCCGTCTGAGGAGGGTGTGGCGAGGCGCTTGCGCGGTGCGGGCGGGGCGTGCTGACACTGGGGGCATGTGCCGGAGCATCAAGACACTGCGCCCGCCCGCGTTGCCCGAGGAGGCGACCGAGGAGGAGATCCGGGCGGCCGCCTTGCAGTTCGTGCGGAAGGTCTCGGGGTTCCGGGCGCCGGCCGCGCACAACCAGGAGGTCTTCGACCGGGCGGTCGACGTGATCGCGCAGGCCACGCAGGAGTTGCTGGCGGGGCTGGAAGTGCGGGGGCAGGCGGCGCGCAGGGCCGGGTGACGGCTGGGCGGCGGCCGGGCGGCGGGTGACGGTGGTGGCGGGTGACGGTAGGTGTCGGGTGCGGCGCCGGCCAGCGGTCTTTTCCTACGACGCCTCCGCCGGCTTCGGCGTGCGTCGCATCAGGTACGCCGCTCCCGCGCCCGCCGCGAAGAGCGCCGCCACCGAGACGCCGGTCGCCATCCAGGCGGCGCCCAGCCAGCGGGTGCCGAAGTAGCCGAGGGCCACGCTGTAGGCGGCCCAGGACAGGCCGGCCAGCGCGGACCAGGGCAGGAACTCCCGGACCCGGCGGTGTGCGGCGCCGGCGCTGAAGGAGACCACCGAGCGGCCGGCCGGAGCGAAGCGGGCCAGGACCACCAGCGCGCCGCCGCCCCGGGACAGGGCCGCCCCGAGCCGTTCCTGCGCCCGGCTCAGCCGCCGGGAGCGGGAGATCGCGCGGTCCAGGCGCTCGCCGCCGTGCCGGGCCAGGCGGTAGGCGACGAGGTCCCCCAGCACGGAGGCCGTCGCCGCGCACAGGGTCAGGGCCAGGATGTCGGGCACGTTCTGCGGGACATGTCCGGTCGCCGCGCCCGTGCCGGCGGCCGCCGCCGTGGCGGCCGTCACTATCAGCACGCCGCTGGGCAGAACCGGCAGGAACACATCCAGCAGAACGGACGCGGCCACCACGACGTAGATCCATGGAGTGCCGGTGAGCGACCCCACCCTCGCCACACTCTCCAGCACCGAAACTCCCCCCGTCACCCCCGTGAACCGCGGACCGTACCGCGGTGTCGTGCGGAGCGGCAGGAGCGGCCTGTGAACAGCCATACAGCGTACGCCGGAAGTGTGACAGAAGTTTCACTGGGGGTTCATGTGCTTGGCGCGCCCGGGCAGCGTTGGATCCGGCCGCCCTCCGCCGCCCCCTACGGGTACCGGGCGGCGGAGGCTGGTGGGGAGGGTCGGGGGATCAGCAGACGGCGAGGTAGTTCTGGAGCGCGCTCTTCTCGGCGGTGTCGACGGAGAGGTTGTAGTAGTACTTCACCTGCACCCAGGCGCGGACGTAGGTGCAGCGGTACGACGTCTGGGTCGGCATCCACTCGGCCGGATCCTTGTCGCCCTTGGACCGGTTGGAGCTGGCCGACACCGCGATGAGCTGGGGGCGGGTCAGATCGTTGGCGAACGCCTGGCGCTGGGCGGTGGTCCACTTGCCGGCGCCGGAGTCCCAGGCCTCGGCGAGTGGCACGACGTGGTCGATGTCGAGGCTGGAGGAGTCGGTCAGGGTGACGCCGTCGTACGTGGAGTACCAGCTGCCGCTGATGGACGCGCAGTTGGCGTCGGTGACGACGTTCGATCCGTCCCGCATGAGGACCGTCTCGCGGGTGTCGCACTTGCCGCTGATGGTGATCCAGTGCGGGAAGAGGGTGCGGTCGTAGCCGGTGCGGTTCTCGGTCGACACGGTGAGGGAGGCGAGGTAACTGCGGGCGGTGGCCGCGCTGACGGGGGTGGGGAGGGCCGCGGAGGCGGCCGGGCCGTTCAACAGGCCTATGGATGCTATGAGTCCGGTGATCGCCGCGACTATGCTGAGTCGTTGACGCGCGTAGAGCTTGGACCTGCGAGCCATGCTAACTCCCTTGGGTGTGAGGGGCGTTGGTGCGAGCAGGGGAAACGAGGGAATGCTCGCCGCGCAGTGTTGCGGGCGGGTGAGTGTGCGGTGAGAAGCTAATGACGCGTGCATGACACAGCAAGGGGGTGTGGGCGGACTTGCTGTTCGCTGTGATGTGGATCTCGGTGCCGGCCGGGTCGCGCGGGCGGTCGCGTACGATGGGTGGCGCGGAAGGGGAGTAGCTCTTCGCCGGACCGTCGACATACTGCTCAGCTCGGCTGAGCCGGCGCCCGGAGGCGGACCTCGTGAGCGAGGTCGGCCAGCGAGACCTTCGGTGAGCAGTGCACGCCCGTGCCGTACGGCAGGGGTGACCCGTGTGCTGTCCTGCCGAGGCGTCTTATCGCATCAGTCGCAGCACTCTCGGCGGGGTGGCCCCGACCGATTGAGGAACAGTGATCACCTTCAGCGTCCTGGCGCTCGTCTTCGGCGTCGTCTTCCTCGCGGAGTTGCCGGACAAGACGGCACTGGCGGGGCTCGTCCTCGGTACGCGGTACCGGGCCTCGTACGTCTTCGCCGGTGTCGCCGCCGCGTTTCTGCTGCACGTCGTGCTGGCCGTGGCGGCCGGCAGTGTGCTGACGCTCCTGCCGCAGCGGATCGTGCACGCGCTGACGGGTGTGCTGTTCCTCGGTGGCGCGGCCATGCTGCTGCTGAAGAAGGGCGACGGGGAGGAGGAGATCCGGCGGCCCGAGGACCAGTCCTTCTGGAAGGTCGCGGGGACGGGGTTCATGCTCATCCTGGTCGCGGAGTTCGGTGACCTCACGCAGATCATGACGGCCAACCTTGCCGCTCGTTACGACGATCCGCTGTCGGTCGGGCTGGGGGCGGTGCTGGCGCTCTGGGCGGTGGCGGGGCTGGGCATTGTGGGGGGCAAGGCGCTGATGCGGAGGGTGCCGCTTGCGTTGATCACGAAGATCGCGGCGTTGCTGATGGCGGGGTTGGGTGTGTGGAGCCTGTGGGAGGCGGTGGTGTGACGGGGTTTCGGGCTGTGCCCGGGCTTTGCTCGCTCGCCCGTCCGTCTCGGTGGGGTGAGGGGTTCCGGCCCCGGGGCTCCGCCCCAGGCCGCGGCGGGGAGTTGCTCCCTACGCCTCGGCTTTGCTCGCTCGCCCGTCCGTCTCGGTGGGGTGAGGGGTTCCGGCCCCGGGGCTCCGCCCCAGGCCGCGGCGGGGAGTTGCTCCCTACGCCTCGGCTTTGCTCGCTCGCCCGTCCGTCTCGGTGGGGTGAGGGGTTCCGGCCCCGGGGCTCCGCCCCAGACCGCGGCGGGCGTGCTGCCCTCCCGCACCCCCGCTTTCCCACCCTCCCATCCGTCTCGGTGGGAGAGAGTCCCGCCGTGGGGGCTCCGCCCCGGACCCGGGCGGGGGCTCGCCCCTGCGCCCCCGCTTCGCTCGCCCGCAGGTCCTCTTCCGGGCTTCACCCCGGCTCCATGCCGCAGGCGTGGTGGCGGGATGAAGGGATGTTTTGTACCGTGGAGAAACAAAGTGGCTCCCGTCCGCTTTCCCTGACCGGTGGACGGGGCCGCCTTGTTTCTCCGGGGAGCCGTGATCCCGCGCCCCCTTCGCCGTGTCTTGGAGTTGTCGATGACGGCCACCGCCGTGTTCACCGCCCGCGCCCTCCTGCTGGACATGGACGGCACCCTCGTCAATTCCGACGCCGTCGTCGAGCGGATCTGGCGCCGCTGGGCCGACCGGCACGGGCTGGACGGTGACGAGGTGATGAAGGTCGTCCACGGTCGTCAGGGGCACGCCTCGATGGCGCTGCTGCTGCCGGACCGGCCCATGGAGCGGAACCTCGCCGAGAACGCGCGCATGCTTGCCGAGGAGACCTCGGACATGGACGGCGTGATTCCGATTCCCGGGGCGGCGGAGTTCCTCACGGGCCTGCGGGAGGTGCCGCACGCCCTCGTGACCTCGGCCGACGTGGCCCTGTCCACGGCCCGGATGGCCGCCGCCGGCCTGCCCCTGCCCGACGTGCGCGTCACCGCCGAGTCCGTCGGGGCGAGCAAGCCCGACCCGGAGGGCTTCCTGAAGGGCGCCGCCGAACTGGGTGTCGCGCCCGCCGACTGCGTGGTGTTCGAGGACTCCGGGGCGGGGATCGCGGCGGGCCGCGCCGCGGGCATGCGGGTGATCGGCGTCGGTCCGCGTGCCGGGTTCCACCGGCCGGACGCGGTCGTGCCGGACCTGACCCAGGTGCGGGTCGAGGCCGTGGGTGACGGGAGCGTCCGGCTGCACGTGGCATAGCGGCGGCGCCGGGACGCCTCCGGCTCAGGGTTCTGTCGTCTCCGACTCCAGTCGTGCCCTCGTCGCCGGTCCGTACACCCCGGGTTCGTCGGCGCTGATGCCGCGGGACGACTGGTACGCGCGCACGGACCGCTCCAGCCGGTGGCCGAAGACACCGTCGGCCTTCCCCGGGTAGAAGTACAACTGGCTGAGCCGCAGCTGGAGTTCGGTCACCTCGGAGCCCTGGTCGCCGTGGCGCAGCACCGGATCGGGGGTCGCCGGGGCGCTGTCGCGCATGGTCGTCGCGGTCTCCGTCGGCCCGGTCGACTCCGAACCCGGGCCGGGAGCGTTCCCCGCCTGCGATCCGGACGGCGACGACTCCGCCGACTCCGAGGCCGACGCGGAAGGCGAGGTGTTCGCGCCGGGCGACGGCGACCCGCTCGTCGTCGCCGGGGCCGACAACGCGTCCGACGGCACGGCGGCCGTCGGCGCGGACGCCGAGGGTGTCTCCACCCACGCGTCCGGCACGCTCTCCCGAACCTGACGGGAGGCACCGTCCCGCTCCGGCGACTCGTAGGAGAACAGCCCGCTCGCGAACCCTGCCCCCGCCACGACCGTGACCAGGACCGCGCACGCGGACAGCACGATGGCGGGGCGGGTCCGCCGGCCGCCGCGGCGCCGGGTGTCCGCCCGGCCCTCGGGGCCCTCGGGGCCCTGGGTGTCAGCGGCCGGCTCCCGGGCGGCAGCCGGGTGCGCCTCCGTCGCCGTGTCGAACAGGCTCACGTCGGCCGCGCTTGGTTCACCCGGCTGCGGTGCGAACAGGGAGGGTGAGGTGGTGCGGGTCGGTGGCTGTGCGGGGAGGGCTCGCAGCGCCATCGTGGACTCGGCGGGGGAGTGGGGCCGTGGTCCCTCCCCGGTGGCCCCGACTGCTCCGGGGGTCCCGCCGGCCCCGGCAGCTCCGGCGGCCCCAGCGGCTCTTGAGGTTGTGGCTCCAGTGGCCATAGTGGCTTCCGTGGCTCCGGAGGTCCCGGTCCCGCTGGCCTCGGTGCCTCCGGAGGCACCGCCTGCCCCAGTGGCTGAAGCGGCTGCGGTGGCTCCGGCGCTTGTGGTGGCTTCGGTGGCGTCGGCGGCCGGAATGGCTTCGGCGGCTCCGGGCGTCCCGCTTGGCCCCGTGGCTGTGGTGGTAACGGGGGCTTCGGGGGCTCCGGCTGCCCCAGTCTCTCCGGCGGCTCCGGGCGTCCCGCTTGGCCCCGTGGCTGTGGTGGTAACGGGGGCTTCGGAGGCTCCGGCTGCCCCAGTCTCTCCGGCGGCTCCGGGCGCTCCGCCAGCCCCGGTGGCTTGGCCAGCCCTGGCATCTCCGAGGTTTCCGATGTCTCCGACGGCTCCAGTGATCCTGGTGGCACCAGCGACCGTGGTGGCTCCAGTGATCCCGTTGGCTCCACTGATCCCGGCGGGGCAAGCGACCCCGACAGCGCCGCTGGCCCCGCCGTCCCCCTCAGCCCCGACGAGCCCACCATGCCCGCCGTCCCCTGCTGGGGCACCGGCTGTCGGGGCGCCTCCTGCTGGGGCACCCGCTGCTGGGGCACCGGCTGTCGGGGCGCCTCCTGCTGGGGCACCCGCTGCTGGGGCACCGGCTGTCGGGGCGCCTCCTGTCGGGGCGCCTCCTGCTGGGGCACCCGCTGTCGGGGCGCTTCCTGCTGGGGTGCCTCCTGCTGGGGCGCCTCCTGCCGGGGCACCCGCTGTCGGGGCACCTCGTGCCGGGGCACCCGCTGCTGGGGCACCCGCTGTCGGGGCACCTACTGCTGGGGCACCCTGTGTCGGGGCGCCTCCTGTCGGGGCGCCTCCTGCTGGGGCACCCGCTGTCGGGGCGCCTCCTGTCGGGGCGCCTCCTGCTGGGGCACCGGCTGTCGGGGCGCTTCGTGCTGGGGCACCTCCTGCCGGGGCACCTCCTGCCGGGGCACCCGCTGTCGGGGCACCCGCTGCTGGGGCACCGGCTGTCGGGGCGCCTCCCGCCGGGACGTCCCCCGCCAGGGCCCGCCCCGCTGCGGCACCCCCCGCCGCGGTACCCTCCGGTGCCGGCGTCTCCCTGATGTCCACGTACGGCCGTATCCGCAGTGGATTGAAGTCCTCCGCCGCCGCGGCCTCGGCCGTTCGGGCGTCGCGTAGAGCGTCGGACGCCCGGCTTCCGCAGGCGCAGGACGGGGTGTTGTCCGTGCCCCGGGGCACCCCGCATTCGGGGCAGACGTGCCCCCTCCGCTCTTCCACGCGTCGGTCCCCTCCCGTACGAACTCCAAGGATTATGCAGATCCTCCGTACGCCTTCTCCCCGGAGGCCCCCGGAATGGCGGCGTCCGGGAGGACTCAACAGGCCATAACGGGACACACCGATGACGATGGAAGTTGTCACGAGAGCGTCGGGAGGACTCCATGGCCGGCGATGGGCACGGCAGGACCGGCATGACGGGGACCACGGGCGACGTCCCGGACGGCGACCGTCCGTCGTCGGTCATGCCCGCGTCGCCGCAGTCGCCGCAGCCCCCGCAATCGACGTACTCGCCACAGTCCCCACAGGTCCCGCAGCCCTCGCCCGGCGACGCCGCGGCCGCGCCCGAGCAGGTGTCGGGCAACGTCCTCGCCTCGATCGGCGCGCTGCTCCTCGGCATGCTGCTGGCCGCGCTCGACCAGACCATCGTATCGACCGCGCTGCCCACCATCGTCAGCGACCTCGGCGGCCTGGATCATCTGTCCTGGGTGGTCACGGCGTACCTGCTGGCGTCGACCGCCGCGACTCCGCTGTGGGGCAAGCTCGGTGACCAGTACGGGCGCAAGAAGCTCTTCCAGACCGCGATCGTGATCTTCCTGATCGGTTCCGCGCTGTGCGGCATGGCGCGGAACATGCCCGAGCTGATCGGGTTCCGGGCCTTGCAGGGCCTGGGCGGCGGCGGGCTGATGGTGTTGTCGATGGCGATCGTCGGCGATGTCGTCTCACCCCGCGAACGCGGCCGCTACCAGGGCCTGTTCGGTGCGGTGTTCGGCACGACCAGTGTGCTCGGCCCGCTGCTCGGCGGGCTGTTCACCCAGCACCTGAGCTGGCGCTGGGTGTTCTACGTCAACCTGCCCGTCGGTATGGTCGCCCTCGCCGTGATCGCGGCCGCCCTGCGCATCCCGTGCCGGTCGCAGCGGCACGTCATCGACTACCTCGGCACCTTCCTCATCGCCTCGGTCGCCACCTGCCTGGTGCTGGTGGCCTCGCTCGGCGGCACCACCTGGGGCTGGGGTTCGCCGCAGATCATCGGCCTGGCGGTGGTGGGCGTCGGGCTCGTCCTCGCGTTCCTGGCCGTGGAGCGGAGCGCGGCCGAACCGGTGCTGCCGCTGAAGCTGTTCCGCATCCGCACGTTCTCGCTCTCCGCGGTCATCAGCTTCATCGTCGGCTTCGCCATGTTCGGCGCGATGACGTACCTGCCGACGTTCCTTCAGGTCGTGCGGGGCATCTCGCCGACGCTCTCCGGTGTGCACATGCTGCCGATGGTGGTGGGCATGCTGACGGCCTCCACCGGTTCCGGGCAGATCGTCAGCCGTACCGGCCGCTGGAAGGTGTTCCCCGTCGTGGGCACCGCCGTCACCGCGATCGGCCTGCTCCTGCTGCACCAACTCGACGAGCACAGCTCGACGGCCGTGATGAGCGCCTGCTTCTTCGTCTTCGGCGTGGGCCTCGGCCTGGTCATGCAGGTGCTCGTCCTCATCGTGCAGAACGCCGTCAGCTACGAGGACCTGGGCGTCGCCACCTCCGGCGCCACCTTCTTCCGCTCCATCGGCGCCTCCTTCGGCGTGGCCATCTTCGGCACGGTCTTCGCGAGCCGCCTCGGTGACAAACTGACCGCCGCCTTCAAGGGCGTGCCGCTGCCGCCCGGGGTGTCGGCGAACGCGCTGAAGTCCGATCCGCGCGGCATCGCCGCCCTGCCGGCCGCGCTGCGCCCGGCGGCCCTGCACGCATACGCGTCCGCGATCACCGACGTCTTCCTCTACGCCGCTCCGGTCGCCCTTCTCGGCTTCCTGCTGGCCTGGTTCCTGAAGGAGGACCGGCTGCGCGGCTCGGTCACCGCCCCCGACGTCACGGAGACGTACGCGACCAACCCGGTCGAGCGGTCCTCGTACGACGAGGTGTGCCGGGCGCTGTCCGTGCTGGGCACCCGCGAGGGGCGGCGCGAGATCTACCGGGAGATCACCGCGCGGGCGGGCTACGACCTCGACCCCGCGGCGAGCTGGCTGGTGCTGCGGATGAAGAAGTACGGCTGGGTGGAACCCGCACTGCTGGCCGAGCGCAGCACCGTTCCGCTGGGCGTGATCACCGGGGCCACCCGCCAGGTCGAGGAGCGGCACCTGGGCGAGCGCCGCGGCGTGGACCTCGTACTGACCGAGGAGGGCCTGGAGGCCGCCGAGCGTCTGGCGCACGCCCGGGAGGAGTCGCTCGCCGAGCTGCTCGGCGACTGGTGGGGCCCGGACCGGCCGACCGACCTGGTGCAGCTGGTGAAGGAGCTGACGGGGGAGCTGTGCGGGTCGGACCGGGAGCGGCCGCACGAGAGCCGGCGGCCGGCTCCCCGCCTGATGTGAGGCGGCCGGTGACCGCTGACCCCGGAGGGCCCTCGGTCACCGGCAGGGGGCCCTCGGGCACCGGCAGGGGCGGGCAGTCACCGGCCGGACGGTCAGCCGTGGTTGCCGGTGGGGCGGCTGAGGTCCGGGGAGTGGACCGGGTCCAGCTCGCCGTAGTACGCGAGGTCCTGGTACTGCACCCCGGTGACGGTCAGTTGGGCCTTCGCGACCCCGCCGGGGACGGTCGTCCTGAACGTGACCGAGCCGTCCTCCTCCGTCGTGCCGGTCAGCTTCCGCACCGTGTCCCCGGCGGTCAGCTCGGCGGGGGGTCGGTGCATGGGGGATTGATGCTCAGCGCAGGGGTTTGCTGAACCAGTGCTCGGCGTACGGGTCGTCGTTGTGCCGTCCGGTCTCCGTGTAGCCGAGCCGGGCGTACAGGGTGCGGGCCTCCACGAGGTCGCTACGGGTGTCCAGGATCATCCGGTGGGCGCCGAGCGCGCGGGCGGCGTCCTCGGCCGCGGCGACCAGGAGGGCGGCGCCGCCCCTGCCCCGCACCTCCTCGCGCAGGAACACCCGGGTGAGTTCGGCCCGCTCCGCGTCCAGCAGCCGTACGCCCGCGGTGCCGGCCGGGGTGCCGTCGTACCGCGCGAGGAGCAACTGTCCGGTGGGCGGGGTGAGTTCGTCGCCGGTGCGGGCGGCGATCTCCCGCTCCAGCTCGTCGGGGTCGGTGCGGTGCCCCTCGTACAGCAGGTACCAGCGGTCGCTGACCTCCGTGTAGTACGCACGCCACAGCGCCGCGGCCGCGGGGGAGTTGACGGGTTCCGGGGCAATGGTCCAGGTCACGACCGACATTGTGGGGGCGCGGCGGGTGGCGGACGCAACCGATTAAGACGGGCGGCGGGCGCACCGGTCGAGGCGGCCGGCGGGCCGTGCGTGCGGAGTGTGCGGCGGGTTCGGGGCGTACAGGGCTCCCCGGGCCGGAGGTCCTGCGGGCCGCAGCGCCGGACAGGTCTGCGGGCCTGCGCGCCGGATGCCTACGGGTCCGGGTCCACGGGGCCGGACGGTCTTCGGGCGCGCGGCGCCGGAGCCCTGCGGGTTCCCGGACGCCCTGCGGGTTCGCGGGGCCGGACGCCCTGCGGGTTCGCGGGGCCGGACGTCCTATCGGGCCCGCGAGGCCGCATGGTCTACGGGTCCACAGGGCCGGACGGTCTACTCGGCCGCCCCCCGCCGCCTGCGCCACTCCTGGACGACCTCCTCGACGTCGTACCGCTTCAGGCCCAGCGGTGGGCCCGGCGGTGGCTTCAGCATCATGTCGAGGATCTTGGTGTTGATGTCCGCGATGACGGCGCGGACGACCCGCTCCGAGGGGGCCGCGAGGGCCGCCGCGAGCGCGTCCTCGGCCTGCTTGCGCAGGGCGAGCGTGGGCGGCAGGCAGGACAGGCCCTCGCGGGCCATCTTCCGCTTGACCCACCACAGCTCGTCGTACGTCATGTCGTCCGGCAGCGGCTTCCCCGCGCCCGGCAGGCGGTCGAACTCGCCGCGTCCCTGCGCGTCGCAGATCTGCTTGTCGACCCAGGAGCCGAACGCAACACCGGGTGGCTTTCGCTCGGTCATGGGTCCATTGTGCCGGACGCGGCCGGGCCGGGCGTTTTATCATGCGGCGGCGGCACGGCAATCCGGCCACCGCGCGAAGGACGTCACCAGGGGGAACCCACGTGCTCGAACTGACCATGGCCTCCGTCTCCGGGACGGACGCGGGCGCCACGGCCGGAATGCTCATGGCCGACGCTCCCAGCGAGCCGGGCGCCGCGCTGCGGGTGGGCCGGGACCCGGCCGTGTGCCGACTGGTGACGCCCGACGACTGGCTGTTCGTCTCCCGGGTCCACCTGGAGTTCCAGTGCGCGGCCGACGGCACCTGGCAGGTCACCTGGCTGCGCGGCTCCCAGCCGGAGCCGTCGTCCGAGGTCCGGCTGACCATCGGCGACCACACCCAGCCGCTCGCCTACGGCGGGACCGTCGCGCTGCCCCGGGGCGGCTCCGGCGAGATCGTCGTGCAGGACCGTACGAGTCCGCGCAGCGTCAACGTCGGGTTCTTCCACGAGGTTTGACTGCTCCCCTCCCTCGAAGGGAGGGGATTCCTGGCTCAGGCCGCCGCCTGGAGCAGCGCTCCAGGCGGTCTTGCCCGAGCATCACGCGGGCGCCAGTTCTTGTCCCGGGGGGAGACGGCTCCGCACGCGGTGCAGGCGTAGGTACGTTCCGACAGGGGCAGTGCGTGCTTGGTTCTCGCTCCGCACGATCCGCAGTCCAGGGTGGTGTGCGCGGGGCGCACCAGACACACGTGTTCACTTCCACCCGGCTACGCCGGACAGGACGTCAGGACGCTCCGCGCCTGGAGAAGCCAGATGTTGCGGCGCTCAGCGCCGCTGCCACAGGATGCGATTCCTACCCGGTGTGAAGGCCGGACCTTCCTCGCAAGAGAGCAGGTGAGCGCCGCGGGTAGCGAAGGACGGCCCCGGCCGGTCAATCCAGCACCCTCGCGAGCGCGAAGCCGTCGTGGCCCTTGCTGCCGACCGTCTGGATCGCCGTGCCGTCCAGCCTGGGGTGCTCGGCGATCAGTTCCAGGGCGGCCCGGGTGCCGAGCACGCTCGGGTCGGTGCTGGTGGGGTCGGTGACGTGGCCGCCGCGTACGACGTTGTCCAGGACGATCAGGCTGCCGGTGCGGGTCAGGCGCAGGGCCCACTCCACGTAGTGCCGGTTGTTGGCCTTGTCGGCGTCGATGAAGACCAGGTCGAAGGGCGGCGGGTTCTCGTCGGCGAGCTGGGGCAGCGACTCCAGGGCGGGACCCACCCGCACCTCGGCGACCCGGTCCAGGTCGGCGCGCGCGATGTTGCGGCGGGCCACGTCGGCGTGGCGCGGGTCGTACTCGAGGGAGATCAGCCGTCCGTCGGCGGGCAGCGCGCGGGCCAGCCAGATGGTGCTGTAGCCGCCGAGCGTGCCGATCTCCAGGATGGCGCGGGCGCCCTGGACCTTGGCGAGGAGTTGCAGCAGCTTGCCCTGGTTCGCGGTGACGTTGATGTGCGGCAGCCCTTCCGCGTCGCTGTCGCGCAGCGCGGCCTGAAGGGTTTCGTCCTCCGGGGAGAGCAGAGTGGTGAAGTAGTCGTCCACGTCGTCCCACAGCTGCGAGTCGCTCATGCACCAGGCCTTTCGTATGTCTAGTTAGATTCTCTAACTAGCCGGGCTAACGAATATAGCCGGGCGCGGAGGTGCTGTCAGGCAATGTCAGTCGTTCGGGGGCGGCTCGTGGGTCCGGGCTGCCTGAGGGCCTGACGGCAGTCGCCTTCGGGCGGAGACGGCACCGCCGCCCCCGGCAGGAGCCGGAGACGGCACCGCCGCCCCCGGCAGGAGCCGGAGACGGCGGTGGGAAACCGAGTGGTCTCGGCGGTCGGGAGGAGGGCTCACGCCTCCACCGACGGCGCCGAGCCTGGCAGCGGCCGGCCCGCGGACTCCGCCATGAACCAGACCGCCGCGCCGCCGATCAGCGAGGCCGCCATCATGTAGTAGGCGGGCATCATGAGGTTGCCGGTCGCGCCGATCAGAGCCGTGACCACCAGCGGGGTCGTCCCGCCGAACAGCGACACGGAGATGTTGAACCCGATCGACAGCGAGCCATAGCGGACCCGGGTCGGGAACAGCGCGGGCAGGGCGGACGGCATCGCGGCCGTGAAGCAGACCAGGAGCAGGCCCAGGGCGGCCATGCCCAGGCCCACCGCCGCCAGGCTGCCCTGGCGGATCAGCAGCAGCGCCGGGACCGACAGGAACAGGAAGCCCGCGCAGCCGGCGGCGATCACCGGACGGCGTCCGACGCGGTCGGTCAGCGCGCCCACGAACGGCTGGACGATCATCATCAGGGCCATCACACAGAGCACGACGAGCAGACCGTGCGTCTCGTCGTACTTGAGCACGCTGGTCAGATAGCTCGGCATGTACGACAGCAGCATGTAGTCGGTGACGTTGAAGACCAGTACCAGGCCCACGCACAGCAGCAGCGCCTTCCACTGGCCCGCGATCATCTCGCGCAGCGGCACCTTCGGGCGGTTCGACTCGCACGTGGCGGCCTCGGCCGCGAACGCCGGGGTCTCCTCCAGGCGCATCCGCAGGTAGAGGCCGATGACGCCCATGGGGCCCGCGATCAGGAACGGGATCCGCCAGCCCCAGGAGGTCATCTGGTCCGAGGGCAGCAGGGCCGTCATCAGGGTGACCAGGCCCGCGCCGCCGACGTAACCGGCCAGGGTGCCGAACTCCAGCCAGCTGCCGAGGAAGCCGCGCCGCTTGTCCGGGGCGAACTCGGCGATGAAGGTGGACGCCCCCGCGTACTCGCCGCCGGTGGAGAAGCCCTGCACCAGCCGGGCCGCGAGCAGCAGCAGCGGCGCCCCGACGCCGATCGTCGCGTACGACGGGATCAGGCCGATCGCGAAGGTGCCCACGGCCATCATGATCATGGTGAGGGCCAGCACCTTCTGGCGGCCGATGCGGTCGCCCAGCGGGCCGAAGACCATGCCGCCGAGCGGACGGACCAGGAAGGCCGCGGCGAAGGCGCCGAACGTGGAGAGCAGCTGCGCCGTCGGGTTGCCGGAGGGGAAGAAGACCTTGCCCAGCGTCACCGCGATGTAGCTGTAGACACCGAAGTCGAACCACTCCATGGCGTTGCCCAGCGCGGCGGCCTTCACGGCACGGCGGACGAGCGCTGGGTCGGTGACGGTGGTGTGGCGGCTCTTGGTGAGGGAGACGGACCGGGGCGCGGTGACGGTGACAGCTGACAAGGCTTCGCTCGCCTGCCTTTCGACGGGGACAGGGACCCGGCCCGTGCGGCGGCGCTGACGCGGGGGCCGAAAGCAGCCCACCGGGGCAGGCTGAAAATCGACCATACGGCTGTTCATGTCCGTTACGCACCGTACGCATGCCGATGCATATTGCACCTAAATGTTGGATGTCCAGGCACTTAGGCCCCGCACGGGCCGTGTTTCGCCGCTCCACACTGTGATCCATCTCGCGCCCCGGCCGGGGAACCGAACCGTCCGCGCACTATCGTCATCCCGACAAAAGGCGAGCGGACGACAGGTGAATCGGGGGTTGCCGCGTCCCTCTCCAGGGGAGGCGCGAGCCTCTCGGGGCGGCGAAAGCGATCCCGGCGCGGGAGCGCGCGGGACAGTACGGGGCGGGAGGCCGAGGGGGCGTGGCGAATGCGGAGCGCAGTGGGGGACCGGCGGCGGCGTTCGGAGCGGCGGCGGATCCGGCCACGGCGCGCCTGCACGCGACCCGCCTGGGGCTGTGGCTGATCGCCGGGATCCTCGCGATACGGCAGGTGGCCGTCGTCCTCACCACCCCGCGCGGCAGCCGGCTCACCGACCTGGAGACCTGGGTCGGACCCAACGGCGTCCTGCACGTCAAGGGGTCGCTGTACGACTCGACGCAGTTCACCGGCACCCCGTTCGGCGGCCTTGTGCTCAAGCCGCTGACCAGGGCCGCCGAGCAGACCCTCGGATGGGGATGGACCTTCGGCACGCTGCTGCTGGTGGTAGCCCTGGGCCTGATCGCCGCCCGCGCCCTGCCCGGTCCGGTCGGCCGCCGCACCTCACTGCTGGCCGCGCCCGTCGCGATCAGCCTGCTCATGCTGTCGCTGCCGGTGCGCAACACGCTCTGGCTCGGCCAGACCAGCGTCATCCCGGTCCTGCTCGTCCTGCTCGGCTGCTTCGTCGCGCGCGGACAGCGGGCCGGCGGCGCGCTGATCGGCCTCGCGGCCGCCCTGCAACCCACGGTGCTCCTCTTCGCGCCCCTGCTGTGGTTCACCCGGCGCCGGCAGGCCGCCGTCTCCACCGCCGTCACGTTCGCCGCGTGCACCGCGCTCGCCTGGGCCGCGATGCCGCACGACTCCTACACCTACTGGGTGCACCACATGGCGGGCGTGGGCCTCGGCGGCAGCGCCGACGCGCTCGCCAACCAGTCCCTGCACGGCGCCCTGCTGCGGCTCGGTCTGACCGGCCCGCTGGAGATAGGCCTGTTCCTGCTGCTGGGCGCGACGGTCGCGGTGCTCGCCCTGCGCCGGGCCGTGCGCTACGCCCGCGACGGCCAACTGCTGCTCGCCGTCGCGATCACCGGCTGCGCCGCGATAGCGGTGTCGCCCACCACCTGGCAGCACCAGCTGCTGTGGGTGCTCCTCGCGGTCGTCGGCCGGGTCGGCCGCCGCGCCTCCGACCGGTACGTCTGGCCGGTCGCCGTCATCCTCGTCATGACCCTTCCGGCGAAGATGATGCTGCCGCACATCGCGGCCCTGAACCCGCTGCGGGACAACATCGTCCTGCTGGCCGCCCTCGCCGCCGCGACGGCCGTGCCGTTCCTGTCCCGCACGTCGGAGCACTACGCCGCACCCGTCCCCACGGAGTACGCGCCCCCGGTCCCGGCCCGCTTCCGACGGGTCCCCCTGCTCCCCTTCCTGCGCCGGGTCCTCACCCGCCCGAACCTGTTCCTCGAACTGCTCCTCATACGCGTCACCTACGCCGCCTACCAGCAGGTACGCCTCGCGGCGAAGGGCGGCACCATCTCCGGCGGCCGGGCCCGCGCCGAGCAGCACGGTCACGAGATCCTCTCCCTCGAGCGCTTCCTGCACATCGACATCGAGCACGCGGTCAACCACGCCGTGGTGAAGATCGGCTGGCTGCGGAAATTCTTCGACTTCTACTACGAGTCCTTCCACTTCGTCGTCCCGCTGACCGTCCTCGGCGTCCTGTGCTGGCGCCGCCCGGTCGACTACCGCTGGGCCCGCTCGGCCCTCGGCTTCGCCACCCTCCTGGCCCTCGTCGGCTTCTGGCTCTACCCCCTGGCCCCGCCCCGCCTGATGCCGACCCTCGGCATCATCGACACGGTCCACGGCGTCCAGGACTTCTCCCAGCCCGACTACGGCACCCTGACGGCCCTCACCAACCAGTACGCCGCGATGCCGTCCCTGCACTTCGGCTGGTCGCTGTGGTGCGGCGTGGTCATCGCGGTCGTGGCCCCGAAGCGGTGGATGAAGGCCCTGGGCCTCCTCCACCCCCTCTTCACCGTCTCGGCCATCGTCGCCACCGGCAACCACTGGGTGCTGGACGCGGTGGGCGGCGCGATCGTCGTCGGCGCGGGCTTCACGCTGACGTACCTGCTCTCCGGGCCGCGCGCGGTCGCCGTGCCCGCCGCACCGGAGAGGCAACCGGCAGCCGAACTCGTCACCCGCTGACGAGCCGCACAACAAAGGCCCCCGTTGGGTCACGGATGGTCGCGGTCGAGGAACCAGACCGTCCAGAGCACCGCCGTGCACACCACGGAGAGCCGGGACACGGGCCACCAGCGGCTGCGGACGAACCGCCGCAGCAACACCAGGGCGGGTTGGACGAACCGCCCGGTGCGGACGCTGGTGGTCAGGAACTCCCGCTCCAGCGCGGTCAGAGCGCTTCCGCCCGTGAAGTGCCGGAGCACTCGAACCACACCGTCTTGCCGGTCCCTCCGCGCGGTTCCACGCCCCACTTGTCGGTCACCGCATCGACCAGCAGCAGTCCGCGTCCGCCTTCCGCTTCCGGGGACAAGTCCGCGGGGACGGCCGGGAGTTGCGGCGAGCCGTCCGTCACCTCCACGCGGACTCCGCCCGTCTGCCGCAGCACCAGCAGCGTGCACCGCCGGTCCGGGACATGCCGTACGACGTTGGCGACCAGCTCGGTCACGGCCAGCTCCACCGCGTCGGTGAGCCCGATCAGGTCCCAATCACCCAGGCAGGAACGGACGATACGGCGGACGTGCCGCGCGGAGTGCTCACCGAGGGTGAGGCACATGCGGTACTGGTCGGGGCGTGGGCCCGCCAGGACGGAGGGAAAGTAGTCGTTCACGGTACGAGAGTGGCGCCTGCTGGCTACGCTCGGCTACGGAACGGATACAACGCGTCCCTCAGTGGGCGGAGTTGCACGAGAGGGGCCGCGCGTGACCCACATCAACGCCCTCGACCCGGGCGCCTCACCGCTCGACTACTACGGCTACGAGCTTCGTCGACACCGGGAGACGGCCGGACTGACCCAGCGTCAGCTCGGCGAGATCATCAACTACACGGGGTCGCTCGTCGGCCAGATCGAGACGGCCAGAAAGCTGCCTACGCAGGAGTTCAGCGAGCGCGCGGACGCGGCGCTGGGCACGGGCGGGCTGCTGTCCCGGCTCGTCACCCTCGTGATGCGGAGTCAACTCCCAGCGTGGTTTCAGCAGGTGGCGGAGCTGGAAGCGCGAGCGGTCAAGATCCGCACCTTCCATACCCACCTGGTGCACGGTCTGTTGCAGACCAAGGCGTACGCGCGTGCGGTGCTCAGTGCGATGCACGTGGTCAACATCGAGGACCGCACCGCCGCACGACTCGCTCGCCAGTGCATCTTCGAGAAGAGCGAGCCTCCGGTCTTCTGGTCCGTGCTCAGCGAGACCGTGCTGTACCAGAAGATCGGCAGCCAGGAGACGATGCGGGACCAACTGGCCCGCTTGTTGACCTTCGAAACCAACCCGCGCGTCAATGTCCAGGTGTTGCCGTTCTCAGCCGGTGTGCACGCGGGGCTTCAAGGCTCGTTCAACCTCTTTCACTTCGCCGGAGACCCCGACATCGTTTATACGGAGGGCTACGGCAGCGGGCATCCGAGCGCCAATCCGGAAACAGTCAGAGACTGTTCGCTCCGTTACGATCACCTCCAGGCCGCCGCGCTTTCGCTCAGGGATTCGGCGGAGTTGATCCGGCACGTGATGGAGGAGCGTTATGGGGAACAACGTGGTGCCGAGGGAGATCCAGTGGCGTAAGTCCAGCTACAGCGGTGACCAGGGCGGAGATTGCGTCGAGATCGCCGAAACCCCCTGCGCCACCGTGGCCGTACGCGACTCCAAGACCCCCGCAGGCCCGGTGCTCACCCTCGCACCCGCCGCCTTCACCGAGTTCCTGTCGTGGGCGGCTGCGGTCGCTGAATGATCGTCATCCGGCGACCGGCGGCACCTGTCCGCCCCACTGGTGGCTGCGCTGCTCGTTCTCCACGGCCTCGTAGATCAGGCCCTGGAGGCCCTCCGGGTCCGAGACGTGCTTCAGCTGGAGCGTTCCGTGTTCCGAGGCCGACTGGACGGTCAGCGTTCCCTCGCGCAGGATGCGCTCCCACAGCGTGGCGCGGAACTCGACGTCGTTGACGCGGGCCAGCGGGATGCTGTGGCCCGTCTTCGTCAGGAAGCCGGTGCGCACGGAGACCCGCTTCGTCGTGACGATGTAGACGGTGCTGCGCCATATCAGCAGCGGCCGCAGCCAGAACCAGACGGAGACGATCAGCGCCAGGCCCAGCACCACGTACCGGGCCACGGTGCCCCAGTCCTTGCCGGACGGAATCACCCACGCCAGCGCGCCCGCCACGGCCCAGACGAGTACGAGGACGACGAACTCGCCCACCATCTGGGTCCAGTGCTGGCGGGTCGCATGTATCAGTTCCTCGTCATCGGCCAGATGACGGTCCACGTTCACCATGGGCGGCATCCTGGCACATCGACTGCCGTAGGAGTACGGCCCCTCCTACCCGAGGGGCGTCATTCGCGTCCCGACGTCACCACGGCCAGGACGCCCGCCATCACCGCCGCGATCAGCAGCGGGATGCCCAGGTCGTGGTGGACCACCAGCCAGGCGCCGAGGGCGGCGCCGGCCAGCATCGCGATGACGGAGGCGGTGCGGCGCGGGGAGCGGTGGCCGGAGCCGCCACCGGCCCGGGAGTCGGAGGCGAGGCCGGTCAGGGTCATCGTCAGGACCGTGGTCGTGAGGTCGGGTACGCCCAGTTTGCGGACCGTGGCGTTGCGCAGGCCCATCGCGAAGGCGGTCAGGGCGATGACGGAGTACACCATGGCCTCCGTGCCCGGCGCGGCGCAGGCCACCACCGCGGACGCCGCGACCAGTACGGCCTCGGCGGCGAGGGTCACCCTGGCCCAGGTGCGGCGCGAGCCGGTGCCGTAGCGCTGTGAGACCCGGCCGCCGGCCGTCGCGCCCAGCAGGAAGCACACCAGGGAGGTGGCGGTGTGCGGGACGGAGAAGCCCGGTGCGCCGGCGGCGGCGAAGCCGAGCACGACCACGTTGCCGGTCATGTTGGCGGTGAAGACGTGTCCAAGCCCGAGGTAGCTGACCGCGTCGATCAGTCCGCTGACCACGGTCAGCCCCAGGAGCACCGCCACCAGGCGCAGTCCGCGTGCCTCGGGGTCGTCCGGTCGCGGGTCCGTCGTCATGGGGCCAGGAAAGCACCAACCGCGGGTCCGCTGCAGCCGGACGCGGTGGATGCGGCGGCCCAGGGGCCGGGGGCCGCCGCATCCACGAGTGCCGCGAGGTGGCTCGAACCGGGGTCTCATGGCGGTCCACGTCCGTGCCTCGTAGGTGACCCGGCTCATGTGGGCGGCCTCACCGGGTGCGTCACGATCGGCGTACGCGGTCTCACCCACCGGTCACGGCGGCGGTGCGGTGACCGGGGCCTCGAAAGTGACCGGGGCCTCGAAGGCGGCCCGGCGGGTGGCCCGGCGCAGCGCCCTGAGGACCGCGGGGCCGAGGACGAGGGTCAGTACGACGGTGACGGCGGCCCGGCCCAGGTCCCAGCCGAGCGAGGTGGCCAGGCAGTACGCCACGAACCGGGCCAGGTTGGCCGGGATGCCCGCGTGCGGGTCGAAGGCGATGGAGGAGGCGAGGGTGCCCATGAAGGGCCAGCCCGCGAGGTTCATGACGGTGCCGTAGGCGAAGGCGGCCAGGAAGCCGTAGAGCGCGAGCAGCAGCAGTTCCGTGCGTCCGCGCAGCCGGTCGGGGCCCGGCAGCAGGCCCGCGCCCATGGTGAACCAGCCCATGGCCAGCATCTGGAACGGCATCCACGGCCCCACCCCGCCGGTGAGCAGCGCGGAGGCGAACATCGTCACCGAGCCGAGCACGAACCCGAAGCCCGGCCCGAGCACGCGCCCGCTCAGCACCATCAGGAAGAACATGGGCTCGATGCCGGCCGTCCCGGCCCCGATCGGGCGCAGCGCGGCCCCCGTCGCGGCCAGCACACCGAGCATGGCGACGGCCTTCGGGCCGAGGCCGGACTCGGAGATCGTCGCGGTGACGACGGCGACGAGCAGGACGAGCAGGCCCGCGAACAGCCAGGGCGCGTCCTGCGCGTGCGCGCTGAGCCGTGAGGCGGGCGGTGCGAGGAACGGCCAGCCGAACGCGGCCACACCGACCGCGCTGACCAGGGCGAGCGCGGCGAGGGACCGGGGGCCGAGGCGGACGGCCCGCACTCGGGGACGGGCCGTCATGCCAGCGCCTCGCGGACCTGGGCGGCGGTGAGCCACCGCTGCGGGGCCAGGATCTTGGTGACCTGCGGGGCGAAGGAGGGGGAGGACACCACCACCTCGGCCATCGGACCGTCGGCGATCACCTCGCCCTCGGCGAGCAGCACGACCCGGTGGGCCAGTTCGGCGGCCAGCTCGACGTCGTGCGTGGCGAGCACGATGGCGTGTCCCTCGGCGGCGAGCGCGCGCAGCAGGGCGACCAGCCGGGTCTTCGCGCCGTAGTCGAGACCGCGGGTCGGCTCGTCGAGTAGCAGCAGGGGCGGGCGGGCGGTGAGCACGACGGCGAGCGCGAGTGCCAGTCGCTGGCCCTCCGACAGGTCGCGGGGGTGGGTGTCGTCGCCGACGCCGGGCAGCAGCTCGCGGACCAGGGCCCGGCAGGTGCCGGGCGCGGCCTGCGCGTCCTGGTCGGCGGCCGCGCACTCGGCGGCGACCGTGTCGGCGTACAGCAGGTCGCGCGGCTCCTGCGGGACGAGCCCGACCCGGCGCACAAGTTCGCGGGGCGTCGTGCGGTGCGGGACCGCGCCGCCCGCCCGGACCCGCCCGGCGGACGGCTGGACCAGCCCGACGAGCGAGCCGAGCAGCGTGGACTTCCCGGCGCCGTTGCGGCCCATGAGGGCGACGGTCTCGCCGCGGGCGACGGACAGGTCGACGTTCCGCAGGGCCTGGACGCCGGCGCGCCGGACACTCAGGGAGCGGACCTCGGCCACGGGCGCGCTCGCCGCGACGGGCTCGGGGGCGGGGCCGCGGCGCAGCCGCCACCGGGGCGCCGAACGGGGCGCGGGGACCGGGAGTGCCGTGGCCGGTGCAGTCCCGGAGCGCACGGGCTCCCGTCCGTCCAGCCGCTGCCGCAGATCCGCGGCCCGGCGGCGGGCGTCCCGCACGGTCAGCGGCAGCGGGGACCAGCCCGCCAGCCGGCCCAGGTCCACCACCGGCGGATACACGGGGGAGACCGCCATGACGTCCGCCGGGGGCCCCAGCAGCGGGGCGGCGCCCGTGGCGGGCAGCAGGACGACCTGGTCGGCGTACTGGACGACCCGTTCCAGGCGGTGCTCGGCCATGAGGACCGTCGTGCCCAGGTCGTGCACGAGCCGCTGGAGGACGGCGAGGACCTCCTCGGCGGCGGCCGGGTCGAGCGCCGAGGTCGGCTCGTCCAGGACGAGCACCTTCGGGTGCGGGGTGAGGACCGAGCCGATCGCGACCCGCTGCCGCTGGCCGCCGGAGAGGGTGGCGATGGGGCGGTCGCGCAGGTCGGCCAGGCCCAGCAGGTCCAGGGTCTCCTCCACGCGCCGCCGCATCACGTCCGGGGCCAGGCCCAGCGACTCCATGCCGTAGGCGAGTTCGTCCTCCACGGTGTCCGTGACGAAGTGCGACAGCGGATCCTGGCCGACGGTGCCGACGACGTCGGCGAGTTCGCGCGGCTTGTGGGTGCGGGTGTCCCGGCCGGCCACGGTGACCCGGCCGCGCAGGGTGCCGCCGGTGAAGTGCGGCACCAGTCCGCTGACCGCGCCCAGCACGGTGGACTTGCCGACGCCGGACGGCCCGACGAGGAGGACGAGTTCACCTTCGGGCACCTCGAAGTCGACGCCGCGGACGGTGGGTTCCACCGCTCCGTCGTAGGTGACGGAGACATCCTCGAAGCGGATCACGACGGCTCCTTGGGGGCGGGACTGGCGGGTGCGGCGAACGCGGGGGCCAGACCGAGGAGTACGGCGGCGGCGGGCCACAGGGGAAGAGTGGGCGGGACGAGCGGGACCACACCCGGGTGCAGGGCCTGGGGATCGCGGGCGGCGGCGAGCGCCAGCAGGGCCGGGACCAGCACGCCCGACCCGGCGACCAGGCAGGAGCGGAGGTTCCAGGCGTCCGGGCGGTAGCGGGTGCGCGGGGAGCGGCGCCCGCCGAGCCACAGTCCGGCCAGGGCGGCGGCGACCCCGGCGAGCAGTACCGGCAGGCCGTAGGCGCCGCCCTCGGCGGTGAGCAGTCCGTACGTCCCGGCGCAGACGCCCAGCAGGCCGCCGAGCGTGAGCGCGGCGGTGGTCCGGCGGACGGCGGGCGCGACCTCGGCGGTACGGCCGTAGCCGCGGGCGTCCATCGCGGCGGCGAGGGCGACGGAACGCTCCAGCGCGCCCTCCAGGACCGGCAGTCCGACCTGCACCAGGCCGCGGACGCCCCGGTCGGGGCGGCCCCGCAGCCGGCGGGCGGCACGCAGGCGCCGGCCGTCGGCGACCAGGTGCGGGGCGAAGGTGAGCGCGACGACGACGGCGACCCCGGTCTCGTACAGGGCGCCGGGCAGGGACTTCAGCAGCCGGGCGGGCGCGGCGAGGGCGTTCGCGGCGCCGACGCAGACCAGCAGCGTGGCCAGCTTCAGCCCGTCGTACAGGGCGAAGACGACCGCCTCGGCCGTGACCCGGCCGCCCAGGCGGATGCCCTGCGCCCAGTGCGGCAGGGGGACTTCGGGCAGGGAGGCGATCACGTGCGTGCCGGGAATGGGCGAGCCGAGCACGACGGCGAAGACCAGGCGGATGACGAGGACGGCGAGGGCGAGCCTGACGAAGGCGGTGTAGGACCGGGCGGACGGCGTGTTGGGGCGGCAGCTCACCACGACGTGGCCGGAGACCGCCAGCAGCAGACCGAGCAGCAGGGGATTGGTGGTGCGGGTGGCCGCGGTGCCCAGGGCCAGCGCCCACAGCCACCAGGCGCCCGCGTGGACACCGGCGGAGCCGCGGGCGGGTGCGCCGCCGGCGCGGCCCGCCCGCCCGCGGTCCCGCACGGCGTCACGCATCCCCGCGCCGCCGCGCCTGCCAGACCGCCGCCGCGACCAGCACGACCACCACGGCACCGCCCGCGAGGAGACCCACCGACGGGCCCTCGCGCGGCTCTTCCTCGGCCGGCTGCGCGCTCTTGCCCGCCGTCATCTGCTCGCCGCAGCCCTTCTGCGGATAGCCGGCGATGGCGCACAGCAGGGCGTTGGTGTCGTACCGCAGCGGTTTCGCCACGGCCGCCAGGGCCTCGGCCGTGGTCGCGTCGGACGGCACCCGGGCGCACGCCGTGCGCGGCGCCGGCGGGGTCTCGCCGGACGGGGCGTCCGCCTGGACGCCGAAGTCGAGGATGAGCGCCACCCGCTTGCTGTCCCTCTGGGCCGGTGTCCTGGCGCAGATGGCCTCGAAGCCGGCCGTCCCGCGCGGTTTGCTCGCGTCCTGGGAGTCCTCGCTCACCGAGAAACGGAAGCCCTGGACGTCACCGTCGGAGGGACGCGCGGTCGACGGGCCCTCTGTGGCGTACGTCCACTTCTCGCCGTCGCGGTCCCAGAAGGACCAGTACCGGTAGCCGGCGGCGTGCGCCTGACCGGCACCGGCCACCAGCAGGAGCGCGGCGGCGAGCAGCGGTGCGCACAGCGCCCGGAGCCGGCGTATCACGGCTGCCCCTGCTTCTTCCGGCCGCTCAGCAGGAACCCGATGCCGACGCCCGCGACGAGGAAGACGCCGACGGTCCACCAGACTCCGTAAGTGGGGTTGTCCTTCGCGATGTCCCCGACACCCTTCTCACCGACGGACTCGGGAGCGGGCCCGGTCGCGTTGAGCCGCTCGACCAGGTCGACACCGCCGAAGTCACGCGGGTCGCCGTCGGCCGCGTACGCGGCGAAGACGAGCTGGGCGTAGGCGGCGGGACCGCTCTGCTTCGCCCACGCCTCGGAGTTCTTCTCCAGCCACTTCAGCGGCTTCCGCGCCTGCGCGGGCCCGCTCTGCACGGCCAGGGCGACGACCGCGTCGGCGGTGTTGCCGAAGTCGGGCTGGTCGGTGGCACCGGGGAGAGAGGAGGTGAGGTGACCGTCCTTGGCGACGGCCTGCGCCAGGTACGAGGCGCCGTTGGCCGCGGCCCGGTCGGGGCTGGGCTTGCCCGAGTCCTCGCAACGGGCCTCGGCGCCCGCGTCCTTGCCGGCCTTGGGGGCCATGCCCCGCCCGAGCGCGGCGACGACGGCCGCCGCCGTGGCGTCCGCGTTGGCGGCGAGCTCGCCCTTCTTGTCCGGCTGGTAGGCGAAGGCGCCGGCCCCGTCGCCGGAGCACGGCAGGGCGAAGGAGAACAGGGCGTCGTAGGGGGACTTGCCGTCCTTGACGACACTCTCCGGCTTCTGCCCGACGGCGGCGAGCGCGCCGATCACGACCGAGGTCGAGTTGGTGTCGCTGGGCCCGCCGGGCGTGTACGGCCAGCCGCCGTCCTCGTTCTGCACGGACTTCAGCCAGGACACCGCCTTGCCGGTGACCGTGTCGTGGCCGCCGAGCGCGGCGAGGGTCTGCACGGCGGCGGCGGTGCTGTTGGTGTCGACCATCACCTTGGCGTCGCAGGGCTTGCCCGGCTCGGCGCGGAAGGCCGCGAAGGAACCGTCTGCGCACTGCTGTCCGGTCAGCCAGTCCACGGCCTTGGCGGCGGGCCGCACACCCACGGTGTGCTGCGCGAGCAGCGCCAGGGACTGCCGCCAGACGCCGTCGTACTGGGGGTCGGTCCTGCCGTAGAGCCCCGCCGGAAGTGCCGGCGACGACGGGGACGGGCCGGCGGACGTGTCTGCGACGGCGGGGGCCGCGCTGCCGATCACGGCGACGGCGGCGGCCAGGGCCGCGGCGCTGGGGCGGAAGTTCATGATCGGCGGGGGCCTCTCCCTGCGGGGAGCCGGACAGCACGGGACACCCCGGCGGCTCGGCTCCGTATACCTCGACGGTGCGATGCGCCGGCGGATCTGCCGACGTATGCGAGCCGGTCACGTCCCGCCCCGGGCATTCCGGCTCGCCGCCCTCGCGGGACGGCTCACGGTTGCGGGTCAGCGCCGGATTTCCACCGGCTTCCCCCCGAACGGGTGTGATGACGACCCGGTCACTCTACCGGCCTACCGGAAAGGCCCCGAGGGGCGGCCGACGCCCGTCTCGCGCGGCGCGGGAGAAAACCGAAAAAATCTTCGGATTGGGGGGTTCCATTCGATGCGGGTGGATTTATTCTGGGAAATGGCCTACGAGGCGAGTGAGGGAGTTCAACCGGAGTAGCCGACTTTGGCGAGACGCTACGGCATCCGCTGAGGCCGACGTCGACGGTCGGGCTGAGAGGCCGGAAGGTAGTAGTCGGACCCGAAGGCGACCCCCATTACCTGATCCGGGTAATACCGGCGAAGGGAACCCGTCTCGTAGGTCCTATTCGTGCGCCTCGGGGGGTGCGGTCAGGTCGATCAGGCGGCACGCCGTCTCCATGTCGGCCCTCACCTGGGCGATGGAGGCGCGGCCCGAGAGCCAGGTGATCAGGGCCGAGAGCCAGGTGTGCTCGATCACGCGGACCGCGGAGAGCTGCTCGGTGGTGGGCTCCTCCAGGCCCATGGCGTCCAGGACGATCGCGGTGGTCTGACGGGAGACCTGGTCGACCTCCGGGCTCACGCTGCGGTCGGCGAAGGTCAGCGCGCGGACCATCGCGTCCGCGAGATGGGGCTCGCGCTGAAGGGCGCTGAAGGCGCGCATCAGGGTCTCGGCCACCCGCTCGGCGGCGCTCTCGCCGGCCGGCGGGTTCTTGCGCAGCGTGCCGTGCAGGCGCTCCAGTTGGTCCTGCATCGTGGCGACGAGCAGGTGGACCTTGGACGGGAAGTACCGGTACAGCGTGCCCAGCGCCACTTGCGAGGACTCCGCGACCTCCCGCATCTGCACCGCGTCGAAGCCGCCCCGGCCGGCCAACTGCGCGCTCGCGCGCAGGATGCGGCGGCGGCGGGCCTCCTGCCGCTCGGTGAGGGGCGGTGAGGCCGGCCGGGAGGTACTGGCTCGCGCAGGCATGGGTCCCGTTCCGTGACAGTCGGTGAGGCAGGGGGCCGGACCGCGGGCAGTGGTGCGGGCCGTGGTGCGAATCACCCGATCCGCTGCTCACAGCGTGGCTACCTGCCGGTAGATTCGGAGCCTCCTGAACGATCAAGTCTGAAACTTGTTCTAGATTAGCGTCCCGGCGTAATGTCGCGGGACAGTGCAGTCAGAAGGGGGCCCGGAGTGACCGCTGAGCCCAGTCAGGCGGGGTCCCCGGCGGACCTGGCCGCGGACGGCGAGCGACCGCTCGGCATAGCGCTCCTCACCTACAAGGGGAACCCGTTCTGCGGCGGCCAGGGCGTCTACGTGCGCCACCTCTCGCGCGAACTGGCCCGCCTCGGCCACCGGGTCGAGGTGATCGCCGCCCAGCCCTACCCCGTCCTCGACACCCTCGGTGACATCGCCGGCGACGGCCACGACGGCCGGCTGCGCCTGACCGAGCTGCCGAGCCTGGACCTCTACCGGCAGCCGGACCCCTTCCGCACCCCCGAGCGCGACGAGTACCGCGACTGGATCGACGCGCTGGAGGTCGCCACCATGTGGACCGGCGGCTTCCCCGAGCCGCTGACCTTCTCGCTGCGCGCCCGCCGCCATCTGCGCGCCCGGCGCGGGGAGTTCGACATCGTCCACGACAACCAGACCCTGGGGTACGGGCTGCTGGGCGACGTCGGCGCGCCGCTGGTCACCACCATCCACCACCCCATCACCGTGGACCGGAAGTTGGAGCTGGACGCCGCCGAGGGATGGCAGCGGCGCTGGTCCGTACGGCGCTGGTACGCCTTCACCCGCATGCAGAAGCGCGTCGCGCGCCGGCTGCCCTCCGTGCTCACCGTCTCCGGCACCTCCCGCCGGGAGATCGTCGACCACCTCGGGGTGCGCGAGGACCGCGTCCACGTCGTGCACATCGGCGCCGACACCGACTTGTTCTCACCCGACCCGGCCGTGCGGCAGGTACCCGGCCGGATCGTGACCACCTCCAGCGCGGACGTGCCGCTCAAGGGGCTGGTGTTCCTCGTCGAGGCGCTGGCGAAGGTGCGGACCGAGCACCCCGCCGCCCACCTCGTCGTCGTCGGCAAGCGGCCGGAGCAGGGCCCGGTCGCGAGGGCGGTCGAACGCTACGGCCTCGAAGGGGCCGTCGAGTTCGTCAAGGGGATCTCGGACGCCGAACTGGTCGGCCTGGTCCGCTCGGCCGAGGCCGCGTGCGTGCCGTCGCTGTACGAGGGTTTCTCCCTGCCGGCCGCCGAGGCCATGGCCACGGGCACCCCGCTGGTCGCCACGACCGGGGGCGCCGTCCCCGAGGTCGCGGGCCGCGACGGCGAGACCTGCCTGGCCGTGCCGCCGGGCGACGCCGGGGCGCTGGCCGCGGCGCTGAGCCGGCTGCTCGCGGACCCGGAGCTGCGCTTCCGGCTGGGCCGGGCCGGACGTGAGCGGGTCCTGCGGCACTTCACCTGGGCCCGCGCCGCGGAGGGGACCGTGGCCCGTTACCGCGAGGCCCTCGCCCGCTCCCGCGCGGGCACTCCCGTCGGGGCCGCGCGCGACGGCCGGCGCGCGGGCACCCCGGGTGCCGGCCCCGCGGGGACCGGCACCCCCACCACGACCGACGCCGACCTCAACCGCGAAAGCAGGGCCACGTGCTGACCGTCGACTTCTCCCGGTTCCCGCTCGCCCCGGGCGACCGCGTCCTGGACCTCGGCTGCGGTGCCGGCCGGCACGCGTTCGAGTGCTACCGGCGCGGGGCCCGGGTCGTGGCACTGGACCGCGACGGCGAGGAGATCCGCGAGGTCGCCAAGTGGTTCGCCGCGATGAAGGAGGCCGGGGAGGCGCCGGAAGGCGCGACCGCGACCGCCATGGAGGGCGACGCGCTGGCGCTCCCCTTCCCCGACGAGTCCTTCGACGTCGTCATCATCTCCGAGGTGATGGAGCACATCCCCGACGACAAGGGTGTCCTCGCCGAGATGGTCCGGGTGCTCCGGCCGGGCGGGCGGATCGCGGTCACCGTGCCGCGCTACGGCCCCGAGAAGGTCTGCTGGGCCCTGTCCGACGCCTACCACGAGGTGGAGGGCGGCCACATCCGCATCTACAAGGCCGACGAACTCCTCGCCAGAATCCGCGAGGCGGGCCTGAAGCCCTACGGCACCCACCACGCGCACGCGCTGCACTCGCCGTACTGGTGGCTGAAGTGCGCGTTCGGCGTCGACAACGACCAGGCGCTGCCGGTGCGGGCGTACCACAAGCTGCTGGTCTGGGACATCGTGAAGAAGCCGCTGGCCACCCGGGTGGCCGAGCAGGCGCTGAACCCGCTGATCGGCAAGAGCTTCGTGGCGTACGCGACCAAGCCGCACCTGCCCGCCACGGCCGGGCGCGCCGAGGCGGCCGCCACGTGACGACTCCCCGGACAGAACACCTCGTCCTGCCCGGGGTCCTCACCGCCGGGCAGGCCGCCGCGACCGTGCGCGGCATACTCGCCGCCCAGCGGGAGGACGGGGCGATCCCGTGGTTCCGCGGGCACCACCTCGACCCGTGGGACCACGTCGAGGCGGCGATGGGGCTGGACGCGGCCGGTGAGCACGAGGCCGCCGAGCGGGCCTACGAATGGCTGGCCCGCCACCAGCTCGAGGACGGCTCCTGGTACGCGGCCTACGCCGACGGGGCGCACGACGACGTCACCGACCGCCGCCGGGAGACCAACTTCGTCGCCTACACAGCCGTAGGCGTCTGGCACCACTACCTCTCGACGGGCGACGACACCTTCCTGGACCGCATGTGGCCCGTCGTGTACGCGGCGATCGAGTTCGTGCTGCGCCTCCAGCAGCCCGGCGGGCAGATCGGCTGGAAGCGGGAGGACGACGGCACGGACACCTCGGACGCGCTGCTGACCGGGTGCTCCTCGGTCCACCACGCGCTGTGCTGTGCGCTGGCCATCGCGGAACAGCGTGAAGAACCGCAACCGGACTGGGAGTTGGCGGTCGGCGCGCTCCGGCACGCGATCCGCGCGCACCCGGAGCGGTTCCTGGACAAGGACCGCTACTCCATGGACTGGTACTACCCGGTGCTGGGCGGCGCGCTGACCGGCGCGGAGGCGAAGGCGCGCATAGCGGCGGGCTGGGACCGCTTCGTGGTGCCCGGACTCGGGGTGCGCTGCGTCGTGCCCAACCCGTGGGTGACGGGCGGGGAGTCGGCCGAACTCGCCCTGACCCTGTGGGCGGTGGGCGAGTCGGACCACGCCCTGGCCGTGCTCCAGTCCATCCAGCACCTGCGCGACCCGGACAGCGGCCTGTACTGGACGGGCTACGTCTTCGAGGACGACGCCGTGTGGCCCCGCGAACTGACCACGTGGACCGCCGGCTCCCTCCTCCTCGCCGTGGCCGCGCTCGGCGGCCACGAGGCCACCTGCACGGTCTTCGCGGCGGGCGACCGCCTGCCGCGGGGCCTCGAGACGGACTGCTGCGACTGACGCCGCCCCGCCGGCCGGCCCGCCGTCGTCAGTGCCGGTGCATCCGGTTGGCGACGGCGTGGCCGACGAAGAGGTAGACCACGGCGGCCAGGCCGTAGCCGGCGATCACGCGGGCCCAGGGCCGGTCGAAGGTGAAGAGGTCCCGGGACCAGCCGGCCAGCCAGTCGGCCGCGCCGTGGACGAACCGGACCAGCTCGTTGGCCCTGTTGGCGTCCAGCAGGTACATCAGAATCCACAGTCCGAGGATGACGGCCATGACGTCCGCGACCACCGCGATGACCGTACCGGCGGAGTTGGAACCCGTGCGATATCGAGGGGACATGCCCTGCGTCTGCCCCGGAATCCCGCCGGAAACCCGAACCGCGCACGGGGAGTGACCCGGAGGGTACCTCCAGTGCACTGTTTCGGCACGGCCACCCAGGATCACACGGACCTCCTGAACAACACCCGGAGCAACATGTTCGGGAGGACACCGTGCCCGTACCGATGCGGCGCCTCGCCCTGGCGCTGACGCTCTGCTGCGCCCTGCTCGCCGGTTCCACCGGGTGGGCCGTGGGCCAGAGCACTCCGCAACACAGTCCGACGGTCGCCGTGGCGGCGGCCACGCCCCGCCCCACCACGCCCGCGGAGAAGCAGAAGCTCGCCAAGACCCGGTTCGTGGCGAACGCGGCTCTCGCGGCCGGGGCCACCTACCAGTGGATCGTGAAACCGTACAAGCAGGGCAAGTTCAAGAAGGGGGCGCCACACCGCAAGGCCACCCTCGCCAAGGCGGCCCTCGCGGGCGCGTTCACGTACAACCGGCTCAAGGCCGCCGAGCGCAACGCCCACGGCGACCCCCTGCTGTCGAAGGCACTCGCCCCGCTCTCCTCGGCCATCGCCGGCCTGAAGGCCCTGCCCAGCAAGCTGCGCAAGGGCGACAGCTCGGCGGTCCAGGACTACAACAACGTCATCAACAAGGTGAAAGGCGCCGGGAGCAGCGCGGGCGCACCGGTCAAGGACAAGGTGCCGTCCGACTCGCAGCTGATCCGGGGCTCCTAGGAGCCGTCCCCGCACTGTTCGCCGACGGCCTGCCGGCTCGAGGCCTCGCGGGCAGTACGGCAACGGCCCCCCGCCCGGAGGGCGGGGGGCCGTTGGGCCGGTCCGTTGGGCCGGATCAGCCGCGCTGGATGTTTGAGGCGTCCTGGAGGACACCGCGGCGGCCGTCCTGCATCTCGGTCAGCAGGCCCTGACCGCGCTGCTCCACGGCCAGGTACCACACGCCCGGCGCCAGTTCGGCGATCGGCGCGGGGGACCCGTCCTCCGCGAACAGCGGACGCGGCGCCGGCACGGCGAACCAGAACGGCGAGAAGGCGGCCGCGGGCTGCTGCCCCTGCGGGGCCTGCTGCGGCTGACCGCCGCCGACCGACTGGTTCTGCTGCGGCTGCCCGGCGTACGGCTGCTGCGCGCCCGGGTAGCCGTACCCGCCCTGCGGCTGTGCGCCGTAGGGCTGCGGCGTGACCGGCTTGGGCGCGGGCATCAGGGCGGCCTGGAGGGCCGGGACCACCGGGGTGACGACGGCGCCGGCGGCCAGGACGAGGGCCGCGATGAAGCCGAGGATCAGGCCGGAGCCCGCGCCGACCTGGGGAGCGTCCACCAGGTTCCAGAACATGATCCACGCCACCAGGACCGTGAACGCCACTCCCACCGCGCCCAGGTCCAGGCCCGCCACCTTGCGGGGCTGCGGCAGACACCGGTTGACGACGATCAGTGCGGCGCCGATCACTCCGCCCATGTAGACGCCCAGGCCCAGACCGAGCGCGTCCCAGGCGTTGCTGGTGAGGTAGCTCGAGTAGGAGTGGAGGAACGACGCGATGAACAGCAACACCGCTGCTCCGATCACCACGCCGTCGCCCCGAGTGAGGGAGCGGATATTCACGTCAGGTCCTTCGTAGGTCGTCGTCTCGTCGTCGGTGGAGGCGTCGCTGTCACCGTCTCGCCGTCAGGCCGCGGTGCGAAGCGCGGGGGTGGCCCCTCATCTACGGATGACACTATCGTCCGTACGGCCGCGATGTCCGCCGGGATGAGTGCCCTGATCATGACCCGCGCAGGAAACTCACGATTCCCTCAGAGATCCCCTCTGCCGCCTTCTGCCGCCAGTTACCGCTGGTGAGCGCTGCCGCGTCCTTGCTATCGCGCATGTTGCCGCACTCGATGAAGACCTTCGGAACCGTTGACAGATTGAGACCGCCCAGGTCCTTCCGCGTGACGAGACCGGTGCCGCCGCCGATGTAGTTGGACGGTGCCTCGCCCGTGACCCGCACGAAGTCGCCCGCGATGCGCTCGCCCAGATCGCGGGAGGCGGAGACGATCGGGCGGGTGTCGGCGGAGCCGGCGTGCACGGCCGCCGGGAGGATGACGTGGAAGCCGCGGTCGCCGGTCGCCGCGCCGTCGGCGTGGATCGACACGGCGGCGTCCGCGTGCGCGTCGTTGCCGATCCGGGCGCGCTCGTCGACGCACGGGCCCCAGGCCGGTGAGTCGCCGTCGTGGGTCAGTTTCACCGTGGCGCCCTGCGCCTCGAGCAGCGCGCGCAGCCGGTGGGCCACGTCCATCGTGAACCGGGCCTCGGTGTAACCGGCGTTGGTGGACGTGCCGGTGGTGTCGCACTCCTTGCGGTTGGTGCCGATGTCCACCGTGCGGTTGATCTCCGCCGTGTGCCGGAAGTTGCCCGTGTTGTGGCCCGGGTCGATGACGACGACCTTGCCCTTGAGCGGGCCGGAGGCGACGGGCGCGGAGGCGGAGGGCGTCCGCGCGGGGGAAGGGCCGGCCCCCTTGCCGTCCTGACCGGGGTAGGAGGGCAGGACCGGCTCCTCGGACGTCGAGGGGGAACCGGTCGCCGACGGCGGGCCCGCCGTGTCCGAGCCGTCGCCCGGGTCGCCCACCGCCTCGTACACCAGCCAGCCCAGCAGCGCGCCGGGCACCAGTGCCGCGAGGGCGACGGTCAGCAGCCCCCGACGGAGGCGGCCGGGGCGCTCGGGCTGCGGGACATCGAAGTCGGGGCCTGTGTACGACACGTCTGCGACTCTAACGGCGGGCGCGGGCGCCTGCTTCCGTTCGCCGCAGGACGCGCAGCGATCCGGTCGCCGACACCTCGGTGAACCCGCCCGACTCCAGGGCCCGGAGGTAGACGCGGTACGGGGCCTGCCCGGTGAACTCGTCCACCGGGTCCGGGAACACGTCGTGGATGACCAGCAGCCCACCCTCGGCGAGGTGCGGCGCCCACCCCTCGTAGTCGGCGCCGGCGTGCTCGTCGGTGTGGCCGCCGTCCACGAAGAGAAGGCCGAGCGGGGTGTTCCACAGGGCGGCGATCTGCGGCGAGCGGCCGACGAGCGCCACCACGTGGTCCTCGAGACCCGCCCGGTGCAGGGTCCTGCGGAACGTGGGGAGCGTGTCCATCAGCCCGATCTCGGGGTCGACCGTCTCCGGGTCGTGGTACTCCCAGCCGGGCTGCTGCTCCTCGCTGCCGCGGTGGTGGTCCACGGTGAGCGCGGTGACCTGGGCCCGCCGGGCGGCGTCGGCGAGCAGGATCGTCGAGCGCCCGCAGTACGTGCCGACCTCCAGCAGCGGCAGCCCCAGCCGTCCGGCCGTCACGGCCGCCGCGTACAGCGCGAGCCCCTCGTCGGTGGGCATGAACCCCTTCGCGGCCTCGAACGCGGCGAGGATCGCGGGTGGGGGTCCCCCCTGCTCGAGCGCAGCCGAGAGCTCGGGGGAAGGTGCCGCGGGCATGGGGTCGGTCCTTCCGGTCGGTCGTGCATCCGTTCCGGCGCCATGCTGCCGCACCCCCTGCCGCGCGGGCGACAGGGGGTGCGGTGGCGTACGTCTCAGGCGTACGTCTGTTTCAGGCGGTGACCGACTCGCCCGGCAGGGACAGGTCCAGGTCGACCGGGTGGTCCTCGCCGGTGTGGGTCGCCGCGCTGGCGTGCGGGCCGTGCCCGGCGGCGCGGGCGGCCAGGACGTACGGGCCCCGGGCCGGGACCGCGAGGGCGTAACTGCCGTCCTCGGCGGAGAGCGTGGCGCCCGCCTGGCGGCCGCGGCGGTCGATCAGCGTGACCTTGGCGCGGGCGACCGGGGCGCCGCCGGCGTCCAGGACCCGGCCGCGGAAGCCGCGCAGGACCGCCTCGGCCCGCGCCAGGTTGGCGTCCTCCTCGCTGCTCGCGCGCAGCTGCGGGCCGTTCGAGAGGTTCGGCCGGGGCAGGCACAGGGCCAGTGTCAGGCCCACGACGACGGCGGCCGTGGCGATCAGGAAGGAGACACGGAAGCCGTGCATGGTCGGGATCGCGAGGCCGCCGGCGTGGTGCGCGGTGTTGGCGAGCACCATGCCGATCACGGCGCTGGACACCGAGGTGCCGATGGACCGCATCAGGGTGTTGAGGCCGTTGGCCGCGCCCGTCTCGGAGGCCGGGACCGCGCCGACGATCAGCGCGGGCAGCGACGAGTACGCCAGTCCGATGCCGGCGCCCAGAACCACCGAGACGACGACGGTCTGCCAGGCCGCGTTCATCAGGCCGAGGCCGGCGGCGTAGCCGACCGCGATGACCAGCAGGCCGATGATCAGGGTGACCTTCGGGCCGTGGCGGGCGGACAGACGGGCGTAGACCGGCGCGGTGAACATCATGGTCAGGCCCAGCGGGGCCACGCACAGACCGGCGACGACCATCGACTGCCCGAGCCCGTAGCCGGTGGCGGTGGGCAACTGGAGCAGCTGGGGCAGGACGAGGGAGACGACGTAGAAGCTGACGCCGACCATGATCGAGGCGAGGTTGGTCAGCAGCACCTCGCGGCGGGCGGTGGTGCGCAGGTCGACCAGCGGGGCCGCGACGCGCAGCTCCATCAGGCCCCACAGCAGCAGGACGGCGACGGCCGCGGCGAACAGGCCGAGCGTGGTGGGCGACGACCAGCCCCAGTCGCTGCCCTTGGTGACGGGCAGCAGGAGCAGGACCAGGCCGCCGGACAGGCCCAGCGCGCCCGGCAGGTCGAAGGAGCCCTCGGCGCGCGTCGGGGACTCCGGTACGACGAGGAGGGTGAGGCCGATGGAGAGGACGCCGAGTCCGGCGGCGCCGTAGAAGAGGGTGTGCCAGTCGGTGTGCTGGGCGACCATGGCCGCGGCGGGCAGGGCGAGACCGCCGCCGACGCCGATCGAGGAACTCATCAGCGCCATGGCGGAGCCGAGCCGCTCGCGCGGCAGCATGTCCCGCATCAGGCCGATGCCGAGCGGGATCGCGCCCATCGCGAAGCCCTGGAGCGTGCGGCCCGTGATCATGGGCAGCAGGGCGGAGGTGAACGCGCTGACCAGCGCGCCGACCACCATTACGGCGAGGCTCGCGATCAGCATGCGGCGCTTGCCGTACAGGTCGCCGAGGCGGCCCATGATCGGCGTGGCCACGGCGCCGGACAGGAGGGTGGAGGTCAGGACCCAGGTGGCGTCGCTGGGCGAGGTGTCCAGCAGTTGTGGCAGGTCCTTGATGACCGGGACGAGCAGGGTCTGCATCACCGCGACGACGATCCCCGCGAAGGCGAGCACCGGGACGACGGTCCCGCTCGCTCTCCGTTCGGGCCGTCCGTTCGTCGTGAGCGTCATCGAGTGGGGCCTCCGGGCCTTGAGGGTGGAGCGAGCGGTCATCCGTGCGGAACGGGCGCTGGGGCAACCCCGTAGGCCGAGGCAACTATTCCGATGCTTTGGCTTACTAACGAATTCTTGACCGTTCCGTGAGGATCCGAACGCCTGTCAGGCCGCCTGGCGGGTCGGGGTCCGCGGCGGGAAACTGACGCGGTGTCAGGGCTCTTCACAGCCGAAGAGCGCTGGGCTAGATTCTGGAGCCCCATGCCCATCGACGCAGCCAAGGCCCTCGCGGCCGAACCCCGTACCGGTGAGATCTCCTGGACCCCCAGGGACGTCCTGCTCTACCACCTCGGCATCGGCGCGGGCCTGCCCGCCACCGACCCCGGCGAACTGCGCTACACCCTGGAGACGCGGCTGCATGTCCTGCCGAGCTTCGCCACCGTGGCCGGCGGCGGCTCGCCCGGCGTGATCAGCGGCCTGTCCATGCCCGGCGTCGACGTCGACCTCGCCCGCGTCCTGCACGGCGGCCAGTCGCTGACGGTGCACCGCCCCCTGCCCGTGGCGGGCACCGCCACCGCCACCAGCCGCATCGCCGCCGTGTACGACAAGGGCACGGCGGCCGTCCTGGTCATGCGCACCGAGGTCGCCGACGGCGACGGGCCGCTGTGGACCGGTGACGCGGCGATCTTCGTCCGGGGCGAGGGCGGCTGGGGCGGCGACCGCGGTCCCTCCGCCCGGCCCGCCGCGCCGGCCGGTGAGCCGGACCGCATTGTCGAGCGGACGGTCCGCGAGGACCAGGCCCTGCTCTACCGTCTGAGCGGCGACTACAACCCGCTGCACGCCGACCCGGAGTTCGCCGAGCGCGCCGGCTTCGACCGGCCCATCCTGCACGGGCTGTGCACCTACGGCATGACCCTCAAGGCCGTCGTCGACACACTGCTCGGCGGGGACGTGACCCGCGTAAGGTCCTACGCCACGCGCTTCGCCGGGGTGGTGTACCCGGGCGAAACCCTGCGCATCCGCATGTGGCGGCAGGACGGCAGGGTCCGGGTGACGGTGAGCGCCGTCGAGCGGGAGGACGCACCGGTGCTGACCGACACGATCGTCGACCACGCCTGAGCGGGGGACGGTCGAGCGTTCACGAAACGGCCCCGCCCATCGGCGGATGGGCGGGGCCGTGGCGTTCGACGTGCCGTCAGGCCGCCGACTCGTTCTGCTCCGCGGGCCTGCGGTGGCGGCCGCTGGGTGCGGCCTCACCGTCGCCGACCGAAACCGGACCCCGGTGCTTGCCGTGACCCGCGGACTCTTCGACGTCGGCGGCGGACGGCTGGGTCGTGCTGGCGTCGCTCATCGGAAGAAATTCACCCCGTCAACAATGATCTTTCGTACAGCCGGGCGAGTTTAACCGGCACACCTCGGGTCGAATCCAGGCGGCCACGCCAACCGGCACTACTTCGTTACAAGACGCCCCAGGGGTGCCTGTTGGAGCGGAACGGGGCGAGGGGTGGGACGGGGAACGAGGGGGGTCGGAGGGCCGGGTTCCGGTGCGGGGGCGGGGCCGGGTCCGGCTACGGATCCGTCTTCCTGGCCGGAGGCGGCGTGCGGGGCGGCTTCCGGCGCGGGATGGGGCTGTCCGGTTTCGGGTGTGGCCTGCGGTGGGGCTTCGGGTGCGGGGTGGGCTCCGGTTCCAGGTCCGATGAGGAGGCCGGTTCCGAGGGTGGCGTGGGTTCTGGTTACGGGTGTGAGGTGCTGGTGCGGCGTGGCTTCGCTTGGAACGTGGGGTCCTCTTTCGGCTCCGATGTGGGGCCCGGCCGCGGGTGCGGCTGTGTGGGGCCCGACCTCGGGCGCGGTGTGGGGACCGGGTTCGGGTCTGGCTTCGGGTCCGGCTTGGGGTCCGGTGTGGGGCCTGGCCGCGGGCGCGGTGTAGGGCCCGGGTTCGGGTCCGGCTTCGGGTCCGGCTTCGGGTCCGGCTTCGGGTCCGGCTTCGGGTCCGGTGTGGGGCCCGGCATGGAGTGCGGCGTGGGGCCCGGCCTCGGGCGCGGTGTAGGGCCCGACCGCGGGTGCGGCCTGGGGGCCGGATTCGGGTCTGGCTTCGGGTCCGGTGTGGGGCCCGGCATGGAGTGCGGTGTGGGGCCCGGCCTCGGGCGCGGTGTAGGGCCCGGGTTCGGGACCGGCTTGGGGCCCGGTGTGGGGCCTGGCCGCGGGCGCGGTGTAGGGCCCGGGTTCGGGTCCGGTGTGGGGCCTGGCCGCGGGTGCGGCTTGGGGTCCGGTGTGGGGCCTGGCCGCGGGCGCGGTGTAGGGCCCGGGTTCGGGTCCGGATTCGGGTCTGGCTTGGGGTCCGGTGTGGGGCCCGGCATGGAGTGCGGTGTGGGGCCCGGCCGCGGGCGCGGTGTAGGGCCCGGGTTCGGGTCCGGATTCGGGTCTGGCTTGGGGTCCGGTGTGGGGCCCGGCATGGAGTGCGGTGTGAGGCCCGGCCTCGGGCGCGGTGTAGGGCCCGGGTTCGGGTGCGGCTTGGGGTCCGGTGTGGGGCCTGGCCGCGGGTCCGGCTTGGGGTCCGGTGTGGGGCCTGGCCGCGGGCGCGGTGTAGGGCCCGGGTTCGGGACCGGATTCGGGTCCGGTGTGGGGCCCGGCATGGAGAGCGGCGTGGGGCCCGGCCGCGGGTGCGGATTCGGGTCCGGCCCCGGGTGTGGCGTGGCGTTCCTGTTCGGGGCCGGTGTGCGGTCCCGTTCCCCGTGTGGCGCAGGGCCTGGGTTCGGCTTGTGATCGGGACTCAGCGGGCGGTCCGGATCTGGAGGGCGGTCCGGATTCGGTTGCGGGCCGTGGTCCGGGTGCCGTGGCCCGGTCCGGCGCTTCAGACGGGGCGGGCAGCGGGATGCGTGCCCCCCTCAGTCCCGGTCCCGGTGCCGACTGCCTCGTCGGAGCCGCCCACCGCGCCACTGCGCACGGCACCGCACTCGTGGCGTAGGGCAGATGAAGTACACCGTCGTCGGTCCACAAGCCGGACCCGGACAGCCACCCCTCGGGCGCCGGAAGATGCCGTACCTGCCGCTCGGCGGGCCGCCACACGGCCACCCAGCTGCCGAACGCGCCGTCGCAGCGCAGCGCCACCCCGCACTGCTCCGGGGTGAGCACCTGCCCCGGCTGGATCGCGAACGGCGTCACCACGCAGTCCGCCAGCCGCAGGCACTCCGGGAAGCGCACCGGCTGCGTGCTGCCCAGCACGCCCCAGCCCAGCCGTTGGCGCCCCGGCGAGGGGGCGTCCGAGCGGATCAGCAGCAGTCCGCTGTCGGGGTCGGCGAGCAGCAGCCGGTCGTCGCTGCCGGCCGCGATCTGGAGCAGCGGCGACGTCTCGCCGCCGCCCTCCAGGTCCACCACGACCGCCTTGGTGCGCCCGCCCGTCTCGCGGTCCAGGGCCAGCATCCGCCCGGCGCGGTCCAGCCAGACCCCGCCCGAGCAGCGGCCCGGCACCTCGGCCAGGTGCTCGGGCCCGAAGGTGCCGCCCACCACCAGCCACACCGCCGAGGACCGCCGGCCCACGGCGAGCGCGTAGGCCCGCTCGCCGCCGGGCGCCGGGGGCAGCAGCCGCAGCCCCGCGCCCTCCGGGCACTCGATGGCGCCGAGCGGCAGCTCGCCGGTCCCCGGGCCGGTCGGGTACAGCAGCGAGAAGGTGTGCCGGCCGTCCACCAACCGCCGGATCAGCACCCGGCCGTCGCCCATCGGCAGCACCTCCGTGCCGGGCTCCTCGGGCTGGTTGCCGGGCAGCGGCACCGCGTACGGCTCGGGGCCGTCCAGCGTCCAGCGCTCCGGGTACAAGGAGTCTCCGCCGCCTGCGAGCCGGGCGGCGTAGGCACCGTCCACCGTGATCGTGCAGCCCGCCCGCGGGGTACCGTCGTCGTCCTCGTCGTCCTCGCCGGCCGCCGAAGTCTCGACAATGCAGGCTGTCATCGTTCGGTCACCTCCTGCCAGGACGGTAGTTTTCCCACGCACACAGGGCGGACCGGCGGGCGGCTGCTTCACACATACGGGTGGCCGAAAAACGATTCGCCTGAAGAAACGGAGACCGATGTGCTGGACTGCCCCGGTCCGAGCGGGGGCGACGGCACCGGTTCAGCCGCGGCGAACACCCAGGTAGCCTTGCACCCGTGCCCCGTCTGTCTGAAGTCATCGCCGCGCTGGAGAACCTGTGGCCCGCCGAGCGGGCCGAGTCCTGGGACGCGGTCGGCACCGTCGTGGGCGACCCCGAGCAGGAGGTCGGCCGGGTCCTGTTCGCCGTCGACCCGGTCCAGGAGATCGTCGACGAGGCGGTGAAGCTGGGCGCGGACCTGCTGGTCACCCACCACCCGCTCTACCTGCGCGGTACGACGACCGTGGCGGCCTCCACCTTCAAGGGCCGCGTGGTGCACACCCTGATCAAGAACGACATCGCCCTGCACGTGGCGCACACCAACGCGGACTCCGCCGACCCGGGCGTCTCCGACGCGCTGGCCGGGGCGCTGGACCTCAGGGTCGTACGCCCCCTGGTGCCGGACGCCACCGACCCGGAGGGCCGCCGGGGCCTGGGCCGGGTCTGCGAGCTGGACCACCCGCTGACCCTGCGCGACCTCGCGGCCCGCGCCGCCGAGCGGCTGCCCGCCACCGCGCAGGGCGTCCGCGTGGCCGGCGACCCGGAGGCGGTCGTGCGCACGGTCGCCGTCAGCGGCGGCTCCGGCGACAGCCTCTTCGACGACGTACGGGCCGCAGGCGTCGACGCCTTCCTCACCGCGGACCTGCGCCACCACCCGGCCTCCGAGGCCCGCGGCCAAAGCCCCCTCGCACTGCTCGACGCGGCGCACTGGGCCACCGAGTGGCCCTGGTGCGAGCTGGCCGCCGCCCAGCTCGACGAGATCTCCGACCGGCACGGATGGGGCCTGCGTGTCCACGTCTCCAAGACGGTCACCGACCCCTGGACCGCCCACGCGGCGTCGTCCGCCGCCACCCTTCCGATGAGCGCTTCGCGCGCCCCTTCCTCTACTTCCTCTACTAGCTAACGGGAGCCCCCAACTGAACGCCGCGCCCGCCGACCAGATCCGACTCCTCGACGTCCAGGACCTCGACGTCCGCCTCCAGCAACTGGCCCACAAGCGGAAGTCGCTGCCCGAGCACGCCGAGATCGAGTCGCTGAACCGGGACCTCACGCAGCTGCGCGACCTGCTGGTGGCCGCGCAGACCGAGGAGAGCGACTGCGCCCGCGAGCAGACCAAGGCCGAGCAGGACGTGGACCAGGTACGCAAGCGTGCCGCCCGTGACCAGCAGCGCCTCGACTCCGGCGCGATCACCTCGCCCAAGGATCTGTCGAACCTCCAGCACGAGATCGCGTCCCTCGCCAAGCGGCAGGGCGACCTGGAGGACGTCGTCCTGGAGGTCATGGAACGCCGCGAGTCCGCGCAGGAGCGGGTCACCGAGCTGACCGGGCGCGTCGCCTCCGTCCAGGCCAAGGCCGACGACGCGACCGCGCGCCGGGACGCGGCCTTCGAGGGGATCGACGGCGAGGTGGCGTCGGTGACGAAGGAGCGCGAGGTGATCGCCGGCGCCGTACCCGCGGACCTGCTGAAGCTCTACGACAAGCTGCGCGAGCAGCAGGGCGGCATCGGCGCGGCCAAGCTGTACCAGCGCACCTGCCAGGGCTGCCGGCAGGAACTCGCCATCACCGAGCTGGGCGAGATCCGCGCGGCCGCCCCCGACACGGTCGTACGCTGCGAGAACTGCCGCCGCATCCTGGTGCGCACCGCCGAGTCCGGTCTGTAGTCGGGTCTGCGAGGAGCGAGCGGCGTGCGGGAGTTCATCGTCGAGGCCGACGGCGGGTCGCGGGGCAATCCGGGGCCCGCGGGCTACGGGGCGGTGGTGCTCGACGCGGCGACGGGGGAGCCCCTGGCGGAGCACGCGGAGTACCTCGGTGTGGCCACGAACAACGTGGCCGAGTACCGGGGCCTGCTGGCCGGCCTGCGCGCCGCGCACGCCCTGGATCCCGCGGCGGCCGTGCACGTCCGTATGGACTCCAAGCTCGTCATCGAGCAGATGTCGGGCCGCTGGAAGATCAAGCACCCCGACCTCAAGCCGCTCGCGACGGCGGCGGGCCGGGTGTTCCCGCCCGACCGGGTCACCTACGAGTGGATCCCCCGCGAGCGCAACAAGCACGCCGACCGCCTGGCCAACGAGGCGATGGACGCGGGTGCCCGCGGCGAACAGTGGTCCGGCCCGTTCTCGGACACGCCGGGCAGCCCGATCACCGAGCCGATCCCCGACAGCGGCACGGACACCCGCACCTCGTCGGCCTCCGGTGGTTCCGTTTCCGCCGACACCGGCGCGGGAGCCGACGTCCGGGCGGCGCGTGCCGCCGCCGGTGGTGGCCGGCCGGCTTCCGGTGCGGGGCCTGATGAGGCCGTGGCCGCGCCCGGCTGGGCGCCCGCCGATCTCGGTGCTCCCGCCACCTTCGTTCTGCTGCGGCACGGGGAGACGCCGCTGACGCCGCAGAAGCGTTTCTCGGGCTGTGGTGGCACCGATCCGTCGCTGTCCGGCGTGGGCCGCGAGCAGGCCGAGAAGGTCGCGGCGGCGCTCGCCCGGCGCGGCACCATCCAGGCCGTCGTGTCGTCGCCGCTCGCCCGCACCCGCGAGACCGCCGCTGTCGTCGCCGCCCGCCTCGGCCTCGACGTGACCGTGGAGGAAGGGCTGCGCGAGACCGACTTCGGCGCCTGGGAGGGGCTCACGTTCGGCGAGGTGCGCGAGCGCTACCCGGACGACCTGAACGCCTGGCTGGCCACCCCGGACGCCGAACCCACCGGCGGCGGCGAGAGCTTCGCGGCCACCGCGATCCGGATCGCCGCCACCCGGGACAAGCTGGTCGCCGCTCACGCGGGCCGCACGGTGCTGCTCGTCACGCACGTCACCCCGATCAAGACGTTCGTCCAGCTGGCCCTCGGCGCGCCGCCGGAGTCCCTGTTCCGCATGGAGCTGTCGGCGGCGTCCCTGTCGGCGGTGGCGTACTACGCGGACGGCAACGCCAGCGTCCGCCTGTTCAACGACACGTCCCACCTGCGCTGACCGCCACCGCCGCGCGGGCCGGCCGTTCGACCCCGGCCCAGTTCCGGGCGGCCACCCCCGACGCCGTGGACACCCAGGGCAGGGACGGCACTTCGGATGCCGGCATCGCCTCCAGCAGCACGTCGGTCCAGCCGGGGCTCACCAGGAGGCGCCCCGCCACCACGCTCCGCGCCACCTGCGCCTGCGTGATGACCACCCCGCGCCCACCACCGCATCGGCGATCGCCGGAAGCGCGTCGAGCGCGGCCGACGTCCGCGGCGTCACCTCGATCGCGGGCAGCCCGCCGGCCACCAGCAGCACCCGTGCTCCAGCGGTACGGCCCCGGGTGGATCCCCGCGTCAGTGGATCTCCGTCACCACCACGTCCAGTGCCCACGGCCGCCCCGCCTTCCGCGGCGGCTCCGCCTCCACGACGTACCCGAGGTCCCGCAGCGCCTCCACCAGCCCCGCCGGGTCCTTCGGAGCGGCCCCCTCGGTCAGCAGGGAGCGCACGATCCGCCCCTTCGTGGCCTTGTTGAAGTGGCTGACCACGGACCGCTTCTCCACCCCGTCCACGATCTGGGAGTGCAGCACCCGCACCGTCGCCGTCCGGCCCGCGGCCTCCCCCTTCGGCTTCCACGCCGCCGCGTACGCCGACGACCGCAGGTCCAGCACCAGCCCGTCACCGGCCGCCTCGGGCAGCACCGAGGCCATCGGCGTACGCCAGTACGCGGCCAGCGCGCCCAGCCCGGGCAGCTTCACACCCATCGAGCAGCGGTAGGAGGGGATCCGGTCGGTCACCCGTACCGCGCCCCACAGCCCCGAGAAGACCAGCAGCGAGCGCGCGGCGCGCCGCTTGGCCGCCGGGTCGAGGGAGGCCAGGTCCAGGGCGTCGTAGAGAACACCGGTGTAGATCTCCCCGGCGGGACGCGTCCCCGCCGTGCGCAGCCCGGCGTTCTTGGCGACCTCGCCGCGCAGGCCCTCGCTCAGCCCGAGCACCTCGCGGGCCTTCTCGTTCTCGTCGGGGTCTCCCGCGCACAACTCGACCAGTTCCGTCAGCACCGTCTCGCGGGCGGCGGCCAGCCCCGGCAGTGACAGCGACTCGGGCCTCAGCGGGGCGCCGCGGCCGGCGGCGGCCTTGCCTTCGGACGGGGGGAGCAGCACAAGCACGGGGGTAACTCCTTCGGGGTAGCGCTCCGCGACAGCGTACGGCGTGCCACCCGTGCGCCCCCGCCCTACGCTCGCTGTATGCCCCGCCGCCCGCTCCGCGTGACCGGCGCCCCCGAAGGACTCCTGAGGGCCGCCCTCGCCGCACTGCGCACCACGCTCGACGTGCCCGGTGGCTTCCCGCCCGCGGTGCTCGCCGAGGCGGAACGGGCCGCGCGGGACCCCGCCCTCCCCCTGCACGACGCCACCGACATCCCGTTCTTCACCCTTGATCCGCCGGGCTCCAACGACCTCGACGGGGCCGGCCTCGACCGGGCGACACACCTGTCCCGCCGGGGCAGCGGCTACCGCGTCCGCTGCGCGGTCGCCGACGTGGCCGCCTTCGTCGTACCGGCGGGCGCCGTGGACGCCGAGACGCACCGGCGGGCGGTCACCCTGTATTTCCCCGACGGCAGAGTCCCGCTGCACCCGGCCGTCCTGGGCCAGGGCGCCGCGAGCCTGCTGCCCGGGCAGACCCGGCCCGCCGTGCTGTGGACGCTCGACCTGGACGCGGAGGGCCGCACGCGGGCCGTCGACGTCCGCCGTGCTCTGGTCCGCAGCCGGGCACAGCTGGACCGGGCCGGTGTGCAGAAGGAGATCGACGGCGGAACCGCCGACGAACCGGTCGCGCTGCTTCACAACGTGGGGCGGCTGCGGGAGCGGCTGGAGGCCGAGCGCGGCGGCACCTCGCTCGTGGTGCCCGAGCAGGAGGTCGTGGAGCACCCGGCGGACATGCCCGGGGGCCGCGCGTACGAGCCGGCGTACCACGCCCCGCTCCCGGTCGACCGCTGGAACGCCCAGCTCTCACTGCTCACCGGCATGGCCGCCGCCGAACTGATGCTGGCCCACGGCACCGGCGTGCTGCGCACCCTGCCGGCTGTCCCCGACGGCGCGGTCGGCCGGCTGCGGCGCAGCGCGCACGCCCTGGGCGTCGACTGGCCGCACCACGTGTCGTACGCCGCCCTCCTCGGCACCCTCGACGCGCACCGGCCGCGGCACGCGGCCTTCCTGTGGGAGTGCGCGACCCTGCTGAGCGGCGCCGGCTACACCATCTTCCGGGACGGCGGGCTCCCGGCGATCACCGCGCACGCCGCCGTCGCCGCGCCCTACGCGCACTGCACGGCCCCCCTGAGCCGCCTCGCCGACCGGTACGCCACCGAGATCTGCCTGGCCGCCGCGGCCGGCCAGGACGTGCCCGAGTGGGTGCTCACCGCGCTGGACGCGCTGCCGGAACGGATGGCCGAGGGCGCCCGGCGCGCGGCCGCAGTGGAGCGGGAGTGCCTGGACGTGGTGGAGGCCGCGCTGCTGAAGGACCGCGTCGGCGAGCTCTTCGAGGGCTGTGTGATCGACGTCGACGAACACGGTCCCACCGCCGGCACCGTCCAGGTGGAGTCCCCGGCCGTCGTCGCCCGCGTCGAGGGCGGCGCCGCACCGTTGCCGCTGGGCGAACGCCTCCGACTCCGGCTCACCCGGGCCGACCCGTCCGCCCCACCACCCGCGAGGGTGCGCTTCACACCCGCGCGAGCACACCGGCGTCCTCGGCGTTAAACCGCACGAGCCGCACCCACCTGCGCCTGCCGAAGAGGGTGACGTGCTCGACCGGCGCGGTCGGTTCGAGGGTGACGGAGGTCTGCGAGCCGACGGGCACGTCCAGCTCGCCCTCGGTCCGCTCGTGCGTCGTGCGCGTCGAAGGCCAAGCGCACGGTCCGGCGGCCGGCCTGGGCCTGACCAGGGCCTGACGGGGCTTTGCCGGCACCCGGCCGGAAGCAGGGCCGGTCGGCGCGACCGGTACCATGGTGCGTACGGCAGACGAGCCGGGCGGGCGGCCGCGTGAAGTCCTCAGGGGCTTCCCGAGGAACGTCCGGGCTCCACAGGGCAGGGTGGTGGCTAACGGCCACCCGGGGTGACCCGCGGGACAGTGCCACAGAAAGCAGACCGCCGGGGATCTCGGTCCTCGGTAAGGGTGAAACGGTGGTGTAAGAGACCACCAGTGCCCAGGGTGACCTGGGCAGCTCGGTAAACCCCACCCGGAGCAAGGTCAAAAGGAGTCGCCGCAAGGCGGCTCTGCGCGGACGTTCGAGGGCTGCCCGCCCGAGTCCGCGGGTGGACCGCACGAGGCCGGCGGCAACGCCGGCTCTAGATGGATGGCCGTCGCCCCGGGCTCCGCGAGGAACCCGGGGAACAGAACCCGGCGTACAGCCCGACTCGTCTGCCGCTCACCTCGCCCGGGGCGCGCCGTCTTGCCGCTGACCGGGGTTCCGCTCAGTCGCCGCCGCCCTCGCCGGGTGTCCCAACCGCCGTAGATGTTGGGCGTGTTCGATTATTCTTGCGTGTGGTTGGCTGGAAAGTGGCTGACGGTGTGCGAAGTTGACGCCAGAGAGGCGTTCGTTTTTTTACGATTTTGACGCTTCGTCAGCGCGTTTGGCAGGCTGGCCATGTGCGTCAGCCGGGCTGAGGTGGTGCCAACTCCTCTATCACAGCTGGTGCTTCGGGCGGTTGGTTCGCGACGAACTTGGGTCACCGGCGGACTGTGCAGCTAGTCAGATCTTCTCGCGCAGCAGTGTGGCTAGCATGAGCAGGTACCCGGTCGGAAGATCGTCGTCCTCTTGGCGACACCCCTTTCCGGCCTGCGGCCGCCGTGTGTCGGCTGCCCCGTTTCTTCTGATCTCATGGACCGAGGGACCGCGGAATGTCAGTGCCTGCACCGCCCAGTCAGCACCGGTCGGCGAAGGCGCCGCACACCTCGCCGACCGCGCCCCTGGTCGTGCTGGTGGTGAGCGCCGCGGCCGGCGGCGCGGCCGTCGCCCTGGCGCCGTCCGGCGCCCGCACCTGGGCGCTGACCGTGGCGGCGGTCGCCTGGGTGTGCGTGGCCGCGGCCGTCCTCGTCAGCCACCGGCTCGTCCACCGGGCCCGGCGCACGGCCGCCGCGCAGGCCTCCGAGACCGGCCGCCTCAAGGCGCAGTCGGCGCAACTGTCGGCGGAGACCGCGCACCTGGTCAACGTGACGCTGCCCGCCGTGGCCAAGCAGCTGCGGGACGGCACGAGCGCGGCCGACGCGCTGGGCAGCGTGCCGCCGCCGTCCGACCCGCAACTGGGCCGGATCGTGCACACCTTCGCCGCCGCCGTCGAGGAAGGCGTGCAGCACGCGGCCGCCCTGGACGGCGAGCGCCGGCAGGCCCAGCACGAGCTGAACGAGGCGGCCACCGCGCTGGAGCGGCTGGCGCAGGAGACGCTGCCCGCCGCGGTCGCCCGGCTGCGCGAGGGCCAGTCCGCCGACACGGTGCTCGCCGAACTCGACCTGCCGCAGCCGGCCATGGTCCGTACCCCGACCGAGTCGTTCGTCCGCGAACTCGCCCACAGCGAGCGGCGCGCCGCCGCGGCACAGGCCGCCTCCGCCAAGGCGCTCAGCCGCGTCCAGGCCAAGTCCGTCAGCATGCTCGCCGACCTGCGGGAGATGCAGGAACGCCACGGCGAGGAGGTCTTCGGCGACCTGCTGAAGCTGGACCACAGCACCTCCCAGCTCGGCCTGATGACCGACCGGCTGGCGCTGCTCATGGGCGGCCGGTCCAGCCGTGCCTGGAACAAGCCGATCGTGATGGAGAGCATCCTGCGCGGCGCCGTCGGCCGTATCGCCGCCTACCAGCGGGTGCGCCTGCACTGCTCCACCACCGCCGCGATCTCCGGCTTCGCCGCCGAGGGCGTCATGCATCTGCTCGCCGAGCTGATGGACAACGCCGCGAACTTCTCCCCGCCCATCGACGAGGTGCACGTCTACGTCGAGGACCGCAGCGCCGGCATGGTCGTCACCATCGAGGACAGCGGCCTGAAGATGGCCGACGCGGCGATGCGCCGCGCCGAGGAGGCGGTGTCCGGCCACATGACCGACCTCGCCTCGCTCCAGGGCACCCGGCTCGGCCTCGCCGTGGTCGGACGGCTCGCGGTGAAGTACGGCATCAACGTCAACTACCGTCCCTCGTCCCGCGGCGGCACCGGCGTCGTCGTCCTGCTGCCCCCGCAACTGCTCGCCCAGCAGCGCGAGTCGGTGTCGCGCGAGGCGGCCGGCCGCCCCGCCGCGGGGACCGCGCCCACGCCGGGCCCCGCCCCCGCCGTGTCGCCCGCCCCGGCCCCGGAGCCCGGGGCCACCTCGCGCCCCGACGTCCCGGAGCGGCCCGCCGCCCGGCCGGAGCTGCCCGAACAGCCACAGCCCCGGCGTGCCACCGGCTCCACGCTGAACGGCCTGCCCGTCCGCGCCCCCGGCCGCACCATGGCCCAGGCGGAACGGGAGCGCGAGCAGCGCCGGTCGGCGTCCGAGGCGGCATCCGGGGCGGCGTCCGAGGCGGCGGACGGAGCCCGCCCGGAGCAGCGTCCGGCACGCGACGCCGGTTCACGGTTCGGCGCCTTCCACCGCGGGCGCCGGTCCGCGGGCGGCACCGCCGGACCGGATGCCCGGCCCGAGTCCGAGCCGCCGGCCGCCCCGTAGCCGCAGCCCCCTTTCCCGTACGGCGCCCGGGGCGTCGGCGCCCACTTCCCGCTCGAGTTCCTGAGATTGGAGGAACGGGCCGGTGACCGGTCAACCGGGCACCACCGTCCCATCACCCATCATGCAGACCACCGACAACAGCCTCACCTGGCTCCTGCAGAGCCTCCTGAAGCGCACCCCCGGCACCCGGCACGCCCTGGCCCTGTCCCGGGACGGCCTGAAGCTGTGCTGGACCGAACACCTGACGCTCGACCAGGCCGACCAGCTGGCGGCGATCTGCTCCGGCATCCAGGCCCTGGCCCAAGGCGCGTCCGTGGAGTTCGGCGACGGTACCGGCGGCGTCCGGCAGTCCATGACCGAGTTCCACGGCGGCCTGCTGTTCATCGTGGAGGCCGGCGAGGGGGCACATCTGGCCGTCCTCGCCGACGAGGACGCCGACCCCGGCGTGGTGGGCCACCAGATGTCCGAGCTGGTGGAGCAGATCGGCGAGCACCTGCGCGCCGAGCCCCGAGAGCCGGTTCCGGGAAGTGCCGCGTCGTGATGCGCAAGCCCGTGGACACCGGTGACCCCGACCGGCTCTACACGGTCACGGCCGGCCGGAGCCGCGCCGACGACTCCTTCGACCTGGTCACCCTCATCGTCAGTGAGTGCCGGCCCACGGCGGGAATGCAGTCGGAGCACGCCCGGATCCTGGAGCTGTGCCAACATCCCACAGCCGTGGTCGAGATCGCCGCGGAGCTGAAACTGCCCATCACGGTGGTGCGGATTCTGCTCGGCGACCTGCTCGACACGGGCCGCATCACCGCCCGCCACCCGCGCGCGGCGCAGTCCGTCGCCTCCCTCCCCGATTCCGCCCTTCTCAAGGAGGTGCTCCATGGGCTCCGCAACCTCTGAGCTGCCCTCCCACCGCACGCCACTGGCCGACGCGGCGGAGACCGGCCTGAAGATCGTCATCGTGGGCGGTTTCGGTGTCGGCAAGACGACCCTGGTCCGCTCGGTGAGCGAGATCCGGCCGCTGAACACCGAGGAGGTGATGACGCAGGCCGGCGTCGGCGTCGACGAGACCAGCGCGGTCGCGACGAAGACGACCACGACGGTGGCGTTCGACTTCGGGCGGATCAGCCTCAGCGAGCGCATGGTGCTGTACCTGTTCGGCGCGCCGGGCCAGGAGCGCTTCTGGTTCCTGTGGGACAGGCTGTTCTCCGGAACGCTGGGCGCCGTGGTGCTCGTGGACACGCGACGGATGGACGACTCCTGGTACGCGATCGACCGGCTGGAGCACCACAAGACGCCGTTCGTGGTGGCCGTCAACCGGTTCGACGACGACACCAACCGGTACTCCCTGGAGGAGATCCGCCAGGCGCTCGCGCTGCCCGAGCACGTGCCGATGCTCGACTGCGACGCGCGGGTCCGGCAGTCCGGCAAGGACGTGCTGGTCACCCTCGTGGACCACCTGTACGAACTGGCCATGGCCCAGGAGGCGACACCGTGACCGACCCCTCTTCCGCGCAACCGGCTCCGCCGGGCTGCCCTGCCCACACCGACGCGGTGCGCCTGGCGGGCCTCGAGTACCAGCAGACGCCGTCGCAGTTGTACCGCGCGCTGCGCCGGGAGCACGGCGCGGTCGCGCCGGTGCTGCTCGACGGGGACATCCCGGCCTGGCTGGTGCTCGGCTATTCCGAGGTCACGTACGTGACCAGCCACGACGAGCTGTTCGCGCGGGACTCCCGGCGCTGGAACCAGTGGGAGAACATCCCGGGGGACTGGCCGCTGATGCCGTACGTCGGATACCAGCCGTCGGTGCTGTTCACCGAGGGCGACGAGCACCGGCGGCGGGCCGGGGTGATCACCGAGGCGCTGGAGGGCGTCGACCAGTTCGAACTGGCCCGCAACTGCCAGCTGATCGCCGACCGGCTCATCGCCGCCTTCGCGGGCAGCGGCCAGGCGGAGCTGATGACCGGTTACGCGCACGCCCTGCCGATGCGGGCCGTGGTGCAGATGTGCGGGATGCCGACCTCGGGCGAGGACACCCAGCAGCTCGTCGAGGACCTGCGAATCTCGCTGGACGCGGCGGAGGGCGACGACCCGGTGGCGGCCTACGGGCGAGTGGGCGAGCGGCTGCGGCGGCTGGTGAAGGACAAGCGGGTCAACCCGGGTCCGGACGTCACCTCGCGCATGCTGCTGCACCCTGCGGGGCTGACGGACGAGGAGATCGTCCAGGACCTGATCTCGGTGATCGCCGCGGCGCAGCAGCCGACGGCGAACTGGATCTGCAACACGCTGCGGCTGCTGCTGACGGACGAGCGGTTCGCGGTGAACGTGTCGGGTGGCCGGCTCAGTGTGGGCGAGGCGCTGAACGAGGCGCTGTGGCTGGACACGCCGACGCAGAACTTCATCGGGCGGTGGGCCGTCCGGGACACCCAGCTGGGCGGGCGGCAGATCCGGGCGGGCGACTGTCTGGTGCTGGGGCTGGCCGCGGCCAACACCGACCCGCAGATCTGGCCCGATTCGCACGTGGGTGCGGAGAACGCCGCGCACCTCTCGTTCAGCAACGGCGAGCACCGCTGCCCCTATCCGGCACCGCTGCTGGCGGACGTGATGGCGCGTACGGCGGTGGAGACGCTGCTGGAGCGGCTGCCCGACCTGGTGCTGTCGGTGGAGCCGGAGAAGCTGACCTGGCGTCCGTCGATCTGGATGCGGGGGCTGACGGCGCTGCCGGTGCAGTTCACGCCGGTGGTGCATTAGGGCGGGGTCTGGTGGTGCCGTGGGGCGGGGTCTGGTGGTGCCGTGGGGCGGGGTCCGGTGATGCGGTGGGGCGGGCGCTCGGTGATGGAGTACGTGGGGGGCTGGTGGTGCCGTAGGGCGGGGTCTGGTGGTGCCGTGGGGCGGGGTCCGGTGGGCGCTCGGTGATGGAGTACGTGGGGGGCTGGTGATGCCGTAGGGCGGGCGCTCGGTGATGCGGTGGGGCGGGCGTCCGGTGGTGAGATGAGGCAGCGCGGGCACATGGGCCCCTGGGTGGGGCCCATCACCTCGGTCAGGCGGTCAGGCGGTCAGGCGGTCACGGGAGTGAACCGCACCGGCAGGCGCTGCGGTCCGCGGGTGAAGACGCCCTCCTCGACCGGGTCGAAGCCGTCGGCGAGGCGCATGTCGGGCATGGCGTCCAGAAGCTGGCTGACGCCGATCTCGACCTCGGCCTTGGCGAGCAGCGCGCCGACGCAGAAGTGCCGGCCGAGCGCGAAGGCGAGGTGGTCGGCGGCGGCGGAGAAGGCGGTCGTGGTGGTGAGGTCGTCGCGGAAGATGTCGAAGCGGTCGGGGTCGCGGTAGCGGTTCTCGTCGCGGTTGGCGGCGCCTATCAGGCAGGTGACGGTGACGCCGGGGGGTATGGTGCCGCCGCTGAGCTTCACCTCGGTCGCGGACTGCCGCATGATCATGTGGACGGGCGGGGTGTGGCGCAGGGTCTCGGCGAAGGCGCGCGGGATCAGGTCGCGGTCGGCGCGGACGGCGGCGAGCTGGTCGGGGTGGAGCAGCAGGTTCGCGAAGATGCTGGCGATCGCCTTGTCGGTGGTCTCGCCGCCGGCGGCGAGAAGCAGGCTGCAGAACGCCTTGATGTCCTCGTCGCTCATCCGCACGCCGTCGACCTCGGCGGCGCACAGCGTGGACAGCAGGTCGTCACCCAGGTTGTCGCGGCGCTCGCGGATGATCGGCAGCATGTACTCGGCGAACTCGACACGGGTCCGCTCGCCCGCCGCGGCCACCTCGGGGTCGCCCGAGAGGTTGCCGAGGAAGGCGATGACGGACGTGTACCAACGGTGGAAGCGCGCGTGGTCGGCCTTGTCGAGGCCCAGCATGTCGGCGATCACGTTGACCGGGAAACGGGTGGCGTAGTCGGTGACCAGGTCGGCGGAGCCGGAGTGCCGGAAGGCGTCGATCAGTTCGCGCGAGTTGCGCTCGATGACGGGCAGGAACTTCTCCTGGAGGTCGCTGCCGCGGAAGGCGGGGGCGACGAGGGCGCGGCGAACGGCGTGCTCCCGGCCGCTGAGCTGGAGGATCGTCTTGCCGTGCACGGGCTCGATCTGCCAGTCGTAGTTGTCGGTGGTGAACTCGCCGTTCTTGTCCTTGAAGACGCGCTCGACGTCCTCATAACGCGAGATGATGTAACTCTGCGTGGCCTCGTGCCAGATGAGGGGCGCGGTGTCGCGCATCAGACGGTACGCCGGGTAGGGGTCCGCGGCGAACTCGGGCGAGAGGATGTCGGGCACCTGCTGCGCGGTGGACATGGGGCTCCCTCAAGGTCAGTGACTGGCTTACGGCACAAGGTAATTGATCACCAGTCAACCGAGACAGCCCCCACCGCGGTGCGGGCCGCCCCCCAGGCAACCGTTGGCCGAAAACCACTCGTTGACTTTGGCCAAAGCGGCCAGGTCGTCGTATCAGCCGATGCCTGCCCTCGAGTACGGCGGCGCCCGGCCGCGGACAGCGGGGCTCAATCGCCCGACGCCGCCCGGCTTTCGGACATGTGCCTTTCGGCCGGTCCGCGAAACCCGGTTCGTTGTGTGGCGCAGTCGGTCGCGAGGTCGGGCAGGCCCCGTCGAGGGGGCGGTGCGCGTCCAGCCAGGCCCACAGGTCGTCGACGGCGGACCAGAGGTCCTCGGGCGGTGCCGGTGCGGTGCCGGGGTGCTGATCGCTCATGCAGCGCAGCCTGCCACGACCAGCGCGCCCTACTCCTCGGAAAGCGCCTCCTGCCCCGCCTCCTTCTCCCGGCGCAGCCGCCGTACGCGCGCGCCCAGGACCACGGACGTCGCCGCGGCCACCGTCGCGAACGCCGCCGGGACCATCCAGCCACGGTTGGCGGTGTGCCCGAGGGCGTGGTCCACGGAGAGCCGGCCGGGGCCCGTGATCGCCAGGCCCGCGGAGGTCAGGCCCAGCGAGGCGGCGTACTCGTAACCGCCGCTCTGGGCGAAGAAGCCGCTGGGCGCGTGCACCGCCGCCGCCCCCGCCATCGCGCCGGCCGCCGCCGCGCCCGCCGCCGGCGTCGCCAGGCCCATGGCCAGCAGCAGACCGCCGCCGGCCTCCGCCAGCCCCGCCGCCATCGCGCTCGCCTTCCCCGGCCGGTAGCCCACGGACTCCATGAACTGGCCCGTCCCCTCGATCCCGCCCCCGCCGAACCAGCCCAGCAGCTTCTGCGCGCCGTGCGCTGCCAGCACGCCGCCGGTACCCAGCCGGAGCAGCAGCAGGCCCAGATCGCGTCGGTCGTAACAGGTCACGGTGACTCCCCAGGCAGATGGCGGAAGACCAGCGGAAACGGACCCCTTCCGGGTGTCCACCGTCGCACCGCCCACACCCGGCGGGCCCCTTTGCGGGTGGCGGGGGCCGGGGACCGGTGTGACGCTGCCGACATGACGATTCAGACCGCCAGACTCAGAGACCCGGCCGTCCGTGCCTTCGTCACCGCCGTCAACGCTCACGACCGCGAGGGCTTCATGCAACTCCTCGCGCCCGGCGCCACCATGGCGGACGACGGAACCGACCGCGACCTCGCCGAGTGGATCGAGCAGGAGATCTTCTCCACGCACGGCCACATGGAGGTCGACAACGAGTCCGACGGCGGCCGCGCCCTCCTCGCCCGCTACCGCAACGACACCTGGGGCGAGATGCGCACCCGGTGGGCGTTCACCATCACCGACGACGGCCGGATCTCGCGCTTCGAGACCGGCCAGGCGTAGAACACGGACGCGAGTCTCCGTACGGTGCCTCGCCCTCGCGCGCGCACCGACTCGCGGCGTTCCCGGGCTTCCGCTCGGTCACCCAGGCCGAGGAGAACGCGAGGGCGCTCGCCGAGGGCCCGCCGACCGCCGCCCAGCCGGCCGAGACCGACCGCACCCTGGGGCGGTGAGCGGGGGAGCAGGGGTTGAGCGGGGGAACGGGCGTGGAGCGGGCCACGCAATTCGACAGGTCATCCGATGACTCGTTTTGATGATCTTTTGACCAGGTTTTGAGGGCATGTCGCGCATGGGCTCGGTCTCGCTTTGTACGGTCCCCGGGTGCGTGATTCCTCTCGGTCCCCCCACCACCTGTCCCGGCGTTCCCTGCTCGCCCTCGCCACGGCCGCACCGCTGACCGCCATGACCGCCACCGGCCCGGCCGGGGCCGCCACCCCGGCCCGCGCCGTCACCCCTGCCCGTGGCGTCACCCCTGCCCGCGCCGCGACCGTGATCGGCGGCGAGCGGCTGGCCCGTGCGGAAGTGCAGGTGAGCGGCGCCACCGGTCTGCCCGGCCGGCTCACCGCCCGTGCCTGGCTCCTCGCCGACTGGGAGACGGGACACGTGCTCGCCGCCTACCGCGCGCACCAGCCCCTCGCGCCCGCCTCCACGCTGAAGATGCTGTTCGCGGACACGGTGCTGGGGAAGTTCCACCGCGCCGAGCGGCACACCGTCACCGGCGCCGAGCTGGCCGACATCCCCATGGGCTCCAGCCTCGTCGGAATCCGGGCCGGGACCACCTACACGGTGGAGCAGCTGTGGCAGGGCGTGTTCCTGCGCTCGGGCAACGACGCCGTGCACGTGCTCGCCCACATGAACGGCGGGGTGGCGAAGACGGTCGCCGAGATGCAGGCCAGGGCCGAGGACCTCCAGGCCCTGGACACCCACGTGGTCAGCCCGGACGGTTTCGACCACCCCGGTCAGCGGTCCTCGGCGTACGACCTGACGCTGATCGCCCGGCACGGGCTGCGCAACGCCGACTTCCGCGGCTACTGCGGCACGCGCGCCGCCGACTTCCCGGCCGGCCGGAACAAGAGCTTCCGGATCCAGAACACCGACCGCCTGCTGACCGGCGCGTGGGGCCTGAAGGCGTACGAGGGCCTGATCGGGGTGAAGAACGGCTACACCAGCGACGCCGGCAACACCTTCACCGGTGCGGCCGTACGCGGCGGCCGCACCCTGCTGGCCACGGTGCTGAACCCCGCGGCCGGCAGCAACGCCGTCTACGAGGAGACCGCCGCCCTGCTCGACTGGGGCTTCGGACAGGGGCGTTCCGCGCAGCCCGTCGGCACGCTGGTCGAGCCGCTGAGCGAGGGCGGGGCGAAGGCGGACGCGGGCGCCTCTGCCGAGAAGCAGGCCGCACCGGCCGCCGCCGGGCCGCCCGGCGCGGCGGCGGAGGGCCGCCCCTCGGCCTGGCGACTGCTGGAAGGTGCGGGCGGGACGGTCGTGCTGCTGACCGGCGGCATGTGGGCGCTGCGTCGACGCCGGTCAGCGGCCACCGCCGACACGGGGGGCCGCCACCGGCGCTGAGCCGACTGCGCGGCAGCCGTTCCACGCACCGGCGTGCACCCCGCGGTGCCGCCGCGGGGCCCACCCCCTGCCGGTGCCGTGGAACGGCTGCCGCCTCCCCCCGAGATGTGGCTCTGGACCCGGCCGACGGAAGCGCGCTGCTCCAACTGTGAAGCTTCGATGGAGGAGATGTCGAGCATAGGCGTTCTACCGGCCCCGGTGGTATGGAGGTTGGGATTCCGCTTGTGCAGATTGCCCCCGGGGGGTCCCTGCGACCGTCCGCTCCGTGCCGCTCACAGCTCCCTCCCGGGTCGCTCAGCCCCGCCCCACGTACGGCATCGTCGTCGCCAGCACCGTCGCGAACTGCACGTTCGCCTCCAGCGGCAGTTCCGCCATGTGCCGTACGGTGCGTGCCACGTCCGCGACGTCCATCACGGGTTCCGGCACCACCTCCCCGTTGGCCTGGAGGGCGCCCGACTCCATCCGGGCCGTCATGTCGGTGGCGGCGTTGCCGATGTCGATCTGCCCGACCGCGATCCGGTACGGCCGTCCGTCCAGGGAGAGTGCCTTGGTCAGGCCGGTCAGGGCGTGCTTGGTGGCGGTGTAGGGCGCCGAGTGGGGCCGGGGCGTGTGCGCCGAGATCGAGCCGTTGTTGATGATCCGGCCGCCCTGCGGGGCCTGCTGCTTCATCCGCCGGTACGCCGCCTGCGCGCACAGGAAGGCCCCGTTGAGGTTGGTGTCCACCACATGCCGCCACGCCTCGTAGGACAGGTCCTCCACCGGCACGCCGCCCGGCCCGAACGTGCCCGCGTTGTTGAACAGCAGGTCGACGCGTCCGAACCGCTCGACGGTGGCGGCGAACAGCGCGGCCACGTCGTCCGGCCGGGCCACGTCGGCGCGTACGGCGAGGGTTGCGGCCCCCGGGGCGAGCGCCGCCGTCTCCTCGAGCGTCTCGGGGCGGCGCCCCGCCAGGGCCACGGACCAGCCCGCGTGCAGCAGTTCCACGGCTACGGCGCGCCCGACACCCGAGCCGGCTCCGGTCACCACCGCGATCTTCGATTGCCTGTCGGTCATGGCACCGGAGCGTACGAGGACGGTCCGCCACGCGGAATCCACTGTCCGCCATACGGATGTCCGCCGATGCCCGCCGACGTCGCGCGGCTCAGGCGAGCGCGGCCTCCCGGGCCTGGCCGGCGTCCGGTCCGCCCGCCTCCCCCGGATACCGCACGCCGATCCGCTCCCGCACCGCGTCCAGCGTCCGCATCACCGCCAGGGTGCCCGCCAGCGGCACGAGCGGCGACTCCGTCTCGCCGGCGCGCAGGGCCCGCATCACCTCCCGTGCCTCGTGCCGCAGGCTGGTGCGCGGCCCGTCGGCCGGGTCCGCGGTGAACTCCTCCGGCTCACGGCCGTGCCGGCGCAGGACGAAACGCTCCGGGTGGAAGAAGCCGGAGGGCACGTCGATCCGGCCCTTGGAACCGGTGACCGAGGCGCAGGTCGCCGTGGAGCCCGTGATGGAGCAGTGCAGCTGGGCCAGCGCGCCGCCGTCCCAGGAGAGCAGCGCGCCGGTCTGGAGGTCGACGCCCTCCGTGGAGAGCACCGCCCTGGCCGTGACGTCCGACGGCTCGCCGAGCAGCAACTGCGCGAACGACACCGGGTAGACGCCGAGGTCCAGCAGCGCCCCGCCGCCCAGGTGCGGGTCGCGCAGCCGGTGCGAGGGCGGGAAGGGGCCGGCGAGCCCGAAGTCGGCCTGGACGGTGCGTACTTCGCCGATCGCGCCGTCATCGACCAGTGCCTTCAGCCGCCGTACCAGTGGATTGCAGTACATCCACATGGCCTCCATCAGGAACCGGCCGTGCTCCCGGGCGAGGGCGACGAGTTCCTCGGCCTGCCGCAGGTTCAGCGTGAACGGCTTCTCGCACAGCACGTTCCGCCCGGCCGCCAGGCACAGGCCGGCGGCCGCCCGGTGAGCCGCGTGCGGGGCGGCGACGTAGACGACGTCGATGTCCGGGTCCTGGGCGAGCGCATCCCAGTCGCCGTAGGCCCGCGGGATCCCGAACCGCTCCGCGAACGCCTTCGCCGGCTCCTCGGCGCGCGAGGCCACCGCCACGACCTCGGCGTCCGGCAGGTCCACCAGGTCCGCGGTGAACGCGGCCGCGATCTGGCCGGTCGCCAGAATCCCCCAGCGCACCGTCTGCTCCGCCACCCCGGACACTTCCGACATCCCGGACCCCACCCTCGCTCACGCGTTCCTCGGCACGGCGTACGAGCTGAGAGCATAGGCGGCGGATCAGCGGGAGAGGGCCGGAGAGGGCCGTAGTGGGAGGGACAGACATGTCGGAGGGTGGGGCGCCGGCACCGCACGCGCCGGAGACGGCCGTACCGGAGCGGGGACTCGCCGGACCACCGGCGCGCGCGGCCCGCCGTGCCGGGCTGCTGGTGACCCTGATCCTCGGCGGGCTGACCGCGACGCCCCCGCTCGCGATGGACATGTACCTCCCCTCCCTGCCGGAGGTCACCCGGTCCCTGCACGCCCCGGCCGCCACCGTCCAGCTCACGCTGACCGCCTGCCTGGCCGGCATGGCGCTCGGGCAGCTGGTGGTCGGCCCCATGAGCGACCGGTGGGGGCGCCGCCGCCCGCTGCTGGCCGGGCTGGCCGTCTACGTCCTCGCCACCGCACTGTGCGCGCTCGCCCCGAACGTCGAGACGCTGGTCGCCTTCCGGCTGGCCCAGGGCCTGTCGGGCGCGGCCGGCATCGTGATCGCCCGCGCGGTCGTCCGGGACCTGTACGACGGCGTGGCCATGGCCCGCTTCTTCTCCACCCTGATGCTGATATCCGGGGTCGCCCCGATCGTGGCGCCGCTGATCGGCGGGCAGATCCTGCGGGTGACGGACTGGCGGGGCGTGTTCGTCGTCCTCACGGTGGTCGGGGCACTGCTGGCCGCGGTCGTCTGGGCCCGGCTCCCGGAGACCCTGCCGCCCGCCCGCCGGCACGGCGGCGGGGTGGGCGAGGCGCTGGGCTCGATGCGCGGGCTGCTCGCCGACCGCGCCTTCAGCGGGTACCTGCTCGCGGGCGGCTTCGCCTTCGCCGCGCTGTTCGCGTACATAGCCGCCTCGCCGTTCGTGATCCAGGAGATCTACGGCGCCTCCCCGCAGACGTACAGCCTGCTGTTCGGGCTCAACTCGGTCGGGCTGGTCATCGTGGGCCAGATCAACGGCCGGGTGCTGGTCGGCCGGGTCCGCCTGGACCGGGTGCTGGCCGTCGGCCTCGCCGTGGTCATCCTGGCCGCGACCGGCCTGCTGCTGATGACCACGGGGGTCTTCGGGGGCGTGGGCCTGGTGCCCGTGGCCGCCGCGCTGTTCGTGCTCATGTCCGCGATGGGCGTCACCCTGCCCAACACCCAGGCGCTCGCCCTGATGCGCACCCGGCGGCACGCCGGTTCCGCGTCCGCCCTGCTCGGCACGTCCTCCTTCCTCATCGGCGCGGTCGCCTCCCCGCTGGTCGGGATCGCCGGGGAGCACACCGCCGTGCCCATGGCGCTGGTCCAACTGGCGGCCGCGCTGGTGGCGCTGGCCTGCTTCATGGGAATGTGCCGTCCCTGGAAGCCGCGTGCGGCCGAGAGCGTGCAGGAGGAGAGCTGAGCGCACCGAGACTGCGCGGGGACACACCGGAAAAGGCCGGACTGGACCCCGCCGAGCTGCGTCACCTCGTCCGCGAGGTCCACGACCTCACCATCGGGGAGCACCCCTGGGCGGCGGGCGCCGTCGTGATCGCCGGGCGCGGCCCGGTGGTGGCCGTCGCCGAGGCGGCGGGCTGGGCGGTGCGGTACGCGTCCTACGACCCCGTCACCGACCGGGGTGTCGAACTGCCGCCCGCCCAGCGGGTGCCGATGACCGTGGACACGCCGTTCGACCTGGCCTCCCTCACCAAGCTGTTCACCGCGGTCGCCGCCGTGCAGCAGATCGAGCGGGGCACGCTGGGCATCGACGCGCGGGTGGGGGCGTACCTGCCGGAGTTCCGGGCGGCCGCCGCGCACGGCGTCACCGTACGGCAGCTGCTCACCCACACCTCCGGGCTGCGCCCCGAACTCCCGCTGTACGACTGCCCCGACGACGCCGCCCGGTCGGCGATGCTGCGCGCGGAGGCCCCGGTGGGCGTGCCCGGCACGTACACCTACTCGGACCTCAACCCGCTGCTGCTCCAGCACGTCCTGGAGCGGGTCACCGGCCGCCCCCTGGACGTCCTGGTCCACGACGGGATCACCCGCCCGCTGGGCATGGCCTCGACCCGCTTCGGCCCGTGCCCCGGCGCGGCGGCGACCGAGGACCAGCGGCGACCGTGGGCCAAGGCGGACCGGGGGATGCTGCGCGGTGAGGTCCACGACGAGAACGCCTGGGCGCTGGGCGGTGCGGCCGGGCACGCGGGCCTGTTCTCGACGGGCCCCGACCTGGCGGTCTTCTGCCGCGCGCTGCTCGCGGGCGGCTCCTACGGCCCCGCCCGGATCCTGGGCCCCGACTTCGTCGAGCTGCTGCTCGCCCCGCCGGGCCTGGGCTTCGCCGTGGACCAGCCGTGGTTCATGGGCGAACTGGCGGGCGGCGGAGCGGCGGGCCACACCGGCTTCACCGGCACGTCCCTGGTCCTCGACCCCGCCACGGACACCTTCCTGGTGCTCCTGGCCAACACGGTCCACCCCCGCCGACGCCCCCCGGCGAACGCCCCACGGGCGGCAGCGGCGACCCGGCTGGCCCGAGCGGTCCGGGGGGCCCGCCGGGCCTGAGGGGCGTGGGCGGTTGGGGGTGCGTGGCGGCGCTTGAGAGACGAGGGCGAACACCGCGTAGAGGGCCGTCAGGGCCTCAGCGAGGTCGCGGTTTGCACGGTGTGGCGACCGGTTACCCATGCGGAACTCCGGAGGTCGCCTGCAGCCGCAGGGCCACCACCGCGGCGGCGGCGCACGCGATGCTCTCCAAGAAGCCCGTCGAGGTCTGTCTGTCCCGCCGCACTGTGGGTGGGAGCGGGGTGGCGACCCGGGCCGCAGCGGACAATGCTGCCGTCCGCGCGACCCTGCGCATCGCCGCGCCCCTGCGGGCCTAGTGGTGTACCGGGACTTGGTCGGGTTCGGGCAGGCGGTCCCTTGAGGGGCTTAGGTGATTCGAGGTGCGTAAGGGAGCTTGAGGGGCATCAGTGTCTTTCGGGGTATGCGCCGGAGCTCGAGGGCCCTGGCCGGTTGGGGCCGCCGGCCGGACGTGAGAGACGCGAGCGGGTCCGGGCAGCCCTCCGGACCTGAGAGAATCGCACGGTGAACGACGCCGTACCCACGTCGGAGACCCTCCGCGCCGCGCTCTCCGGTCTGCTCGACGGACTGCCGCCCCGGCAGGCCGCGGGCGCCGTGGAGCGGCTGATCGCCAACTACCGGGGGAGCACCCCGACCGACGCGCCGATCCTGCGCGACCGCGCGGACGTGGTCGCGTACGCCGCGTACCGGATGCCGGCCACCTTCGAGGCGGTGCGCTCGGCGCTGGAAGCGTTCGCGGAGGCCGTGCCGGAGTGGACGCCCGGCAGCCACACCGACGTCGGCGGCGGCACCGGCGCCGCCGCGTGGGCCGTCGGCGCCACCTGGGACGGGACCCGGCCGGTGACCGTGCTCGACTGGGCCGAGCCCGCGCTCGCCCTCGGCCGGGAGATCGCCGAGGCCGACCCGGCCCTGCGCGACGCCCGTTGGCAGCGCGCCCGGATCGGCGCGGCGCTCACCCTCGACGACACCGACCTCGTCACCGTCTCCTACGTCCTGGGCGAGCTGACCGAGCCCGACCGCGCGGCCGTCGTGGACGCCGCCGCGGCCGCCGCCCGCGCCGTCGTGGTCGTCGAGCCCGGCACACCCGACGGCTACGCCCGCGTCATCGAGGCCCGGGACCGGCTGATCGCGGCCGGCTTCCAGGTCGCCGCGCCCTGTCCGCACAGCGCCGCCTGCCCGATCGTGCCCGGCACCGACTGGTGCCACTTCTCGGCCCGCGTCAGCCGGTCCTCCCTGCACCGGCAGGTCAAGGGCGGCTCCCTCGCCTACGAGGACGAGAAGTTCAGCTACGTCGCCGCCACCCGCTTCCCGGTCGTCCCGGCCTCCGCGCGCGTCGTCCGCCGCCCCCAGATCCGCAAGGGCCAGGTCCTGCTGAACCTGTGCACGCCCGACGAGGGCCTGCGCCGGGAGACGGTCACCAAACGCCACGGCGACCTGTACAAGGCGGCCCGCGACACGGACTGGGGCGACCCCTGGCCACCCCCGGACCCGACGCGCTAGCAACCGGCCCCGGCACACAGGCGGGGCGCGGACCCGCACGGTTCGGGAGGAGCGGCGAGACGCGCCGTCTCACCTCCCTGCTACCGTCGGCGCATGCCCGACAAGCCCGCCCCCGACGCCAGCCGCCGCAGTGAGAAGTCCCGCCGCGCGATCTACGCCGCCGCGCTCGCGCTCGTCGCCGAGACCGGGTATCCGAAGACCACGATCGAGTCGATCGCAGCGCGGGCCGGGGTGGGCAAGCAGACGATCTACCGCTGGTGGACCTCGAAGGCGGACGTGCTCATGGAGGCGTTCCTCGACCTCGGCGAACAGGCGGCGGCCCGGCAGGGGGACGGGCAGCCGTACGGGATCCCCGACACCGGTGACCTCGCCGCCGACCTCAAGGCCGTCCTGCGCGCCACCGTCGACGAACTCTTCGACCCGGCGTTCGAGGCGCCCGCCCGGGCCCTGGCCGCCGAGGGCGTGGTGAACGAGCAGCTCGGCCGGCAGTTCGTGGCCAAGCTGCTCCAGCCACAGCTGGAGCTCTACGTCCGCAGACTGCGCTCGGCCCAGGACGCCGGCGCCGTACGCCCCGACGTCGACCCGCGGATCGCCCTGGAGTTCTTCGTCTCCCCACTCGCCCAGCGCTGGCTCCAGCGCACCGCGCCGATCTCCTACGAGTACACCGACACCCTCGTCGACTACGCGCTGTACGGGCTCGCGCCGCGCTGAGCGCCGCCGCGGCCACCCCGGATGCGGGCACGGCCACCCCGGATGCGGGCACGGCCACCCCCGGTTGCGGGCTCCGGCCCCCCGAGGCGGAGGATGGTGGGACCATGGGACATGCTGTCCACACCAGCGAGGTCAGGGGATAGATGAGCGCGGAGTTCGGCGACCGCACCGGCCGGCAGGGCAAACTCACCAGGTGGCTGTGGGGACGCCGCCCCAAGGAAACCGCCGGCGACGGCGGTCGTGAGGGCCTGCTGCTCGCCGCCGCCACCGCGGGACTGCCCCTCGCGCCCGCCGCGCACCCGGCCACCGGATACGGCTGCTCCTGCGACCGCGTCGGCTGTCCCACGCCCGCCCGGCACCCGGTGTCGTTCGCCTGGCAGACGCAGTCGACCACCGACCGCGCCCAGATCGAGCGCTGGGCCCGGCACCAGCCGCAGGCCAACTTCATCACCGCGACCGGAATGGTGCACGACGTCCTCGACGTACCCCTGGAAGCCGGCCGCGAGGCCCTCGAGCGGCTGCTCGCGGAGGGCGTCGAGGTCGGTCCGGTCGCCGAGAGCGACGACGGCCGCATGCTGTTCTTCACCCTCACCCGCGGCACGCCCGAGGACGAGGACGAGTGGTGGCCCTGCGAGCTGGACTGCCACCCGGAGACCATGGACGAGCACCCGGGCCTGCGCTGGCACTGCCGCGGCTCCTACGTCCTGGTACCGCCGGCCCGCCTGCCCGGCGACGACGATCAGCAGGTGCGCTGGCTGCGCGGCCCCGAGCACGCCCTCCCGGACCCCCTGAGCCTCCTGGAACCCCTCACCGACGCCTGCGCCCGCCACGCCGCCCAGGAGCCGGACACGCACTCCACGTCCTGGCCCCTGCACCACTGAACGCCCGACGGCCGAACCCCCCGGGCCCGCTGCGCGGCCCCGAGCACGCCCTCCCGGACCCCCTGAGCCTCCTGGAACCCCTCACCGACGCCTGCGCCCGCCACGCCGCCCAGGAGCCGGACACGCAC